>JBHJIP010000152.1:0-18389 GCA_050043365.1 Leptolyngbyaceae cyanobacterium
TGACTGATGCTGGCCGCAATACCCACTAAGGGAAACATCAACCCTGCCTCCGGTTGCCTTTGAAACCATCTTCGCTCTGATGCGATGGCTAACCAATTTACTTTGCATATTTTCTACGCGCAGAGTTTGCCAAGTCGTGTACCCACAGGAAAATCAAAAAGTGACGAAATCGTTTCATGGGAATCAACCTACAAGAATGGAACGTAGGGGCGTACAGCCGTACGCCCTGCTGAACTGGACGAATCAGAACACCTGAGCCACTTCAGGATTAGGTAATCGCCCGATTTCCCGGCGCAGATCTTGCTGCAGTTCCTGAGCTGAGGTGTTGTTAGGGTCAATCCGCAAGGATTCTGCCACTGCGACTCTGGCCTCATCAAAGCGCTCTAAAGCCGCCAGGATAGCGGCCTTGCGATACCAAGCCCAAGACCAATCAGGAGAAATTGATATCACCCGCTCATAGGCCGCCAAGGCTTCCTCATAGCGGTCCAATATTGACAGGGTATGGCCACGATACATCCAGCCCCAGCGCCCTTCGGGGGTCATAGCAGTGGTGCGCTCGAAAGCAACCAGGGCGTCCTCATAGCGTTCCAGCTCATAAAGGGCAATCCCTCGACCATGCCAAGCGCTGCTGACACCGTCATCTAAGGCCAAGGCTCGGTCAAAAGCCGTCAATGCCTCGGGGTATTGCTCTAGGGCCAATCGGGTTTGCCCGAGCTTCAACCAGGCCCGACCATAGTCTGGGTCCAGCTCAACGGTGCGCTGAAAATCAGGGTTGGCTTCGCTGTGGCGGCCTAACCTCATCAGGGTAATGCCCCGGTTGTAATAGGCTCTGGAGGCTTCAGAGTCAATTGCAATGGCACGACCATAAGCAGTTAAGGCGGCTTCCGGTTGGCCGCCATCGTCGAGGGCGTTGCCCAAACCCACCCAGGCATGGACTACTTCTGGGTTGATAGCTAAGGCCTGCTCGAAAGCCGCGATCGCCTCGGGATAGTTTTCCTGGTCGTCAAAGACATAGCCCTTACCCATCCAGGCCCCCACGTGGTTGGGGTTTTGACTCAATACTTGCTCAAAGGTTTGTAGGGCCGCAGCATAGTCGCGGTTATTCAATTGGTCAAAGCCCTGGCGCATAAGTTGCTCGATGGCATCGGTTTGGGCCAGTTGTACCGGCAAGGCATCAGCCATAGTAATGCCTTGAGAGCTAGGCTGCGTCGAGGGGCCTGCCTGGTAGAGGGACCCAGTGGCTTCTAGGGCATCTACCATACGGGAGGTGCCTTCAGCAGCGAAACTAGCTGGAGTAATTATGGCAATACAGGCGCTAGCGAGAGAAAAACTGAGTAAAGATGCGAATTTCATGGAAAAGTCCTCCAGGGGGCATTCATCTCATCTGTAGGCTTCTATTGCCGACCCCGGAGGACTTATTCACGTTTTGATCGATTTAGTCGTGCGAACTTTAAAATTACCGCTAATTAGGAATTAGACACAGGTTCTATCACCTCTATCACCACAGACAAGGCTGCTAGTTGGGCAGTGTTGACACTATATTGTTCCTGTCGTAGGGCCGGAGCTGCACTGGCGTTGCGATCAAGATCCCCAAGAATATCGGACACAATGCCGAGGCTACTCCCTCTCGGACCGCGACTCTGCTCCTCTTCAGGGGTAAAGGCAATTAACTGACCACGATCGCCTAAGGTGCGATCGCTCAACCGTCGCAGCGCTTGCAACGTATCACGCAGTTGTTCCGTACTGGCAATGACCAGCACTTCGAAATAACCTGCAGGTCCCTGAATCGGCAGGTAAAAGACATCATCATCCTTAGGAATAACCACGCTTTCGCCAGGGCTTAATTCTGCTTCTAGCTCCGCTACATTCCAGTGGCTTGGATGGTAAAGGTACATATCCCCGTCCCGCTCTACGGCCACTACGGCCACAAACAAAGACCGATCTTCGCGATTGGTAACGCGTAGCGACATCTCTTCTCCCACCTGCATCCGAGCAACCTGGGACTGCACTTGGGGCTCGGCTCGATCTCTGCCTCGACTACTCACCACCCCAACCCCGCCGCGCTGATTCGAAGAGACCTCTACCTGGACTTGGAGTGTCGTCGCATCCGTATTCAGAATGGTTCTGAGGGCACGATTCGCCAGCAGTAGGCGCAAGCGGTTTGACAGTCGCTCTAGGGCTTCGCCAACGCTCTCATACTGGGATGCAAACGTACTGGGCAAGGGGTCTAAGGCGTTACTAAACAGACCAATACTGCCTGGTTCAATCGATTGAATATCGGTGCGATTGTCCTGTCCCTGAAGCTGAACTTCTGCCAAGGCAATTTGATCAAATCGACCGAGCAAATAGTCCGTATCGGTTTGACCATCTGCCTCCACAACAGTAACGCGGTCAAAACTCTGTAAAATTTGGCGCACCAACGCAGCATCTGCCCCTAAAGACTCGTGCAGCCCCACTCGTAAGGTAATGTCATTGGGAATGCCACGAATCGACTCCCGCATCAACATTCCGGGCTGCGCCGTAAGACCATCCAAAGGCTGCCCCTGCCCCAACAGGCCCTGACGGCTGGTCTGTTGGACCTGCCCGAGCACATCACCTTGTTTATCAATCACCTCAAAGGTAGACACAGCCTCTTGTAGCCCATTGGCTGTCATCCCCCCCAACCAAAACGCGACGGTCTGATTGGGTCTCACATCACGAATTACAGCATCCGCTGCTGGGGCCGTAGCCGTTAGTAAATAAGGCGGCTGAGTCTCCAGGTCAGTCTCCGGTTGGGCAAAGTAAATGGGATTTTGGTTACCCCCAAGCTCATCCACCTCAATACGGGTGATCCGAGCTAGGTCGACAAATGAATCTTTAATCGGCTGGGCAACGGTGGTTTGCCATAAGTAGCGGGTTAATAAATGGGTGAAAATGCCTGCCCTAAAGCCTGCAACCGTTGCTTCTGCAGCGGTCTCTGTCGCCAAAGCAGAGGTCATCGCTACCCCTCTAGCAATGCCCGCTTGACGCAATTGACGGAAAAGATTGTCGTCGGTGAGATCTAAGTCAGCTCTCATCTGCGCTTGAAAGTTTTTCTCAAGCTGGCTCGGTCCCACCGCTGCATCACTCAAGGTGGCTCGATAGACTAAATTCCCTCGGACGCCTCCGCCTGCGTGGCAGCTATCTAGTACTAGGGTGACATTGTTCGTTTTGAGCGCACGACTCAGCAAAAAGATCGTGCTGCCCATAATGACATTGGCCTCCCCTGCCACCACTCCGTCTAAGGCATCTGTAGGGACAATCGCCCCCACTCTGCCGTCGAACCCCTCATAAGGGACCACGTTGGGAGCCGTCCCCAATTCGTTAGGGCCTTGAGAATAATTGATAGGAGAGGGATCTTGCACATAGGTGCCATGCCCCGAATAGTGAAAGATCACCGTGTCTTCTGACGCAGCCTCACCTAAATGGGTCTGAAAGGCATTCAGAATCGCTTGCCTTGTTGGGGTGGTGATATGGGCTTTGGCAGGCAGGTTAAGGGTGGCATCGGCCACAATCACAATATTTTGTGGATCAAAGCCGTAACGGTGTACCAGTAGCTCGTACTGCAAACGGACATCATTCAGACAACCACTAAGGTCTCCAATCGGTTCGGGATATTGATTGATGCCCACCAGCAAGGCTAATTTTCTACCGGTGGCTTGGGCTAAGGCTTGATGAAATTGCTCACCCTGGCGCAAGAAGTCAGTTTGGCTAAGGCCAATCGCGGCAAGGCTAGAGCCTGCCATTTGTAGAAAGTGGCGGCGACGAATTCGAGACATGGTGGGCTTTTGATTTAGGGATAGGGCAATTCAGCGCTACAGGGAAATGTACGACCGCAGCACCTAGTCGGGGTCTATTGCTGATGCAGCAGTGCTTATACATCCTTTAGTTAAAGGAAATACCCTTGCATCGCAAGGGTACTGCTCAAAGTTTTGCGGTTTGCACATCGCTGCGAGTGCAACCACAGCCTATTCGGCGTCACCAATTAGGGTGAAAGCCGCCCAGTCTTTCGGATCAGGATGGGTTTCCATCGTGATCAGCATTGCCTGCCTTAAGGCTTGGGCTTTGGTTTGCCCTTGAGAAAGCTGGTTGTAGAACTCAGTCATCAGATCTGCTGTTGGGGCATCGGGTACTGCCCAGAGGGAAACGATAATGCTGGGCACCCCTGCTGCAATAAAGGAACGCGACAGACCAATCACCCCATCACCAGTAATGCGACCACGACCGGTATCGCAGGCGCTAAGCACCACCAGATCCGCCTGCAACTCCATCTGCAAGATTTCGGTGGAAGTCAGCAAGCCATCTTCGCCATTGCCAGGGGCTAAGGCTACTGCTCCTGGGGTATCGCGGCTCCCGGTTTGGCGCGGGTCACCGTATTCCAACAGTCCATGGGTGGCGAGATGGATCAGGTCAGCTTCAGCAATTTGTCGTTTGATTTGGGCTTCGGTGGCTTGTTCGCCCACTAGAGCAGCAGTATTGAGGAAACCGGCTACGGCCTGAGCTTCTTGACGGGCACCGTAGAGGGGCTGCAGTTGCACGGATTCAAAGTTGCCTGCTTCCGAGAGGAACGTCACCTCTGGCATGAAGGGGTCACCGACAATCAAAGGATTTTCCCCCTGCAGGGGCGAATGGCCATTCGCCCTGTCCCCACCCGCCAATTCTTGGGTCAGCTGCAACACCTGTATCGATGGCGCAGTCAGAATGGTGTGGTTTTCGATCAGGTATTCGCCGTTAGCGTCTTTGAGGGCAGGGAAGGGGACGAGGAAGAGTTCACCCTGGGGGATAAAGGCGACCTTTTGGTGGGGATCGGTGGGGAGCAGAGCAGCGATGGGCTCGATCAGTAACTTATGGAGTTGGCTTAGATTTTCGCCAGCTTCAGCTTGTAGCTGGGCTAAGTCTGCGGGCGCAATAGTAGGAGGTGCACCAGCACGATCTCCCCAAATACCAATTGACTGTCGAGTATTAGTAACTAACTCTTTTAAGCTAATACCTTCAGAAGGGAGTCTGTGCGAAGTAATCTCTCCAGTTTCAGAAACAATGAGTTCGCTACGAGGCAAATTAGGAGCCAGCTCAACAGAGGCAAATTCAATATTGCCTGATGGTTGCACCACCCAAATATAAAGCATTGGATTGCTAGTACCAGCATCAAATGCATCAAGAATCGAATAGCTGACCAAAGTCATATTTCGCTGTTGAGCCACACGTCGAATTTCATCTATTTGAGGTCTTCTATCAGAGAAGAATTGTTCAGTGGAAGATGTCACTGCTTGTGTGACCAATGCCTCCACTAAAACCCGTGTCCGAGCTCTTTCGGATGCGACCAAAGCCTCTTCAACTCGTCCTTGAGACAGCAAATTAGTTTGCAAACGTATATAAGAATCTCTTTGAGTCTCGAATAGAGCTCGTTTATCTACATCACTCAATTCGCCCTCTCGCAAAGAATCCAAAAGTTCAAGTGCCTCTAGCAACATATTTTCTGCTGCCACCTTGAGTTCCTCTGCCGCAATTAATACTGACTCTTGAAGAGCATCATCTGTCCTTTCAACAGCTGTAGCTAGATTCCAATAGACACTCCCCAAACTTAGCAAAGCAGAAACTTGATTTTCAGGAGAACCAACCTCACGAGAGATATCAAGGCTTTGTTCAAAATATTCGAGTGCTTGTCTATAATCATTAGTCCTTTGGTAAATGACACCTATATTTCGCAAGGTAATACCTTCTTGTTGGCGCATACCTAAAGCTCTAAATAGATTTAACGCTTCTTGATAAGCATCAAATGCTTCTTGATATCTATAGGAGATTTTGACACCTCCATCTTCGATCAAAATACGTGGATTATTGAAATAGAAATCCCCTAAGTCTCCTAATGCTCTAGCTAGAGCACTCCTATTATTTAGCTGACGAAAAATATCAACACTTTGGTTGTGAAAATCAGGAAATAGAACAGGGTTTTGTCGATGCACCTGGGCTAAGTTTCTTAGTGCAAGTGCCTCGCCATGTAGATCCCCAGATTCGCGAGATAGAAATAAGCTTCTATCAAAAAGCTCAATCGCTTCTTCAATTCTGCCAATGCTACTGTAAAGAGCACCAAGATCATTTAAAGTTGACGCTTCTGCTGCAATGCTATTGATTTCTAATGCAATAGACAAAGAAGACTGATATGCGTCAATGGAATCTTGATATAGTCCTGCTTGAGAATAGATATCGCCTAGAGCGTTGAGAACTGCCGCTTGTCCTTCTAGGTCATCTGCTGAACGAAATATCTCTAGTGACTGGAACTTTAAATTTATAGCTAGCTGAAGATCTCCAGTCGTCTGATATATGTTGGCTAAGTTACCCAGTGCAGAAGCTTCAAGGTCTATATCATTCAAATCACGGGCAATAGTAAGAGACTCTTGATGAGAGCCAATTGCCTCATCAATCTTGCCACTTCTATAATAGGCAATGCCAAGTGAAATCAATGCTGAAGCTTCCCCTAGTTGATCATTGTTTTCACGCTTAATTGACAAAGATTGCTCGTAAAATTCGATTGCGATATCGAATAAACCCCAATCCAGAGCAGTATGCCCTAAATTGTCTAGAGTATCTTCTTCTTTTCTAGATAAATCGAGCTCACGCCAAATTTCAAGTGCTTCCTCATACACTTCAATTGCACTTTCATAGTTGTGTGCTCTTCGATATGTGTTGCCAAGATTTACAAGTGAAAAGGCTTCCCCATGTCGATTTCCCAATACCCGCTTTAAGGTTATAGACTGCTGTTGAAACTCAATGGATTGATCATAATTTCCCAGGCCATCGTAAGCATTGGCAATGTCTCCTAGTAATACAGCCTCCTCACGTGTACTAATTTCTGGAAATCTACTACGTACTGCTTCACTGCGATAAAACCCTAAGGCTTGTTCATTGATGCTGAGCGCCTCTTGATAGTTGCCAAGCTGATATTGCTCAGATCCTTGAAGTGATAGAGTTGCCGCATCAGATAGTAACAGTTCTGCGGTTTCTGACTGAGTTACATTAAGCTGATAAGAACCCTGAGCATTTTCCTCTTGGGTCGTCACCATGATGTCGTATGTGCCATCAGTTGGCAGTGTTGCAATTAGCCATACATCATTGGCAAGAGTGAGGGCGGGTAAACTTTTGGCAATGGCTGAACCTTCTTCAAGGTCGACCAGAATTAAGTAGGGAATAAACCCATTGCTTTCAATATGGATAGTTATAGTTTGATTAGCTTCTCCCTGGATTTGGTGGGTATTCACTAGGCGATTCGAGTCTGGAATTTCCCCGTCAAAGATTAATGTAAAAATCTCGCTACTCTCATCTAGAACGCCTTCTGCATTTAGGAGAACTACGTCACTTTCATTCGGCCTAAAAGATATAGAATCCAATTTGGAGATTATCCGTTCTTCTTGTTCTTGAAAGCCAATATCTTGTGCAATTTGTAACGACTGCTGTAAAGCATCAATCGCGAGATCAATTTGTCCGAGGCTAATATAGGTCTCAGCTAGATTGCCAAGCGTCAAGCTTTCTTTGTCGCGTTCATTGAGTTCACGGGCAATTACAAGGCGTTGCTCAAAGAGTTCAATGGCACGTTCATGTTCACCCAGCCCGTCATAGGCAAGGGCTAAATTCCCGAGTCTTGAACCTTCACCAGAGCGATCTCCCACCTCACGGGCAATTGCTATTCCTTGTTCTAGAACCTCGATCGCGTCTTCATAGCGACCCAATTCGCGATATAGGATGCCAATGACACCGAGTGCCAACCCTTCATCTCTTCGCAGCGCTGCACTAAATCCCTGAGATTCATAAATTGCATTGATTGCAGCAATGCGCTGATAGTTCACATCAATGGCTTGCTCATATTGACCTAGGCCACGATGGGCAACACTTAAATTACTTAAGGTTGTGATTTGGCCGTCCAAATCGCCGCTGTCCTGGTAAATCGCTAATGCTGCCTCCCAAGAGGCGATCGCCGCTTCAAATTGACCACGATTGTATTGTTGTCCCCCTTGGTCAAATAAGCGACCTGCCTCAGATTGAGAACCAATCGTCTCCTGAATCGTTATGATCCTGAACTGATAACTACCCTCCCCCGGCATCTCAGTTGCAGTGACCAGAAACGTATAAGGTCCATCCTGAGTGAGTTGATGGATAAGGGAAACTGTTCCCGCTTCTCCAGTTTGACGAGAGATTAGCTCCCCAGTTGTCTCATTGATAAGGGAAATGACTGGCGTAAAGGACGTGCTAGTGACGGTGATTTCGATGGTTTCACCAGCCTGTGCGTCAAAACCATAGGCATCAAAGCGCCGCTGGGTATCACTAAAAACCTGATCTCCCTCCTCTAGGCTTCTCTGAATAAAACCGTCTGATTCCGATGTTGCCTCAGACTGCTTCGAATAGAGGTTTAATGGCTCCACGTCTAGCTCTTGTGGCCTCTGTGCCAAGCCAGAAATTGCCCCAGCCAGAAAGAGAGCGATGGTGACAGTAGCTAGTCTCAGTAACTTGGCAGCTTGTAGCATCAGTAAAAATCCAGGCGAAAGGGCGGGCTTAAACCCATATATTTCTGGAATTCATCCACTTATTCAAGTTCATTTCTTTAAAGCAAGATCCATTCCAGTCAATGCCGCCCCTTGCTGAGGGAAACCATCCCTGACAACACCAATCCCATTACCCCTAAGCCCATGACAGTATTCGGTTCCGGCACCGATGAGGGCACTTGGCTAATAGTAGGTTTAGGACAGTGATAACCCTTAGCCGCCGTAACCTGGGCTTGCGATTGATTGCTCTCACTCGACTGCGACAGTCCATTAAAAATAGAGACAAACTGCTGGCTGGCGTCCCAGCTTGAGAATAGCGACACTGGTGATGCTCCCCATGGCCCCAGCACATGATCAGATCCTGGAACCAAAGCTGCAACTAGCGCCTGAGTAGCATTGCCCTGGGGTAGCAGCCATTCCTGCTCCACCTCAAACTCGGGCCAATTAATCTCGATTTGAGGAGAGATCTTCGTCAGGTTAACCTCACTGTTGTTGTCCACGTTAATGGATGGGTCCACATTGACTGCAATCTCCGGCAATACGTTCACCTCGGCTGGCGCAACCGTGATCACCGGCTCAAAATGGACAAAAATGGGAGAGGGTTCTGGCTGATCAGGAGACGGTGTTTCACGCTCCGCATCGGTTGCAGGTTCCGAGTCGGGCGACTCTGGGTTTTGACCGTGAGTCGAGAAATCAATATGCCAGTTGTTGAACAATTCCCAACCGTTGAAGAGGCGAAATTTATTCTCTGAAAAAAGTGTAGTGGTGAGCGCCAGGGCAACGGTCGCCGTTAACCCTGGCAACAGAAAACGTAGCATCGGTTTGGTCTGAGCCATCGTGAGGTATTCCCTGAAAAATGACGGCGGCAAAGGTTCAGTGACAATGGCCCTATGGGCTGTTATCCATCGCTGGCCGCTAAAAGGGAATACCGCTGACTCAGAACGACTTATTCAGTTTATTCAGCAGGGGGTGGTTCGCAGAGCCGTTCTGTCGCCGTAGCGATCGCCTCAGCCGCCACTTCAGACTGCGACTGCACCGCCATGACTTCCCGCCAAGCGTCGGCTTCCAGCCCCTCCGCCCAAAAATAATCTGCCCGTGCCAGAGCTCGATCCACTGATGAGCCTTCAGTCCCATCAATACCGGCTAAAGCCCAGGCAACCTCAACCTGACGTTCTAAGCTGATCAATTCCACTTGCCGCGTTTCGTAAATGGAGTTGGGAAAATCTTTGTGCTGTGCCCTTAGGGTATAGATTTGGCCAGGGCGCAGGGGAGGGCCGCCATAGGTGATGGTTTGCCGTTGATTGACAGGATAGGTCCAGATGGGCTGATCCGAATTTTCGGCAAATAGGACCAGGCTACGAGGGGCTCCGTCTATTAGAAAAACAGGGCGATCACTCCACAGCGGCACCACTTGGTTAGGCGGCAAAGACACGACACAATAATCGTCGCCCCGACCAGCACGGCCATTCTCCCTGGCATCTGGGGGCTCTTGTGGGCTGTTGCCGAAGAGCCAATCCAGGAAGTTGCCGCTTGCCGACGGCGGTGACTGAGCCATGGATGGCAAAGCAATGGGCAAGGTGATAACTAGGGTTATCAATCCGATCAATCGGTTGAACCTGCATCCAGTTTGATATCGATTAGTCATGGGTAGGGCTCCAGATAGCAGGTAGAAGATAAATCCAAACTGTGGCTGTGGGTAGTAGCCATGGCAATAGCAAGCTAGTATTAATGGTGCTCTGCAGTCCGACAAGGCCATAAACCCCACTGCCAATCAGCAGCCAGGCTACATTAGCCCCCCGTCTTTGAGACTGACCATAGCCTAGTAACACCAACCCTTTGCCCACAAACAGCGCTACCCCAACAAGCCACAGACTGGGAACCATGGCGACTTGATGCTGTACTAGAAGCTGATGCAGCTCGTAGGCAATAGACTCCACCCCGGCAAAAATGGCTTCGTCAGAACCGGGATCTCGATTCTGTTGACGCCAATAAGCCACTGCTGGCGGGAGTGGATGATTTTCCGACCAACCATCCCCCTGGGCTTCGGCATAGGCGACGGGACCAACCAAGACGACTGTGGCCTGACGAATGGTGGTCGCAGTCTCGTTAGGGTCCGCCAAGACAGTGTGGGCCGATACCCGCCGAAACACCTGGTCCGGGGGTAAGGAAAAGTCGAGGAAAGGTCTTAACCACCGCTGTTGCCAGCGATCACTCCACAAGGTAATCGGCAACGTTTGTTGCTCGACCAACCATCCCAAGTTGCCCTGCTCTGGCGGCATGGCACTGAGGGTTTGAAACAGGGCCGTCTTCAAGTCTTGGGTGCGCTCCACCTCGGGGCCAACCGCCGGAGTGCTCTGTTGGTAGCGGGCGGCAACCGCTAATAAATAGGCAAAGGGGCAGCTAATTTGTTTACAGGCTTCTGGAGACCAGGGCAAAACGCCGTACCATTTCGGCGCGTCGGTATAGCCCTGCATACTCCAATTAAAGTTAGTCAGGGGTTGAGCCGAATTCACCCCCTGTTCTCGGCCATTTCGCCAGTGGGAGGCAAAAATAAACCAAGTGTTTGCCTTCTCTACCGACTGCTCTAAGGTGGCAGCAAGGATTGGTCCTTCAGCACTTTGGCGATCTAGTAAGAAATCGATACCAATCACCTGGGCGTCTAAGGCGACTAGCTTATCTAGGAGCGTTGATAAATACTGCTGATTAATCGGCACTGGATTTTCAAGCAGTATCGATTGCTGCACCGATGAGTTGTCTACTTGTACCAGCACTACCTCAGGTGATGCTTGCGGCAGTTGACCAGTCAGGTTGCGATAGATGGCTTGGCTTAGCAGTCGCCCCGATAAAAAGGTTTCTCGCACTGCTGGAATCACGCTCAAGACCGCCACTGCTGCTAAAGCCACCCCTTGCCGACGATTGGGCAGCCACCGCTGTAGGTGATACCGCCAGTCGGTGCGCTGCAACCGAAAAGGCACCGCCTCTGGATGGCGAAATAGAGACGGGACTAAATAGGCCGAGGGGTAGGTGAGGTTTTGCGCCGACTTCAAATGGCGACAGGCACTGGCGATCGCATCCTGTACATCCTCGCCTTGCACCAAACCTTGCAAAAACGGCACCAGAAACTGCTGGGCTACCTCGTTATGGATCGGCTCCCGCATAATCGCCACTTGGCTGAGGCCCATCTCCACCAGGGCATCGGCAATAGTGAGGCCACTGCAGGAATTGAACAGGGCAAACTTCAGCCCCTGGGCCTGGGCCTTTTGCAAATAGGGGGCTAACTCTCGAATGGAAAGGGCCGTATTGGGGGCGATCGCCAGGTTGCCATCGACCACCTCGGACTCATTGCTATGGCCTGCAAAAAAGAGGATGTCCCAGCCTTGGGGGGCCGCGATCTTCTGGCAAATATCTTGCTTGAGCAACCGGGTGTCTTTACCGGGTTCCCAACCCACCGCTTCAATTTGAACAAAAGATTTGAGAGCCTCAAAAGCTTGGAGGTCACCCCCAAAATTCAGGCCGGTATCGTCCCCCAACACCAATAACACCCGTGGCTTTCCGCGTCGGGGTCGCAGGACTTGAGAGACCTCCTGCTGCACCGTATGGGAAACCCGAGCAATGCGACAGTGGCCTCCTCCGGCCTTAAGTTCCCAAGTTTCCCAGGGCAAGCGAGCTAAGAATAAGGAATTACAGCTCAGCAAGATATCGGGTGCATCACTCTGGGGCACGCTGCCCAGGACCTGCCGGATTTTAAAGAGCTGTTCATGGCGGAGCCAGCGGTGAAACTCTGAGAGCAGTAAGGCCTCAGCTTCAACCAAGCGACTGTGGCGATCAACCGTAGGAGAGGTCACCTGACCCGCTACCCCGACTCGTCCCCGTAATTCCTGTCGGTAAAAGTTGAGATAAGCCTGCTGCCATCGATCGTAGAGGGATTCAAGCTGGGGTAAATAAGGCAATTCAGCGTTGAGCCTGCGGCCTCGCCCCCAGGTGAGTTCAAACAAGCAGGTTTGCTGGACCTGCCGCACAGTTAGGGCGTAAGTCATGGGGTGCGGTCATTAGAACTATCAGGGTCGAAAGTAAAGCTCGGCAAGGTTAAAGGCGTTCCCCCTGGAGGCATCACATCTAGAGTGAACTGCTCATCCCAGCTCCCGAATACTTGGGCATAGAGATAGGTCGAATCGGTATCGGCAGCCAAGGTTTGTACCGTCAAAACCTCTTCCCTTTGTCGAATTTGCAGGCTCATCCCCACCGGCAGAGATTCTCCCTGGCTCGGGCCGAGGAATACTAAGAGGCTCCATTCTGGTGTACCGGTATCAAACACACTCCAGGTCAAGCCATAGAGACGCAAGGGCAACCCAGCGGCTTGAACATCAGTAAAGGCGGCCCGAGCCCGAGGCGGCACTTCGACGCCCTCAGGTTTCAATTCCGCCAAAATTGCTTCGAGTTCCTGGGTGGGGGAACGCATTGCCATAGCTGGAGTCAAGGGGTCCATCAGGGTCCAGGCAAAGGCTTCGGCTACTGTATCCAATTGGTTGTTGAGCCAGCGACCCACATTTAAAACCGGTTCTAGAACGGAACCTGGACTGGTCTCGGGGAGCAGAAGGGCCGGTTCTAGGTGATGCAAATAGAGCAAGACTCGCTCTGGGGGCAGTGCAAAGGCAGAGAGGGGCACCATGGGTTCCCCAGCAGGACTGGTACCGTTAGTGAGTTGGGGTAATTGATCGGCCCGCAGTCCGCCTCGAATCTGCACCTGTTCTAGTTCTTCCAGGACTTCCACCAGGAGCCATAGATGCTGGGCCTGGTTGCCTGGGGAGCTCGGTAATGCCACCGTCGAGTCAGGCACCGTAGATAAAGGCACTACCCCGAGACGAAAGCCCTTGACCTGCACAGCGGCATCGGGAGGCTGGGCCAGGTTCACCGTGGCTGTCAAGTCTGTGCCCCCCGCTTCGAGCCACTGCTGTACTCCCAGTAGCGCCAGAGATCGCAGGTAAGTTTGCCATTGCTGCTCAGCATCGCTGATGCCTTCACAACGCTGCACGGCCCGATCAATCACCTCAGGGGACAAGGGCACCAGAGCGGAGAGATCAGAGAAATCAGTCACGGGAAGATCTTGAGTCATAACGGGACAGGCATGGGCCGGGAGAGACAATAAGGAATGAATCATGACAGTTCAGGGCTAAACCCATGGGCGCTTTTACAGAGTTGACGGGCAAGGCGGCTGCGGGGGCGGCGCTTCTGAGGGCTTTGGGCTTCGGATTTGGCTTCTGCCACCAGCTCATCCACCGCCGCGGTCAGCCAATGGTTGAGAACATCAGCGATAGCCTCTAGCCGTTCAGCGGAGGTCACCGTAAGTACTTCAGCTTGGATGGCGGTTTGCAATCGGGGCAGCAACACATCCCGCACATCACTACGCAGGCGCTTTAAATCCAGTAGGCGGGTAACTTGAACTTGATCTTTAAGGCCAATTTGAGGGGCGATCGCCCCCAAACTTTCCCCCTCACAGTGGAACAGCGCCAAGGCTTTAAGAAACTGCTGATCTTTGGGGGAGCGCTTGCGAAACTTAGTGCAGTATTGCTCAATCACGGTTTCGACAGCTGCCGTTAATTGGGTTTGGAACTGCTGATGATAGGTCTCCAAAAAGTCTGCTTCGGCGGTTTCTAACTCGGACTGATCGGAAGCCACAGGTTCTACTCCCGGCAAGGCATCAAGGGAGTCAGCAGCGGGCAAGCCGCCGCGCACATGGATGCGATATTGCCGCAGCCAATGGGCCAAGTCTTGCAGGTGCGCCAGCACCTTCGCTGGCGGTTGGGTGGCATCCATACGGCTGAGTTGGGCTTCAGTGGGAATAGCACAGCGCCCCCCTTTGCCTTGGCGGCGCTGCTGGAAGCGGTCTTGGCGATAAACCCGATGATAGGCAGTCAATCGAGTTTGGGCAGCAGTGACCTCAGCATTACTCAAGCCGTGGAATTCCCCGAGGATACGGGCCACCTGCTCTACGGTGGTGTCATTCAGAATCGACCAATCCGTGGCTCGATACACCCCCTTTTCCAGCAAAAACTGGTTTAGCTCGGTGTGGTTGCGGGTCACATGCATGGCCCAACTCTCCAGGCGGTTGCGACCTTGCTGGTAACGCTCCAGAATATGCACCGTCAGCGGTTGATAAGCCCCTAGGGGACGACCGTCATCGTCAAGCCCATAGGGATAGAGGTCTTCGCTACGAAACTGGTAGGTGCTGCCAAACTGCTGGGCCAGTTGTTGGCAAGCTCGGTAGATACCGTGGGAAACGTAGCAGCGCAAACACAGCAGGGCCATGGTGCTATCCTCGGCCTCGGATTTGCCCCGGACGCGCCAGCGTTGCAGCAGCCAATTTTGCAAGAGCGTGTCTTCCTCATCTAGGGGAAGTGCCCCTTGGTCGAGTTGGTGATGCAACCAGGTGCGAGCGGCAGCGATCTGTTGGCGACCACAACGGCCTGCGCTGTCGAGGCGGAGGAGGGTCCAATAGCGGGAATCTAAGGTCATCCGTTTTGAAACAGGCTAGGTGGGAACTTTCCCGTTGCTATAGAAGTCTATTGCCGATGCGATTGAACTTATTCAATGAGATTCTCTTACTCTGCATTGCCAATCAAGGTGAAAGCCGCCCAGTCTTTAGGGTCTGGATGATCTTGCAGGGTAATCAGCATTGCCTGCCTTAAGGCTTGAGCTTTGGTTTCACCCTGAGAAAGCTGATTGTAGAACTCGGTCATTAGATCTGCCGTGGGCGCATCGGGTACCGCCCAGAGGGAGACGATGATGCTGGGCACCCCAGCGGCGATAAAGGAACGCGACAGACCAATTACCCCATCCCCAGTAATGCGCCCACGCCCCGTATCGCAGGCGCTGAGCACGACCAAGTCCGCTTGCAAATCCATTTGCAATATCTCGGTGGAGGTGAGTAAGCCATCCTCCCCAGCACCTGGAGTGAGGGCCACGGCACCCGGGGTATCGCGACTGCCGGTCTGGCGCGGGTCGCCGTACTCTAGCAAGCCATGGGTGGCCAGGTGAATGAGGTCGGCTTCGGTAATTTGTCGTTTGATTTGGGCTTCGGTGGCTTGTTCACCCACTAAGGCAACCGTTTCTAGAAAACCGGCCACGGCTTGGGCTTCTTGGCGGGCTCCGTAAAGGGGTTGCAATTGCACCGCTTCAAAATTGCCTGTGTCAGAGAGGAATGTGACCTCCGGCATGGTGGGGTCGCCGACGATCAGGGGATTGTCCCCCTGTAGGGGCGAATCGCCATTCGCCCTGTCCTCATCTGCCAATTCCTGGGTCAGTTGCAAGACCTGAATAGACGGTGCCGTCAGGATGGTGTGGTTTTCGATTAGGTATTCGCCGTTGGCATCTTTAAGAGCCGGGAAGGGCACCAAGAAGAGTTCACCCTGGGGGATAAAGACGACCTCTTGGTTGGGGTCACTGGGGAGCAGATCAGAGATCGGGTCAATCAGTAGCTGGTGAAGGGCAGTCAGTTTTTGGTCGGTTTCGGCGCGGCGTTGGGCCAGCTCCTGAGCGCTTTGATTGGGATCTAGGGTGGGGATGGCACTGGCGCGATCCACACTACGGACACCAAGGGACTGGCGGGTGTCGATGACCAGGGAGGTGAGGTCGATGTCGGTGAGGGGTTGTTGTCGAAAGGCAATGTTGCCATCGGGAGAGACAACCCAGATGTAGAGAAACGGATTGTCATCGTCTGAGAAGCCAATCAGCGAATATTCCACCAGGGTGGTTTGCTGTTGCTGAGCTAGGGCTTGGATGGCGGCGAGATTGGGCGGTTCTAAAACCACATCTTCCGTAGTTAGTTGCTGAGCCAACAACTCCGCGAAAGCTTGAGCGCGACCCCGCTCCGCAATGGTAAGGGCAGAGTCGTATTTGCCCTGGGCTACCAGCGCCTTTTGCAGCAGGTTAAAGGCAGCTTGCTGAGTGTCAAAGATCGAGACTTTATCGCTATCGCTAAGGTCACCCCTACGGAGATCCTCCCAAACCAAAATGGCCTCAAAGAGGGCGGCTTCGGCCAGGGCCGGTTGTTGCATTTGCAGATAGGCTGCTCCTAGATTATTCAGGGCAGCGCCTTCCCCTCGGCGATCTCCAATTTCCCGCGCAATGGCGAGCACTTGTTGAGAGAAATTGATCGACTGTTGATAGTTCCCCAGGTTGAGATAAGCAAGGCCTAAATTCCCCAGGATATTCCCTTCCTGTTGGCGATTGTCGATCTCACGAGCAATAGTAAGCGATTGCTGAGAAAAACTGATTCCCTGGGGATAGTCCCCCAGTTGCAGGTAAGCGAGGCCCAAATTTCCCAGAGCAGCGCCTTCGATCTGGGGAGCGCCGATCTCGCGGGCGATGGCTAACACTTGCTGTGCAAAGTTGATTGCCTGTTGATAGTCACCTAGGTTGCGATAAGCAATACCCAAATTTCCCAGGGCGTTACCTTCTCCTTGGCGGTCATTAATGTCTTGGGCAATGGCTAGATGTTGCTGAAAGAGGTTGATAGATTGTTGATAGTTCCCCAGGTTGAGATAAGCAAGGCCCAAATTCCCCAGAATATGCCCTTCCTGTTGGCGATTGCCGATTTCACGAGCAATAGTAAGCGATTGCTGAGAAAAACTTATCGACTGGGGATAGTCGCCAAGATAGAGATAAGTGAGTCCCAAATTCTCCAGGGCACTCCCTTCCCCTTGACGATTGCCGATCTCGCGGGCGATGACGAGAAATTGCTGTGAGAAGTTGATCGATTGGGGATAATCGCCAAGGTTGAAATAAGCGAGCCCCAAATTCTCCAAGGCATTCCTTTCCCTTTGGCGATCTGCTATTTCTTGAGCAATTATCAGAGATTGCTGATAGAAATCTATTGCCTGAGGATAGTTGCCTAACCCATCGTAGGCAAGACCCAAATTGCTAAGTACTCTGACTTCTAAGAAATAATCACCAATTTCTTGGGCAATGGGGAGGCTTTGCTGATAGGAATCTATTGCTTGAGAGTAGTTCCTTAGGTTGTAGTAGGCAAGACCTAAGTTGAGAAAAGCATTAGCTTCACCTTGACGATCTACTATTTCTTGGGCGATGGTTAAGGCTTGTTGATACAGCCCAATTGCCCGCTGATATTGACTTAAATTGCTATAAGCGAAGCCTAAGGCGTTTAGAGTAGTACCTTCCCCCTGACGATTGCCAGCGGCACGCAACCGTTCTAATGCCGCTTCCCAAGTGGCAATCGCCTCGCGAAACCGACTGCGGTTAAATTGTTCAAGTCCCTGCTGATAGAGCCGTTCTGCTTCAGCCTGATCGTTGGCTTGAGCCAGGGTTGCGGGGCCTGTCTGCGGCAAAAACTCCACCCTGTCGGTCAATGGCAATGGCTGAGCAGGCGAGAACCCCTGGGGTGCCCTGAGAGCCCAGCGGTCTATTACCGCAGCCGATTCAGAATTCACATGGGTTGCAGAGACCCCTGGCATCTGGGTAGCGGGCACAACTAGAGCCGTTGCGGTCAGTAAACCCAGCCATTTAGCAGTAAGACCCATCGACGAAGCTCCAGGTGAACGAGCAGGTTTCCCTCATATATTTCTGGAGACCACCGACTTATTCAAGCGACCAGCGACCTTTAGACCTGCCATGCTAGCTATGGCTTGATAGCTTCTAAGCCAAATCAACGAAGCCTAACCCCACAAAATAGAGCTATGTGGATACCTTAGTCACAGCATTCAAGCTAGATTCTATCCCTGTCAAAGCACTGTAAACACAAAGGGTCTGAGCAAAGCACAACTCAGGAGACTATCGTTACTTGGGGTTAAAATTATAGCAAAAGTTGCGTGTGTGCAGTTA
>JBHJIP010000153.1:0-7112 GCA_050043365.1 Leptolyngbyaceae cyanobacterium
CGATTCGCATCAAAAAGCATGGTCGTCGAGCTCATAGTCTTTTTCGCTATGGCTTCGATATTCTCCGCCGTTTTTTCTCGAATTTGGATTCCTCTTTTGAACTGAACTGCAATCCTCTACATTTTTTGTCCTGTACTTAGATCCTGGGGTTAAGGTAGCGTCTCGTTAATGGGAAACCGATTCATGGCGCTGGCAGCGCGTCGCGCTGTGTCTTTCAGTGAGTTAGCAATATGAGGCGCATGGGGAATCTGAGAAAGAAAATCGAGAGTCCGGCGTAGAATCCGCACAATATCCCCTTCGTCAAGGCTAGTGTTGCCACAAAGCTCTGGCCAATCACCGGTTTCATGGGCGGCGGCGGATTGCTCTTTAGAGGTTTGGGGTGGGGCCGTTTCACCAAATCCCGTAGCCACAATCCGGTGCTGTTCCCCCATGTCTACCCAGCGTTCTATCAGCCCGAGAAAGTCATGTTCCATCCAAACTGGAGCCGTGATTTCATGGCGGCGCTGCTGCTTAAATAACTCACGGCGAACGTTACGCAGCCCCCCCAAGGCACTTTCAACGACGGGAGAGGGCTCATAGGCGGACCAGGTGTCGGGGCGAGAATTCTCGACCACTAGACCGGTACAGGCTGCTGCCAACTGGGGAGCGGTGAGGTTGTCGAGTTCTCCTGAAGCCAGGGCTAAACCCAGCCACAACTCGTTGTCACCACGAATGGCGGCAGCCACTTCTCCTAGCTCAGTGGGGCGGTTCGCCTCTAGTCCACCGAAGTGTTCTAAAACCGCCATGATGCTGACAAATTCTTGCCAGTAGCGATCGGCAGATTGGCTCAAAACTTCGGTGCGATCGCGCAATTCTTCCTCTAATTTCTGCAAGCGCCGCCACTGCTTCATCACCAGTTTGGGGTTGCCCCATTGATGGACGGGGTGATGGGTGAGAGCGTCTTCGACCTCCTGGGTGCGGGCAAGCTGGGCTTTGACCGCTGGGGCCACATCGGCCAGCGGCGGCGGCTGGGGAATTTGCTGGGCGATCGCTAGGGTATCTTCCTGGCCTTGACGATGCTGACCGGGCTTGGGCGGTAAGGCGGCAGGGGGCTCAGCCTGATCCACGGCGGCCAGGCGCGGGTACTCAGCGTGAAGGCCGACTACATCGGAGACGGTGACCACATGCCACTGGTTATGCTGGGTTAGGCAGACTAGGTAGGGAAACTGACCCGGTCCGGGCAGTTTGGTTACCAATACGGCTGGTATCGGCTCTGCAACCGGGATGTTTTTGCCCTTGAGCGAAAGAATCGTACCGGCGATCGCAAAAGCCAAGGCGCGGGCCATATCGCCAGTCAGCACCTCAGCAGCTTGCTGCTGCAAAATTTTGAGCAGGCGTTTTTCTTCTCGCAGCCGCTCTTTCAGCTTTTCGTAGTTAGCCAAAACTGCTTCGTCAAAGGCGGCAATTTGAACCCGTTCGTGCTCGACTTTGGCCTGTAAATCGGCGATCGCCTGCTGCTGAGGCGCGAGATGAAGCGTAGCGAGATATTGACCAAAGCTGCGCTCGATCAATTCACGCGCTTCTTCAATATTGTGGGTTTGTAGCAAATTCAGCACCATGCCATAGCCAGGAGTGAATTGGCTAACCAAGGGGTCGGCCCCAACTGTGGCGAGATAGGAGGCTTCTTTCGCGCCCTCAAAAGGGGTCTCAATGGTGACCACGTGGCCTAAATCATCCATGCCCCGTCGTCCGGCTCGGCCCGCCATCTGCAAAAATTCCGACGCCATCAGCAGCCGATGGCCGCTGTCCGTGCGCTTCGACAGGGTGGAAATCACGGTGGTGCGGGCGGGCATGTTAATCCCGGCGGCTAGGGTTTCGGTGGCAAAGACCACCTTGATCAGCCCAGCTTGAAACAGCTCTTCTACTAGGCCCTTCCAGGCGGGCAAAATCCCGGCGTGGTGAGCGGCGATGCCTTTGTAAAGCGGCTCCACCTGTCCGGCCCGAGCGGCTTCCGGGTTCCACCCTAAGAAGGTGTCGATTTTGTCCTTGAGCAGCGCCATTTCTGCCTCTGTTACCAGCGGCGCGGCTTTGGCCATGTCGGCGACGGCGCGATCGCAACCGCGACGACTAAAGATGAAGTAGATGGCGGGCAGCATGTCTCGCTGCTTCAGTTGGGAGACCACATAGGGAATGCTCAATCCTTGCCGCTTGCCTCTGCGGTTGCGCTGGGCGTCCTTGCGGCGTTTTTCCTGCTTTTTTAGAAAGGGGTGGAGCTTGGTACCGGCATCATCCAGCAGTGGTCCCATGCCGGAGCCTTTGCCATTGCAGTAGTGAAAGTCGAGGGGGACCGGCCGAAAGTTAGAGTAAATCAGTTCGGTGGGGCCATGGACCCGGCAAAGCCAATCCGTCAGCTGATCGCTGTTGTCCACCGTGGCGGAAAGGGCCAAGAGCTGAATTTCGGTGGGGCAGTAAATAATCGACTCTTCCCAGACTGTACCCCGCTGGCGATCATTCATGTAGTGGCACTCATCTAGCACCACCGCTTCTACGTCTTGCAGTGAGGTGCCCACTTCCCCAATGCGCGTGCCATAGAGCATATTACGGAAGATCTCGGTGGTCATCACCACCACGGGGGCATCTCGGTTAATGGCGGTGTCGCCGGTCAGTAAGCCAACGCGATCGCTGCCAAACTGTTCGCGAAAGTCTCGGAGTTTTTGATTGGAAAGGGCTTTGAGCGGGGTGGTATAAAACACCCGCTTGCCGTGATCGATAGCCCGATAAATCGCGTATTCCCCAATTAGGGTCTTGCCCGAGCCCGTGGGGGCACAAACGACGACCGACTTATCGGCATCCAGTGCATGAACGGCATCAAGCTGAAAGTCATCAAGCGGGAACGGGAACAGCTTCGCCAGATCAAGCACTGAATTGCCTGCAATAGGTTGACACGCCTCATTCTAGGGGCTGTCACCAATTAAAACGAGAATCCCTGCGGTGCAGCAGTTACAGCCCCTAGCAATATTATAGGGGCGGGCGCGGTAATGCTTACCCAACAAGGCTTTTGCACGGTGTTGATGGCGCGCCCTAGTGTGTATCGGCCCCAGACAAGGGATTAGCCTCTGGCGAACTGCAATGCAGGCGTTTAGTTAGGATGCGCATAATTTGACCGGGATGGGGTGTGGGCAGCGGCGGTGACCAAAAAATAGCCTCGGCGTAACCCCATTGCTGATGAGTAACGATGCAGTTTTGTACGGCCTGAGGGCTGCCGACCAAGATGATGCGGAGGGTATCTATGCTGGGAGCCGCAGGCACTTGAAAGGCCGGGGGTTGAGAACCCACTTTAGGCTCAGGTGAGCATGCAACGGAGTAGACCATGACAAAGTGAGAAAGCAAATTAGGTTGCCTTCATTTTGAACGCTGAGCGGACAAATGTCAATACTGTTGCGATCAAGTTTGTGCTGTTATTGGGGTGGGTGTCTGGGGCGATGCTTGAAATTCGGATTGAGTAGCGACAAGGCCGAGATGCTTGGCGGTAGAGCGGTCGGGCGCATATAGGCCGTTTTCCCATTCGCTGACGGTCTGTCGACGTACCCCTAAAGTTTCGGCAAATTTAGCCTGGGTGAGATGCAAATGTTTTCGCAACGCTTTGATCGCATCGCCTTCCCAGAGCAGAACTCCGTCTTTTTGCTGGATGCGGTATTCCGCCTGAAAGGGGCGAAAAGTGACGCGCTGCTGGTCGAGATCGATGGTGTGGGTGTGATAGCCCGCACTAATCCAGGCCGTGGCTTGGAGTGCCCCCCGACTGCGATTGCTCCACCAGGCTTTTTGGGTCCAGGCGGATTTCGGCAGTGGCCCCGGCAGGAGGGCCTCAATCTCTGCGATCGCCATGCCCACTTCCCTGCGCGCTTGCTGCTGCAGGTACTGGTAGAGGGGATAGTATTTGCTGCCGGTCTTAATCACAGGGCGCTGAATGGATAAGCCATCGGCTCCATTGTGGCCGATCAGCGCGTAGGTTCGACCATGGGGAACACAAAACGAGCTGTCAGTTTCAAACACCCGCTAATGCCGTTCTAACTCATCTTCCGTCCTCAACTTGACAGCCCTGACACCCAGCATAAGTCTAGACTTGAGCTTGCCCAGCAGAGCCAGGACGATTTTTAAATGGAATACTCTGAGGGAGCCACGGCCTTTGCCTCAATCCTGGGAAGACGAGGGCGGTGCTTTATGAGCCTTGAGAAACCGCATAACCCAACGACTCACAAGCTAATCGCTACCCCTATGGCCAATTTGACTCGCCTCCTTGCCCAAGAACTATCGCTGTCGGTTGCAGATATCGCTAATGCCCTTGCGCTGTTTGCCGAAGGGGCAACTGTACCGTTTATTGCCCGCTATCGCAAAGAACGCACTGGGGGCATGGATGAGGTGCAGCTCAGAGTGCTGCAAGACCGCCATCAATATTGGGTGGAACTGGGCGATCGCAAGCAGACCATCCTCAAGTCGATTGCCGATCAGGGCAAACTCAGCGACGCCCTCAAGGCCAAAATTGAGGCTTGTTCGCAAAAGACCGACCTCGAAGACCTCTACCTGCCCTACAAGCCCAAGCGCCGCACCCGTGCCACCATCGCCCGAGATCGCGGGCTCGGCCCCCTGGCGGCTTGGATTGCTAGCCAAAACCAGCCCCAGAAAAGGGCTGTGGATCTGCAAGGAGAAGCCGCCAAGTACGTTAACGCTGACATTGCAACCGCAGCGGCGGCCCTCCAGGGTGCCGCCGATATTTTGGCAGAAGCCGTAGCAGAACAGGCCACGTTACGGGCTTGGGTGCGTAACCACTTGCTCAAAGCCGGATTCTTACGCTCCCGCATCAAGGCTGACATCCCTGCAGGCAGCACCAAGTTTGAGCTGTATCGCAACTACGAAACCTCCGTGCACCAAGTGGCGGCCCATACCCTGCTGGCTTTGCTGCGAGGACAGCGGGAAAACATTCTTTCCCTGGAGCTGAGTTTTGATATCGAGCAGGTGCTCCACTACTTGGAGTCCCAGATAATCCGCACCCGTCAGCCTGAGTTGCGGGTGTTCTATCAGGAGCTGATCCAAGACGCTTTCAACCGGCTGATGAAAACCTCGCTGATCAATGCCGTCATCGCTGAGAAGAAGGTTTGGGCAGACGGGGAATCCATCCAAACCTTTGAGGTGAATCTACGGGATTTGCTGCTATCGCCCCCCGCCGGGATGAAGCCCACCCTAGCCATCGACCCCGGCTTTCGCACTGGTTGCAAGGTGGCGGTGATTGACCCTACCGGCCAGTTTTTGCACTATCAAGCGATCTTTCCTCACCAGGCCAAGGCGCAACGCGAGAAAGCTGCTCAAACCCTGCGGCGGATGCTCCAAACCCACCACATTGAGCTGATCGCAATCGGTAACGGTACCGCCGGTCGGGAGACGGAAGCCATTGTGGCAGAACCAGAGCACTCCCTACACCCAAAGCCTACAAAGGTGATGGTGAATGAGGCTGGGGCCTCGGTGTACTCTGCCAGTGAGGTGGCGATCTCCGAATTCCCTGAGTTAGACGTGACCGTGCGGGGGGCGATTAGCATCGGTCGTCGCCTCCAAGATCCCTTGGCGGAACTGGTGAAAATTGACCCGAAATCGATCGGCGTCGGACAATACCAACACGATGTGAATCAAAAGCGCCTGAAGCAAAAGCTGGCAGAAACGGTGGAAAGCTGCGTCAATTACGTGGGGGTGGATCTGAATACCGCCTCCCAAGCACTGCTGACCTATGTGTCGGGGATTAGTCCGGCGATCGCCAATAACATCGTCGCCTATCGGAATGAAAAAGGGGCGTTTCGAGATCGCAAAGCCCTACTCAAGGTGCCAAAGCTGGGTCCAAAAGCCTTTGAGCAAGCGGCAGGCTTCTTGCGAATTCGCAATGGCGACAACCCGCTAGACAACACCGCCGTCCACCCCGAAAGCTATGGCATTGTCAAAACTATGCTGAAGGATTTGGGGGTAACCTTAAGCGCAGCGGCCAAAGATACGAAACTGCTGCAGTCCCTGGATCTCACGCGCATTCAGGTGAACCGCTACGTTACCGACACGGTCGGTGAACCCACCCTACGAGATATCCTCCAAGAGTTGGAAAAACCTGGTCGCGACCCCCGCGCCCAATTCGTCACAGCTCAGTTCCGAGATGATATTCAGACCCTGGCGGATCTGAAGTTGGGCATGACCTTAGAAGGGGTGGTCACCAATGTGGCCAATTTCGGAGCATTTGTCGATATTGGCGTCCA
Organism: Leptolyngbyaceae cyanobacterium; assembly: GCA_050043365.1. Classification (GTDB taxonomy): domain Bacteria; phylum Cyanobacteriota; class Cyanobacteriia; order Phormidesmidales; family Phormidesmidaceae; genus PCC-6406. Next base: position 6,267 of record JBHJIP010000153.1, read on the forward strand.
TCAAGATGGACTGGTGCATATCTCGCAACTCGCCAACCACTTCGTGAAGGACCCCAAACAGGTGGTGAAGGTGGGGCAGGTAGTAAAAGTGCGGGTGCTGCAGGTGGATGAGACGTTGAAGCGGATTGGCTTATCGATGAAAGCGTCTGATGAGCAGCAGGCACCGATACCGAAAACGGTTCCTGTGAAGCACAAATCAAAGGGAACACAGCTTAACTTGACCTAACCCTCAACTCATTTTGCATATAGCCACAAGCATTTAAGAGATAGATCTTTCTCGGCAAACCCAGTACAAGAGTTGGTTAGGGTAGCTAGAGTCAGAAAGCTAATGGCTCTTTAGCCCCACCTAGATTTCTTGTGATGCCCATTGGTTACGGCCATTTTGCTTGGCCACATAAAGCGCTCTATCTGCCACTTCGATAAGTTCGTCAGGAGAGCAGTTTTGCTTAGGAATACAGCTAGCCACCCCAAGACTGAGGGTAGCCCAATCACTAGTTTTAGAGCTTTTATGAGGAATCTGCAGAGCTTGAATATTTTGTCGTATCTGTTCTGCCATGTGCTGAGCACCTGCTAAAGGTGTATTCGGCAGAATAATGACAAATTCTTCCCCCCCATATCTAGCCGCTTCGTCAGCAGCGCGTCTGATGGATTGTTTCAGAGTATGAGCAATCACTTGTAAGCAATCATCTCCTGCTTGATGACCGTAAGCTTAGTGGTGCAGAAAACTTTTCAGCATCTTAGTCAGTCTCACCATGAGAATCTGATCACCTTGTTGAACTCTATGCGCTGCTCTAAAGCAAGCCGTTTTCGTTGAGAAGCATAGGCCTTAGGTGGACTTTTACTGGG
>JBHJIP010000154.1:0-4268 GCA_050043365.1 Leptolyngbyaceae cyanobacterium
GATATGATTAATTAAGTTTACTTTACCATTAAAAGTCTACTTTATGCCTATGCTTCTCAACTAAAACTTCTTGATTTATAGCTTTGCATATAGTTCAACAATGTTATAATTTTCTCTTTTTGAGACTGACTAAGATGATGAAAAGTTTTCTGCACCACTAAGGCGATTACTCTGTTGTAGTGATCATTGGAGACAAATTAACTAAGCGTTACTGCACTAAAACCTTCACACAGGGCATACATCCTGAATTACAAGCTGAGATTGCATTCGGACTAGACAACTCTACAGATTATGAAACATCAGATTTCGTAGAGCTTTCTGAGGCTTTCCTCAATAGTGATCCAGCATGGCAAGAGGCAGAACAAGATATTCGTAAGCGGCGTGATGCTTTTGGAAAAGTATCAGATTCGACAGCCGATGCACTAGCAAGAGCTATGCCTTATGAAATTGATTATGTATATTCCTTATGGTGTGGTCGATATGAGGATGCGCTAAATTTGTCGAATAAAGTGCTTGATGCTCTAGAAGGTGGCTCAGATCTGAAGCCATACCGAGCTTTTTGGTACCATCAGTCCGCTGAAGCTGCGTTTTTAGCCTGGAAGCATTCAGAAAATGAGGCGTTTAGAGCTGTAACCATTTCAAATTTAGAAAAGGCAGCAACTAATTCTTCACACATTACATGGCTTGAAAAGCTGCGCTTTCAAGTCTCAGAAAAATCTGATCAGGCAAGTAATACAGCTTTACCTTTACAAGATTGGTTTTTGGAGATCGATAGTCTACTTCAAGAATGGGGAATTTCAGGTGGAAAATTCGCTCGTAGATTAAACAGTGTGGAGACCCAAATTAGGAGTCGAGAAGCCAAAGATTTTGAGAAGGGCTTAGCTACTCTTGGAAGAATGCTTGGCTCGAAAATGTATCAGAAAAGCCAGGAAGATGGGGCACCTGATGGGCTATGGGCTTTCGGAGATTGGTGTGCATTTATATTTGAAGCCAAAACCAATGAAAAACCAGGAAAGGGAATTTCATTCGACACCCTTCGGCAAGCAGGTGCTCATGAAACTACAGCTCGGGCAGATGAACTTATCCCCAGCTATATGCCTTGTATTACTGTTGTTATTTCTCCAAGAAATACTGTTGATCAGTTAGCCGTGCCTCATCTTAAAGATATTGTTTACGTCTCTCATGATGAGATGATTGACCTCTTCACAAAGGCTGCAGCAGTACTTGAAAGGCTGCGTGCATCAGCTTCTGGAAATACTGAGGAAGCACTAAAGGATAATGCATTGAAGTTTTACAGCGACAAATCAATTGACTTGCAACATGTTAAAGATTGGCTGCTGAAGAAAAAGCTGAAAGATTTACCAGTTCAATGATTCATTAGTATCTTTGGAAAAATCATTCAAACGCGATCGCCTCATATAAATCAGCCAACGCAATTTCCACCGCCACCGACGCTAGCGCCACTTTTGCCTCTAAACCGCTGTACTCCGTCAATAACCACTGATTTTCCCCCTGCCGCACAAACTGCTCCACATGGGGGCGCGACTGATCACTCAGCACATACTCCTGAATCGTGGGAATCGTTCGATAGGCTGCAAACTTGTCGCCCCGGTCATAGCCCTCAGTCGAATCCGACAACACCTCCGCAATGAGCACCGGATTCATCACCGTATCCTTGCGCCCTGGCTGCAGCTCTACCGGATTAGCGATCACCATTGCATCTGGATAGGTGTAAAGATCCGCTGCCGGAATCCAGAGGCGTTGGTCCGTAATGAAAATGTTGTACGGCTTGCCCCGTAATGCGAACCACAACAGCGCATTTAAAGCACTAGCCAACCGATTGTGAGCTGGGGTTCCACCGGTCATGGCAACCATTTCTCCCTGACGGTATTCACTGCGGACACCTGACTCAACCTCCAGCGCCAGATATTCCGCTGCAGTGTAAGTCTTTGGCGGAGAGGATGCGATCGCCATAGCGCTTGCCTCGTCGGGTTAAAACGTTGCCGTCTGCTTTTAAAAGTAACAAGTAGCAAGTAACAACGAGCTGTGACTGATTACTCGCTACTCGCTACTTGTTACTTTCTACTTGATAACCTGTTCCTTACGCCCCGTCGCTTATTCCGCCTTAAAATCCAACGCCGTGCCGTTCATGCAATAGCGTTGCCGAGTCGGAGCCGGACCATCGTTAAAGACATGGCCCAGGTGGGCATCGCAGACGGCGCAGAGCACTTCTGTCCGCACCATAAAAAAGCTGCGGTCTGACTTGGTGGCGACATTCTCCTCTTTAGACGGTGCCCAGAAGCTGGGCCAGCCGGTGCCGGAGTCAAACTTAGTGTCAGATTTAAATAGTTCTTCGCCGCAGCAGATACAGCTATAGGTGCCCTTGGCCTTGTTGTCGTGATAAGGACCGGTAAATGCCCGCTCGGTGCCATGCTCACGGGTGACGTGATATTGCTCTGGGGTGAGCTGTTCGCGCCATTCAGTTTCGGTTTTTTTGACTTTTTCCACCATTGGAATTTTGTTAAATAAACGTCTTAAGGCCATCGTAACGTAGTGTTACAGGCGTGCCCCTAACCCAGGCCCACCAACAGCCAGACACCGCCCAACGCGACGAATACCCCTAAAATTGCCCGCCAACTGACGCGATCGCCCAGCGCCGCTGCAATCGGCAAAACAAACAGGGGGCTGGTGGCTAGTAAAGACTGGGCAATGCCTGCCGGGGACTGTTTGAAGGCAATCTGCTGCAGCCAAATCCCCAGATAGGTGCCCAAAAAGGCAGTGAGGGCCAGCACCGGCACGATGCCGGGAATGCGCAGCGACTTGACCGACTCTTGTAGTTGCCCCCGTCCCCCCAGCAAAATCACCAAAACCACCACCCCACTGCCAAGGCGAATCAAGGTGCTCCAAAGCGGATCGACTGGGGTGTCGGCCAAGCCTGCCCGCGAGAGCACAGAGCCAGTAGACTGGCCCAGGGCGGCGAGGATGCCCCAGGCAATCCCTTGCCATGAGACCGGTTGGGCCTCTTTAGCGGCTGGCACCCGCTCTGAAATCACCCAGGCCACCCCCAACAGGGTCAAGAAAATACCGCACCAGGCGATCGCCCCCAACGCTTCTTGCAAGCCCACCCAAGCCATTAGGGCCGCTAGGGGCGGAGCCAGGGACTCTAGCAGCAGTGCCCGTCGCGCCCCCAATTGATTCACCGCTGAGAAATAGGCCGTATCGCCCAAGCCAATGCCGATCGCCCCACTCAAGGCCAACCAGCCCACTGCAGCAAGGGGCAATTCGGGGGCTAGGTCGGCTCGCAACACTAGGGTGAGGCCAATAAAAGCGATCGCCATTACCCCTTTCAGCAGATTGAGCACAAGGGGTGGTAGGGCTTTACCCAAGCGACCAAACAGCACTGTCGCGATCGCCCACAAAAAGGCCGCCGTTAAGGCGGCTAGTTCGCCGGAAAATCCAAATTGTGTCACCCCATCGGTCCTTGCAATGCAGCACAAACCCCATCCTGAACCTGCCAAGATAGAAGTATTCGCCCTCAATGTAGACCAGGAGGTTCCCGTGAGTTCCCTCAAACGCCCTGGCCCCAATCCCAATCAACCGCCACCAGACCAAGTCAATCCCGATCTCCAGAGTCCCTCTGGCAAAGGGCCTTTGATCATCAAAAATGTGGACGCTACGACGCTAATTACCGTGATTGTGATTGCCCTACTGGTACCGTTACTGATCACCGGATTTCTATCCCAATGAATCTTGTAGTTAAGAAATATTTGGGGCCGTCATTGGGGAACAATGCGGAATAGGTTTTGTTCCCTTAATGTCTTTCAGTACCCTGGACTCGCTTTCTGGTGCCCCCTCTGCTGCCATCATCCGGGATCCATTGGTGGTATCCCCAGAAACGGCGGTGCTGGATGCGATCGCCCAAATGAGCCATTTAGCGCCGCGCCGGGCACCTATTCAGGTCGCTGAATCGCCCACAGAACCCCAGCTACACGCCAGTTGTGCACTGATTGTGGACCAGCAACAGGTGGCGGGGATTTTCACCGAGCAAGATGTGGTTTCCCTGACGGCGCAGCAGCAGCCTCTGAAGGGAATGACGATGGGCCAGGTGATGACCCAGCCTGTGATCACCCTGAGAGGATATTTGGAAAGTATCAATCAGCACTCATTTCGAGAAAAGGCTTCCTAAGTATTAGGCTCAGAAAGTAACCTCTGTAGCCCCTAGGAAGCTATGACATCAGCGTATGCCAGCAGCCTGAGCCTTGACCAGT
>JBHJIP010000155.1:0-64474 GCA_050043365.1 Leptolyngbyaceae cyanobacterium
AACGGCTGCAGATTCAGGTTTTTCTGAAGCGAGAAGACATGCAGTCGGTGTTTTCTTATAAGCTGCGGTGCGCATACAACAAAATGTCCCATCTCGCTTCAGAGGATCTGGCCAAAGGGGTGGTGGCGGCCTCTGCGGGTAACCATGCCCAGGGGGTGGCTTTAGGGGCCAAATATTTGAGTACGACCGCCATGATCGTCATGCCTACCACAACCCCAGAGGTCAAAGTGAATGCGGTCAAAGCCCGAGGGGGCATGGTCGTGCTCCACGGCGATACCTATGATGATGCCTATGGCCATGCCCAATACCTGGCAACGGAAAAGGGATTAACCCTGATTCACCCCTTTGACGACCCAGATGTGATTGCGGGTCAGGGCACCATCGCCATGGAAATTTTGCGGCAGCATCAGGCCCCGATTGATGCTATTTTTGTGGCGATTGGTGGCGGCGGCCTGATTAGTGGGGTAGCGGCCTATGTGAAGCGGCTGCGCCCTGGAATTCGCATCATTGGGGTTGAGCCCGTAGACGCTGACGGGATGTATCAATCTCTGAAAGTAGGCCGCAAAGTTGGTCTCACCCAGGTAGGTCTCTTTGCCGACGGGGTGGCGGTCAAAGAAGTCGGGGAAGAAACCTTTCGGCTTTGCAAGGCTTATGTGGACGAGATCATTTTGGTGAATACCGATGACACCTGCGCGGCCATTAAGGATGTGTTTGAGGACACTCGCTCCATTTTGGAACCAGCAGGGGCGCTGGCGATCGCCGGTCTGAAAGCCTATGTGGAGCGGGAGCAGGTCCAGGGGCAAACCCTGATGGCGATCGCCTGTGGGGCCAACATGAACTTTGACCGATTACGGTTTGTGGCCGAGCGGGCCGAAATGGGCGAACGCCGCGAGGCAATCTTTGCGGTCAAAATCCCGGAGCAACCCGGTAGCCTGCGACGGTTTTGTGACTGTATTGGCAAACGCAGCATCACCGAATTTAATTACCGCATTGCCGATCAGCGAGATGCCCAAATCTTTGTGGGGCTCCAGGTCAAAGGCCGTGCCGACGCCACCCAAATGGCTACCACCTTTTCAGAAAACGGCTTTCAGGCCATTGATCTGACCGATGATGAACTCACCAAAATGCATCTGCGCCATATGGTGGGGGGGCGATCGCCCGGAGCTCACAATGAATTGCTATATCGGTTTGAATTTCCAGAATGTCCGGGGGCCTTAATGAAATTCCTAAATCGCATGAGCCCCAACTGGAATATCAGCCTCTTCCATTACCGCAACAATGGCGCTGACTATGGCCGGATTGTGGTGGGCATGCAGGTGCCCCCAGCCGAAATGGATGAGTGGGAAGCGTTCTTAGAAACCTTGGGATACCGCTATTGGGATGAAACCCAGAACCCGGCCTACCACCTGTTTTTAGCGTGAGCGGTGATAGCTGTCGCTGTGAATCAGACAGCCCGTGGATGGGTGGAAACCGATCTGCTGAATATAACCAGCAACCGTCAGCCCTTAAGGCAAGCTACGTGCTAAGCCCCGGCCAAATGCCCGGAATTTGCGCTAAGCCACAGCAAACTCACTTTCTTTACGGCGCTCAGGCGACTTGAATCCTAGGACGATCTGCTCCTTAGGGATTTATGCATCTGCACTAATCCTCATCTGGAGGCAGGACTTCAACGGTGACCGTTTTGGTTGCGCCATCTTCGTTAACCTCTACTGCACTGACTTCGACCGTGCCCTCGGGTGTCGCCCGTTGAAAGCCTTCTGACGTGCCTCGCAGCGGTGTGCCACAGTTAAGGCAAGGGGTCTGAATATCCTTGAGGCCAGTGACTGGCGCGCTGCAAACTGGGCAAGTGCCGTTGACAAGATTGCGGCTCAGCCACCAGCGAAATCCGAAAAAGCCAATGACCGGAGCGAGGATAATCAACCCCATCAGTACGGCGATCGATTTAATTAACCACCCCAAGCCCACGGCACCCAATAGCCAAATCACGCCGAAAACCGTTAGCCAGCACCCTAGCCCTGAGAAGTTGAGTTGAACGTTATTGGTTCCCCGTGGGTACACAGTGACCTCCTTCTGCTGTGGCGCGATCTCTAAACCACTGAATTGCCCCAAAGTAGCGACTGTTCGTCAGTCCAGCCTACAGTATCTCTGCAAAAGCAATGGCTTCTTCAGCCTAGATCACATTTCTCTAGGGCGATTGATGTCCTAGATCGCGATCTCCGCCCTAGACAAGGGTAAATAGGTGGCTAATGCTCTATGTTCCTAGTCGTTTCAAGCGGTTAAGAAGCTGGGCTCAGCAGCGATCTCAGCCGCTGTTGCAGACGGGTCTGGCTAAAGTGGGCGAGCGTTTCCTGACGGAGCCAAGCACCGTCGCAGCGGAGATCGTCTCCCGTCAAGATTTCAATACAGGCCGCCGCTACCGCCTCAGGATCGCGGTGAGGCACTCGCCAACCCACCCGTCCATCTTGCACCGGATCGGCGGAGCCATCGGCATCTCCCGACAGCACCGGAATCCCACAAGCCATGGCTTCTAGATAGACAATCCCAAACCCCTCTTGAGAGGGCATCACATAGGCGTCGGCTAAACGATAGTGGGCGACCAGGGCCTCATTAGGTACAAACCCAGCAAAGACGACCCGATTCGCCACCCCTAGGTCTTGGGCCAATTGCGCCAATCGGGGCTGGTCATCCCCCCGGCCAATCACTAGATACTTCACATCGGCAAAGGTTTGGGCGATCGCCGGCAAGGCCCGAATCGTCACATCCACACCCTTATAAATATCCCCTGACCAGAGGCGGGCAACGGTCATCAAGACGCGGCTATGACTCAGATCATATTGATCGAGTAATTGAGGTGATCGCTCCCCTGGCGTAAACACATCGCCATCCACAATGCAGGGCAGCAGCGCCATTTTGTCAGGCTCCAAATCATTGGCCTCACAGGCGACATCGCGGCTGTAGCGGCTAATCGTCCAAAGGTGATCCGCCTGCTGTAGCGCTTGCTGCTGACGGGCGGGCAGCGGTGCCCACACCTCTTTGCCGTAGGTCATGACGGTGTAGGGGACGCCCAACCGCTGACATAGGGGCGCAATCAATGGCCCCAAGCGGGCGTGACCGCAAATTACCCGGTGATACCGCCCTCGCAGCAATTGCGATGCCAGGATTGCTGCGAGTCGCAAGCGCCCTAGATTGGCATTACTCGTCGCTAAGTAGCGAAACTTAAGGGCCGATCCTTCAAAGGGGTTCTCACAGTCAGGGGCATCCCTAAGTAGGAGAACCTCAGCGGGGGGAGCATCGGGTTGGGCCAGATAGGCTCGAAATACATCTTTCACATAGGACTGGATCCCACCCTCGCAAGTGAAAATCTCCAAGAACACGAAGCAAACGCAAGGTGCTTGAGGGGACACAGACCAAAACTCCACAAAAGTACGGCACAGGCAGGCTACAGCACGGGTAGGGGCTTAACTGTTCCCGCCTGCAGCCGGTCTAAATCAGTCTTAACCATGGTGGCAATCAGTTGAGCAAAATCAACTTGCGGATGCCATTGCAATTGAGCATTGGCTTTGGTTGGGTCAGCCATGAGCTGAAAATGCTCATCCTGACGCAAGAATTGGGCATCTACATCCACATACTTTTGCCACTCTAAGTCCACGCTGGCAAAGGCTGTTTCCACCAGGTCTTGAACGGTATGTAGAGTACCAGTGCCAATCACATAGTCTTCCGGGTTATTAGCCTGCAACATCCGCCACATGGCATCCACATAGTCACCGGCATAGCCCCAATCTCGCTTGGCATTGAGGCTACCTATTGATAGGCGATCGCTCAGCCCCAGCTTGATGGAAGCTGCCGCTAAAGCCACTTTGCGGGTAACAAATTGAGGCGGGCGTCGAGGCGATTCGTGGTTGTACAAAACGCCACTACAGGCAAATAGGCCGTAGCGATCGCGATGATGCACCATCGTCCAATGGGCATGAAGCTTCGCGGCTCCATAGGGATTTTTAGGGCGAAAAGGGGTGGTGTCAGACTGGGGAGAGACCTGTACATCCCCGAAGATTTCTGAGCTGCTCGCCTGATAAAAACGTGTCTCTAAACCAGTCTGGCGCACCGCATTCAACAATCGGGTGGCGGTGACGGTAATCAAGTCCAGTGTGCCGAGGGGAACATCCCAAGTCGCGGGCACAAAGCTAGGCGCAGCTAAGTTGTAAATCTCTCGGGGCTTATAGTCGGCTACAACCTGCCGCAAGGCAACACCATCAGTTAGATCAACCGCAGCCACGGTCACTGCATCAGCCATTTCATTGAGCTTAGCAATACTGGCACGACGACTGGGGGGAATAAGCCCAACGACACGGTACCCTTTCTGGACCAGTAAACGACTTAAGTAATAGCCATCTTGTCCAGTGATACCGGTAATGAGTGCCGTTCTTGTCATAGGGGATGGATCAAGGTCGCCAAGACTACTGCCCAAGAATGCCCGTTCAATCGCACAGGCACCCTAAAAGGCATAAAAAATCGCCCAACCACCAAAGCTGGACGATCCGAAAGAAGATTTAGAACAAAAACTGACCTAAAACAGCCCCAATGTCAGGGAGGTGCTAATCGGGAAGGTCGCACCAATGCCTAGCCACAGTGTGACCAAGGTGCCAAATAAAAACACAGTAGTGGCAACTGGGCGACGGAACGGGTTCTGAAACTTGTTGATGCTCTCGATAAAGGGAATCAGCATCAAGCCTAGAGGAATCGTCCCTTGTAAAATCACCCCAAGTAATTTGTTAGGAACGACCCGCAAAATTTGGAAGGTTGGATATAGATACCACTCAGGCAAGATTTCTAAGGGTGTTGCAAAGGGGTCAGCCGGTTCGCCCACCATAGCAGGGTCAAGAACAGCCAAGGCGACACAACAGGCCAAGGTTCCCAACATCACAATCGGGAAAACATAGAGCAAATCATTGGGCCAAGCAGGTTCACCGTAGTAGTTATGACCCATCCCCTGCTTAAGCAGCGCTCTCAATTTAGGATCGCTCAGATCCGGCTTTTTAATGGTTGACATAGGACTGAAACCGAAGGAAGTATCAACAGGTTAATCAAAATTAGGGTCAACACATCACTGCACTGCCCCCGCATCAGGCTTTAGAGAGGACCAGAAATGCCCTGCTTCCGAATCATCAGGAAGTGCAAGAGCATAAAAACTGCAATCGACCAAGGCAACACAAAAGTGTGGAGGGTGTAGAAGCGGGTCAAAGTTGCTTGCCCAACAGCTTCACCGCCACGCATAAGCTCAACGATAGTAGAGCCCACAACGGGAATTGCACTGGGTACACCAGAGACGATTTTCACCGCCCAGTAGCCCACTTGGTCCCAGGGCAGGGAATAACCCGTTACGCCAAACGTAACCGTAATCACTGCCAGCACCACACCAGTCACCCAGGTCAATTCCCGAGGCTTTTTGAAACCACCGGTCAGATAGACCCGAAACACATGGAGGATCATCATCAACACCATCATGCTGGCGGACCAGCGGTGAATGGAGCGAATCAGCCAGCCGAAATTGACATCGGTCATTAAGTACTGCACTGAAGTAAATGCCTCAGTTACCGTCGGCTTATAATAAAAAGTCATTGCAAAGCCGGTGGCAAACTGAATGATGAAGCACATGAGGGTAATACCCCCAAGGCAGTAAAAAATATTGACGTGGGGAGGAACGTACTTACTGGAGATATCGTCGGCTAGGGCCTGAACTTCCAGACGTTCATTAAACCACTGATATACTTTGGAGTCGGTAACTTGCTTTGTAAACATTGAAGCGGCAGGCGATTCATATCAGTAATGCATTCCTTAAAGAATTTAACACAGCTAAAACCGCCTCCGTAGGGAAATTGCAAAAATATTCTGCCCTGCAAAGCTTGTCAGATGAGGGCAGGAGCGTTTTCTACACAAAAGTGATTAACGGTATGTGAGCCGCAGATGCCACTCATTTTGTTTCTTAATTGTTACAATTCGACTCTGCCATTTGAGAGCAGGGTGAGGGTGTACCGACTCGGTGCGATCATCGCGTTTAAACCCGACTAAGATCCCTGGATAGATAATGATCTCTACTTATGGTGATGCTCACCTAGGATGCGGGTCAGAGAGTTTAACAGTTTGATAGTTCAGATTGGTTGCGCCATGGGTAAGCAGTTCTTCCGTTGTCTGGTGGCAATCTGTTTAGGCCTTAGCCTGATGTTGGGACTGATGCCTGGTTTGGCGGCGGCAGCTACGGACGAAGAACAGTTGCTTTCAGAGGTATGGCGACTGGTCAATCGCACTTATTTGGATGAGACCTTCAATCATCAAAATTGGTGGTTTGTACGCCAACATTGGTTGCGTCAGCCGCTCTCCGATCGCGCAGCAACATACGGTGCGATTCAGAGTATGCTGGCCAGCCTAGAGGATCCCTACACGCGATTTTTACCTCCGGAGCAGTATCAGAGCCTCCAAACCAGTACTTCGGGGGAGTTGACGGGAGTGGGTTTGCAAATTGCCAAGGATGACCAAGACGGCACTTTAGCGGTGATCGCCCCCCTAGAAGGTTCTCCAGCTGCTGCTGCTGGTTTGCAACCGCGAGATCGCATTCTGGCTATTGATGACATTCCCACAGTTGAGCTCAGCCTAGATGACGCCGCCAACCATATGCGAGGTCCCCTTGGCACCACGGTCACCCTAACGTTTAAGCGCCAAGGGCTTGAGCCAACGAATTTAACCCTAAAGCGTGATCATATCGATCTCAATCCAGTTTCAACCCGCGTGATTAATCAGGCCGGAGTCACTTTGGGCTACATGCGTCTCAGTCAGTTCAATGGCAACGCCGCAGCGGGGGTCGCTGACGCGCTCGCTGAGCTGGAAGCTCAAGGCGTCCAGGGCTACATCTTGGATTTGCGCAATAACCCTGGTGGCTTGCTCACCGCTGGCATCGAAATTGCCCGCCATTGGATTGATGAGGGAACAATTGTGTATACCGTTGATCGACAAGGAGTGCTGGATAGCTTTGAGGCTAAAGGCTCAGCCCTGACAGATGCGCCCCTGATTGTCTTGGTGAATGAAGGGACGGCCAGCTCTAGCGAAATTTTGGCGGGAGCCTTACAGGACAACCACCGGGCTCAACTGGTGGGACACCGCACCTTTGGCAAAGGGTTAATTCAATCCCTCTTTGATTTATCTGATGGTTCTGGCTTAGTGGTCACCGTCGCGAAATATGAGACCCCAGCTCATCACGACATTAATCGCTCTGGCATCCGTCCAGACCAGCGGGTAAGTGGGGAACCTGCAACCCGTGAAGCTGTTGCTACTGATGCAGATCAGCCCTATCAGGTGGCTATCGCGTTATTAACTGAAACCCTTGCGCCTAATCATGCCTCCTAAGGCATCTGAAGCATTGCCGCATCCTAGGGAAAGGGTAGAAGCGTTGCCCAAGGATTCTGGTTTTATTGGATAGCAACCCCTAACATGGGAAAACGCTCCATCCCTTGGCTATGACCTCTATTCGACCGCAAGTCCGGCGATCGCCCGTTGAAATTTGGGCACTGGCTCAGACTGCCCTGACCAGTGAAACCAGCCTCTATATCGTGAAGCGGGTCTTGCAGGCTTTGCTGACCCTGTGGCTGGCGTCTGCCTTCAGCTTTTTTATCATTCAACTCTCACCAGGGGATTTTCTCGACCTCTATCGCCAGAACCCCCAGATTTCACCTGAAACCATTGAGCAGCTTGAAAAACAGTTTGGGCTCGATCAGCCTTTGATCAACCAATATTTTCTCTGGTTGAGGCAGGTGGTTTTCCATTTCAACTTTGGTGAAAGCTTTGCCTACCAGCGCCCTGTGGCTGAGGTGCTATCGGAACGGATTCCCAACACCCTACTCTTGTCGTTCTCGTCAATTATCTTGACCTGGGCGATCGCGATTCCCCTTGGCATCATCGGGGCCGTCCGCCAAAACCAACTCCTGGACAAAGCGCTGCGGGTTTTCAGCTATGTCGGCCAGGGGATTCCTACCATCATTACCGGCTTGCTGCTGCTGTTTCTAGCCCAAAGCACCTCGCCCCTATTCCCAGTGGGGGGGCGCACAAGCATTAACCACGACGACCTGACTTGGTTTGGCAAGATGCTCGATATCGGCTGGCATATGATTTTGCCGACCTTGGCTCTGAGCGTCACCAGCTATGCCGGACTGCAGCGGATTATGCGCGGTCAACTTTTGGATGTGTTGCGCCAAGACTATATCCAGACAGCGCGAGCCAAAGGACTACCTGAAAATCGCGTCATCTATGTCCATGCGTTGCGCAACGCCCTCAATCCGATGATTACGCTGTTGGGGTTTGAGTTTGCCTCACTGCTCGGCGGGGCCTTTATTACCGAAAACTATTTCAACTGGCCGGGGTTGGGCCGGCTAATTTTGCAGGCGGTGCAGGCTCAGGATCTCTATCTGGTCATGGCCAGCCTGATGATGGGGGCGGTGATGCTGATTGCGGGGAATCTGTTGGCGGATATCACCCTGACGGTGGTGGATCCGCGCATCAAGCTCTCTGAGATGACCTAAATTCGGCGCTACGGTACGTCAATCGAATTGCTCACTGTGCTGCCCACAGTGAGTAGGATTCAGAACCTCAGAGTCGTCACTTAGTGACTCTAGTAGCTCTATATGGGGCTTGTTATTTGCGCGATCGTAATTTTCCAAACAGCAAGAAATCCAGGCGGATGAGTTTGGCCTGACGTTGTTGCAGCAAATTTACGGCCATGCGGGCGGGGCAACGGACTTTTTTGCACGCATCGGCGATCAACCGGGGACTAATTTTGACTTTCTCACTACTTACCCAGCGCCTCAGAGGCGGGTGCGGCGTTTGGAGAAACTGTTCAAAGATCGAGGTTACAGCGTTGAGGGGTTAACACCTTTGCCATCGAGTTTGCAAGTAGCTTCATAGACATACCACTGGCATGTCCTCGAAAATTGCTCCACGTTTCTCAAGGTTCTTTTTGTAATCTTCTGTGAAATATTGAACATTGCTAAACCTAGCACCCACAACACTTCTTGCATAGTTACAGACATAGCTGTTGCTCTGGTATACACAACCACTGCTGAGATCTGCTTGACGAAAGTCAGCATTACTCAGGTCAGAACCACTAAAGTCAGCCCCGCTAAGATTAGCCCCACTGAGATTAGCCCCACTAAGGTTTGTAGACCTTAGGGCTGCTTCACTAAGATCAGCGCCGCTAAGGTTAGCTCCACTGAGATTAGCTCCGCTGATTTTGGCGAGTTGGAGACGAGCATAACGGAGATCGGCGTTGCGAAGGTTGGTGTTATTGAGCTTCGCTATCAAAAGATCAGCATTACGAAGATCAGCATCACCAAGATCAGCATTACGAAGGTTAGCACTGCTGAGATTAGCAAATCCAAGTCTGGCGCTGCGAAGGTCGGCGCTGCTGAGGTTGGCACTACCAAGGATAGAAAAGCGTAGATCAGTGCAAATAAGGTCAGCATCGCGGAGATCGGCAAAGCGTAAGTAGGCGCTGCTCATACTGGCATAAGCAAGAACAGCGCCTCTGAGGTTAGCGTTTCCAAGATTTGCGTTGTCAAGTTTGGCACGGTTGCATTTGGCACCACTCAAATTGGCATACTTTAGATCAGCGCTACTGAGGTTGATTTCCTTAAGATCAGCCCCGCTGAGTGCAATTTCACGAAGGCTCAGTTTTACCTTTCCAATAATTTCTGACTCCACAAGGCAACGAATAATACTGCCTTGATGCTCATCACTATCTTGCAACCTCCGCAAGGTCGAAAGTGTGATGGCTCTGATAACATTACGAGCTGCATCTAGTAGATCCTGCTGTTCAGGATTTGCTTTTCCCGAATCAACCTTAGTCGCAATCGCCAACAAGTTTTTGTCAATCAAAAGGCTAGATAGTTGCCCAAAATAAGACTCTAAGATGTCCGCTCTGGCCTGGCTATCAGCAATAACTTGTTGTGCAGCAGCAGTCAATTCTGCTTGCCTTTGTTGCTGGTGTCGAATCAAATTGCCCAGCAGCACTATTAAAATTGGTACTCCTATTAAGCCCAGAAAATCCCAAAGGGTTCTTCCTGGCTCAGTAGAGACAATTTCTCTCTCAACAATTTTTTCTGGTTGATTGGCTTTGGATGTGGTGCTGTAGGTTTCGGTGGTAGTACTAGATACAGAAGGTTTGCTGAAGAAAAAACCGTCTCCGTTCTGTACCGTTAGAACTGTTCCAAATCCCAATAGCAGGAATGCAGGAATTAACCACCACGAATTCTCTTTGAGCCACTTAGAATTTACCAATTTCCAGCTAAAGCCACCTTTTCTTGTGCCCAATACCCCGCTTACTCCAATCAAAATAGTGCTGATCTGTTCGGAGCACCAGGAAACTCGGATACTCGATCCACTTGATGTTGGACACAGCACCGAACGCCTTGAATTATAGTTCACATGTTCTTAATGCGACCACCTACTCTTGATTTAAGTAAGCCACCTCCAGGCTAGAACGGCTGATTTATCAGCCAAAAGTTGTTTGCAACATGATCGTCAAAAACCATATTCAAAGTAGATACCCAGAAAATAGCCCGGTCGCGGAGGGGCTTCCGACAGAACTGTTACTTTTGCGATGACTACGGCTTGGGTTAGCGCGCTTGCCACCAGCGACGTAACTCTTGCACCGCCTCAATCTCATCCTCTTTCGCTAATTCCAAAAACCGATAAAGCTGCGCCTTCGGTATCTGAGGAAATGTAGGACTTACCTCTACCTCGCCATAAACCCCATCCTGGAGCTGATAGATTCGCCATACTTTGCCATTGAATCGCCAAAATTCAGCCACCCCCAGACTGGCGTAAAACTGATTCTTCGCAATATCCGTGTGGGTGATATCGATCTCCACCACTAAATCCGGCGGTGGGTCTTGGCTAAAGTCCACATTGCGACCCTTCACCCGCTGCTGATTTTGAATGTAGTAGGCGTTGTCCGGCTCAGCTCCCTTCTTCAACCCCGCATAATTCATCGTGGTTGAACCCATGGTTTTGATGCGGAGTCCTATTAACTCAACCAGTGTCAAAATAAAGCGCTCAATTAACCGACCCGAGAACTCGTGATCTTCCAGCGGCACCGTAATTTCTAAGACTCCGTCATCGTAGGTCAACCGAGAGTTACGGGATTCAGGGAGCGCATTGAGGATTTGTAAGTATCCCTCCCAGGACAATCCCCGTAGGAGCACCCGCTGTTCGCCCAGCGGGCGGACCTCAGATTTCGGTTCAGGTGCAGCCACAACCATAGTCAGCTTGCTCAGTCAGAACTTGCCGCGATATCCCCAATCGCGCGGTTATGACCATTCTACTTAGAGACCCCATGCAGCATAAACAGACTGCATGGGGTCTCTAAGTAGAATAGGCGGATTATCAGGAGAAACGGCCCAGCGATAGGCTATTCATCGTCATCGCTGGAGGCATCTAGGGATAAAGAACCCAGTAGAGAGACTTCCATCTCCATGCGTTGCTCCATCTGCCGTAGGAAATAGCCGGTCATCATGGCGGAGGCCAGTAGCCCAGCTAAATTTTCGCGATCAGTGGTGACCTGGACGTTAAACCCGTCGGCAGGAAGGACCCCGACTAACCCTTGAACATTGTGAGAAATGATTTGCTTAATCTCTGGGCCAGCTGACTGTGCAACCCGACTGAGAACTTCAGGAGGCTGATGCTGAAGGTACTGCAACAACTGGTTAGCTGGGCCTCCCTCTACATGTAAGCCTGCAAAATCAACATGCTCAGGGTTAAATGTCATAAAAACTGTGGTTACCTGTCTCCCTAAACCTTAGACGCAATGTCTCAAAAGAGCTAAGCGCAATACTACGTAGATCCTTTGAGCTGTCAAGGGTGTTTGGTTCGATATTTCTAAGACTGACCGAGCCATTGACCCGTGAATGTCTACAGAAAAGATTCACTCTACTCTAACAAAAGATAACAAACCCTCAAGTCGGATCTGAGATTTCAGAGGTTGCAGGGTGGGTTCCAACAACAGCCATGTTATTGCCTGGCTCAGCATTATCCGACGCAACATCCTCTGAACCAGAGTCTGGTGGTTTAGGTGAGCGACGCTTTAACTTCGGAAGTTGGTCAATCTCGAAATGCTGATAAAACTTATCGGTGACCTGCAGCGAAAAAGAGCGGCCATCGGTTTGGCGACGCTTACGCACAAAGCCCAGCTTCACCAATTCGGGGACATGTTGATAAACCCCAGACCCCCGCAAATCGACCAAGTCAGGCTGACCGATGGGACCGCGCAGGGCGATCGCTGCCAACGTGCGCAAAGCCCCGACCCCCAGGTCCAAGGGAATCAGGGTATCGACGAGATGCTTAAAGCCCGTTTTGAGCTGCAGACAGTAGCCCTCTTTGGTTTCAACCAGTTCTAAAGCCCCATCCCGATGGGCATAGTCATTCATCAGCTCCAGCAGGCCCTCTTCCACTAGCTCACGATCTTGCCCCGCATATTCAGCGAGACGGCCAATGGAAAGGGGACGCCCTTTGAGATAGAGAATTGCTTCGATTAAGCTGGCCAGTTGCGCCATGGCAGCCCTCGGGTGCAGGGTTAGTCTAAGTTATGTCCGGTTAGCTCTACAAAGATATCCTCCAAATTAGAAGCGCGGGTCATCATTCCAGTTTTATCGGCCTGCTGGTCGAGATATTCATTAGCGGCCTGCAGGGTCGGAAAGAAGGTGTAGTCCCAGCGATCTCCCTGTTGTTTCATCACTAAACCCTCGCCGTGCTTACGTCGCAGCTCCGCCACCGTGCCTACTTCAATCATCTGACCTTGGTCGAGAATGCCGACGCGATCGCAGAGGGTTTCGACCTCTTCCATGTAGTGGGACGTGAGCAACAGGGTCATGCCTTGTTGATTCAAGCTGCGGATGATTTCCCACAGTCGCCGCCGACTTTGCGGATCCAGCCCCACCGTAGGTTCATCTAAGAATAGGATTTGAGGCTCGTGGAGCAGAGCGCGGGCAATCTGCAGGCGACGCTTCAGTCCACCAGAGAGGGTCTTGACCTTGTCGTGGCGGCGATCGCTCAGCCCCACAAAATCGAGCCATTCCTCAATTCGCCGCTGTCGCTGGGGGTTGGGAATATGGTGCATGCGCCCATGAAATTCCATGTTTTCCCAGGCGGACAAGTCCCCATCGACGCTGGTTTGCTGCAGCACCACACCAATGTCGCGGCGCACTTCTGTAGCTTGACGCTGTACATCATGGCCCGCTACCACCAGTTGCCCATCTGTGGGGGTGGTGAGGGTGGTCAGCATTCGAATGGTGGTGGACTTACCGGCACCGTTCGGCCCCAGCAGACCAAAGCTTTCCCCCGTTTGAATGGTGAGCGAAACATCGTTTACAACGTGAACATTGTTGTAAACCTTGTGGAGATTCTGCACCAGAACTGCTGCGGTCATGATTGTCTTAGCTGCTCCATGGTTATAGACCTGCTGATGGGCACAACAGCTTAAGGTATCAGAAGTTATTGCCCTTTTCTGCCGATGCGCTGCCGCCTCGATGACCCGATTCTGCTACTCCACCCAGACGACGTGCCCCCCTACAAGAAATCGGGCTCGGTGGTGCGCAACAGTTACTTTTGGGCCTTGCGTTCCATTTCGGATCGGGCGCTGCGGGGCCAACCCTGGGAATTTGATACTTGCGTCTGGATTGCCCTGGGCCGCTTGCTAACCACCTTTGCGGAGTCTGGCTATTTGGGGTACCGCGAAACTCTGTTGGAGTTTCCTCCGGAGGCTGAGATTCCTGATGTGATTCGCGGGGTGAGCACCTGGGCCGACAGCGACGACCTTTGGCCCTAAGGCCATGCAAACCCGAACCCTAGCCATGAAAAAAGGGTAGGCAATGCCTACCCCCACCATTTCTGTTATCGGAGATTCAGATCAATTTACTCGTAGACCCTGACCACGCCTTCTCTGCATTGCCCTGCGGCAAGTTCGAAGACGATAGCTCAATCTACATGAGGCCCAGCTGAGACAAAATGCCTTGACCAGTCAACAGTTCGGTAGCCAAGCCAACGACGAAGCCGAGCATGGCGAGACGACCGTTCCAGTTTTCTGCAAACTGAGTGAAACCAAGCTTTCCTTGCTCTTCAGACATGACGAATACCTCTTGAGGGCGAAATTTAAACTCAATCGCACTTAGAGTGAAGCGCGCTTGTAAACCTATGTTAACAAGCAAACGCTGGACCTGCAATATTTATTCATGATTTCGGAGCGATCACTGCAAAAGTTGGCCAGATGGTCTTTTTGGATGGGTGCTGTCGCGATCGATCACTGATTCTTAGCGCAGTTGAATGTATCAGGTTTGACAAAACTTCTCTTTTAGACTCCAGATTGAGATGCCGCTTGAAGTGATGCCGCGACTCAGTCGCGTCTACTCTGAGACCCTAGGATTGAGCCCGTAAAGAATGGAGCGCATCTGTTTCTTGCCAAGTTCTTGACAATGCTGATTTAGCGTTAGCTACAGCAACGGTACGGCAAGTACCTCTGCGCTGTTGGCACTCAATTTGTCCTATGCGAATTCTCATTGTTGAAGACGACCGCCGTATCGCTCGACCCCTGGTTAAAGATCTGCAGCATCAGAATCATGTCGTCGATTGGGTCGAAGATGGCCAGGAGGGTTGGGACTACGCCCAGGCGGCAGATTACGATTTGATTTTGCTGGACTGGATGCTGCCCTATTTAGATGGGGTCAGCCTCTGCAAAAAGCTGCGAGAAACCGGCTGTCAGGCCCTAATTTTGATGTTGACCGCCAAGGATACAACCGGGGACAAGGTGATTGGCCTCGATGCCGGAGCCGATGACTATTTGGTCAAGCCCTTTCGATTAGAGGAACTCTCGGCTCGCATTCGAGCCCTATGTCGCCGCAGCCGCACTGTCAGCCCCACCATGCTCTGCCAGGGCCACCTCTGTTTGGACCCCAGTACCCATCAGGTCACCTATGCGGGGCAGGCCCTCGACCTCACGCCTAAAGAATATGTATTGCTGGAGTATTTTTTGCGCCATCCCGGTCAAGTGTTGACCCGCGCTGCTCTGGTCAATCATCTCTGGGCCTTTGACACTACCGCTGGGGAAGGTGCGGTCAAAACCCATCTCAGCAACCTACGCACCAAGCTCAAACAGGCGGGGAGTCCGGCCAACCTGATCGACACAGTCTACGGCGTAGGCTATCGCTTGCAGGCCGTGGCCCATAGCGGGTCGCACTGACGATGACGACCGCAGGGGCGGAATTTACGCGCATTCGCCGTCGCCTGTTGGTGGCCAATTTACTGGTGTTTGCCGGGGTACTGGCCGGATTTGAGATCGCCGTCCGCACTGCCGTGGTCCATAACCTGCGTCAACAGCAGTTCGCCCAACTCACTGCCTTGGCCCAGACCGCCGCTGCGCTGGTGGAGGCCGAAGCCGAGGAATACCCCGATAAAGCTGATGAAGATCTAGAGATCGAGATCGAAACCTTACCCGTCAATGACTTGCGGGTACGAGAGCAGGGAATTCAGTGGTTTACGCCCGAGGGTGAGCAGCTCGAACAGGTGGGGACGCTTCATGCCGCCCAGCCGCTTTCGCCCAGTGCCAACCAAGTGATCGAAACGGGGCCGGTGCGACTGCAGGCAGTGACCCTGCCGATTACGGTGGGTCAACAAACCTGGGGGTATGTGCGGGCCAGCCAAAGCCTAACGGAGCTAGATCGCACCGTTGCTCAACTGGATATCGGCCTGGGTGTGGGGATTTTGATTGCCCTAGGGCTGAGCGGTAGCGGCATCCTCTGGCTCAATCGGCAGGCGATGACCCCCATCGAAAAAAGCTTCAAGCGGTTGCAGCAGTTTACTGCCGATGCTTCCCACGAGCTGCGCAGCCCGCTGATGGCGATTAGCAGCAATGCGGAGTTGGCGCTCAAGTACTCTGACGGCATGCGCGAGGACGATCGCGAAACCTTTGACGTGATTTTGAATGCGACGGCGCAAATGTCAGCGCTGACCGCTGATTTGCTGATGCTGACCCGCACCGACCAAGCCACGGCCCTCGAAACCCAAGCGGTGGATCTCTCCGAACTGCTCCACGGCCTCGGGCGACTCTATCAACCCTTGGCCCAGCAGCAGGGACTCGACTTTAACCTGGAAATTTCGTCGGGGCTCGCCTGTCAGGGCAACGCCACCCTACTGCAGCGAGCGATCACCAATCTGATTCAAAATGCACTGCGCTATACCGTCAATGGAGCGATCGCCCTTAAAGCCGAAGCTCAGGGACGGCAGATTCACATCACTGTGACGGATACCGGTATTGGCATTGCCCCTCAGCATTTGGAAGCCATCTTTGAGCGGTTTTGGCGGGCAGACCAGGCTCGGAAACATGCCGATGGCGGATCTGGCCTAGGACTAGCCATTACTCAAGCCATCATCCAGCACCATGGCGGCACGATTGCGGTGACGAGTCAGGTTAACCACGGGAGCTGTTTTAAGGTGAACCTACCCCGGCAGAAACCTTAACCTTATGGTGAAGACCTGGCTGTGATACGCGCACCCCCTTCAAAAGCGGTAAGTCATGAGCCAAAAAACCTCGATCATTGCATGGAATTGGATCGTCTTTTTAGCACTACTGCTAATCGGATTTTCACTCATTCCCTACTTGATTTCTGCAAGCTATCATCCCAACAAGCCTCAGTCGCCATACGTTCTAGGATCTTTTTATATCTTGCTTTTTGCAATACCAATTTTTTTCCTATGGACATTGACAATATCAATTATCAGGAAAAGAGTTTCAGAGAGAGAAATATACAGAGCTTCCCTCACTGCATATGCTGTCTTGGCCTTTTTTTGCGTTGTCATGCTCGCAATGGTAAAGCCTGTACCCAGACATTTTATTCAGTACGTTAACGATTTAGAATACCGCGTCCCTTCAGAATTTATGCGTTCTGAGAACCAAGCAAATAGATTGAATTTCTGGATTTGCATTGAAGATCTTAGAGGCAATTACAGCTCTCCAAAACCGACCTGCCATGTAGATGAGGTGACACTATCGGCTCAAGCCATGGAGGCCACTTTGCCGATTACTGGTTTCTTTGAAGACATGGATGAGTTCGATCTTGATGAAAATATTGTTGTTTTCAATGAGGGCTCTAATCAATATCAAATACCTGACCAAGGCGACCTAAAGCTTTACACAGTAGATAAGCTTTGGGCAAAACATGATTTGATATATCCAAGCAATGACTACCCAAGAACTACACCTGTCCATTTTCAAGTCAACGAACAAGATCAATTAGTTAGGTTTATCACTTGTCATCAACCTGCTGAGAGTCGTAGTAAGTGTTACCACATTGCTTCGACTTCGCGAGGCACCCTTGAGTATCAAGTGGTAGACCTGATGGATTTCAATGTAGAACGCTGGGAAAGCAAGGAAACTGAAATCTTGAATCTTATCTCCCAGTGGGCCGTTGAATGACCAAGTTTAAAAGGTTTGGCTGCAGATTTTGAGTTTCCTACAGGAGAGTGATGGTAGGAGCATCCCTTGTGGGTGCCCTTCGTTCGTCTTGCCAAGTTCTTGACAGTATTTTTTTAGGGTGAGGCGCGGCGATCTATTCAGATCGTCAAACCTCCTATCCCTAAACACCATGGCGCGACAACCCTATCAAACCCTGATTTTCCGCTGCCTTCATGCCAGTCAAGGACTGCTGGCCGCAGCGGGCATGATCACCGGCTACTGGATTTACAACACTTGGGATCAACGCTTCAGTCATATCCCCTTTCCTAGAGCCACCGAAGCGATCGTTGAACTCCATGAGGAAATCGGCGGTCTGTTTGTCAGCCTTTGCATCCTCTTTATCGGCTACAGCCTGTTTGCCGGGCGGCGGCGACTCGTTCAGGCCAAATCGCTGCAACAACTGGGCAAAATCAGTCATCCGATTGGGTGGTACAGCCTGCACCGGTTTGTGAATACCGGGCTGCTGGTCATGGGGCTGCTGATCATCGTCTCAGGGGATGCCCTCAGCGATGACGTTTTAGAACAAGGGGCGTTAACCGACCTGGCCTACACCCTGCATCTCGTTGCCTGGGCGGGCATGGTGCTGCTCACCGTTGCCCATGTGGGCCTCTCACTAAAGGTGGGGGATATGCCGTTTTCTGTCTGTGGTGAATACGCGGGTGCGTACCAGCGACTCCCCCAGCCGTTGGCCCCAGCGCTTTTTCACCTGGGCACATCAAGCCTTGAACAAATTTCAACGCAAGTTCTGAGTCTTGCCGAGTTCTTATCGTTTGGTTGTCATCTTGAAATTGTCAACCTTCGATAGGGCAAACAACCCATGAAACGTTCTCTTAAAACCACTGCAATCGCCGCACTGTTCTCCGTGATGGGCCTAACCGGTATCACCCTCTTAGCCCACACTAATATCGCCAACGCTGAGTCCCCTGCGGTGGCTGAACTGACCGAGGACTACGACAAAGACGACGATGACGACGACGAAACCGAAGAGGCCATTTCTCCGGAAGCGCTGAATGGGGCGATTTCTCCGGAAGAGGCCGTCAACATTGCCCTCACCGCTGCCACGGGCGATGTGGAAGAGGTGGAACTCGAAAGCGAGAACGGTCTCCTGATTTATGAGGTGGAGCTAAGCAGCGCTGAGGTGATGATTGATGCTCAAACCGGCGAGGTCTTGGAGGTCGAGGCTGAAGACGATGATGACGAAGACGATGAAGATGACGACTAAAGGTCTGCTGGGCCGGTACAGCAGTCGCCTGTCCAACTAGGGAAAGACTGCGACCCACTTTGTTGATGCGCTAAAGATTCCGAGCGATCCGAGGTGTCTGAAGCAAAGTGACCAGTGCGATACACGGCGCTGATTTTCCCACACATGCTCCTTAGATGGAGTCAGCCGACGCTGGCTCCATTTTCTGATCGGGCCACGCAACGCGCACCCCAGGGGGCATTGAAGCATTGATAAATGTAGTTTATTGGTCAAATTAAATCTTTTTTGTCAAGTTTGTTTACAATTTGAAACATATTGCGTTATATTTGTTTACACAAGGCACACAGCCCATTCGTTAAGGAGCTCTCAAACGATGCTTACCACCATTGATGAAACTGGCCGCCTCAATAACTACGCCGTCGAACCTGAGATGTATTTCGCTTCGTTCCCATCTCTGGATGAGCAACGCCGGTACTGGCAGCAGGGCGGCTTGGCGCTACTGCTGGTCTCGACAGTCACCCTAGTTGCAGTTCTCGTCAGCTAGGTGCTCGCTTTTACAGCCCGATTCTTTCAACTTTGCAAAACTAAGGAGCTAACCTGAAATGTTGACCACCATCGATGAAACTGGCCGCCTCAATAACTACGCCGTTGAGCCTGAAATGTACTTTGCAAACTACCCTTCTCTATACGAACAGCGTCGTTACTGGCAGCAGGGCGGTCTGGCGCTGTTGCTGGTCTCGACCGTCACCCTAGTTGCAGTGCTCGTTAGCTAGGCGCAAATCGCAAACGAATCTCACTTTATTTTTCAAAACAACAGGATCTCACGGGGCCAGCAATGGCCCTTTTTCATGGGACTTGAGAGTGAGGCGGTGATAACGCTATCCCGTTGATAAACAATAGGATCGGGCTGGTGCCTGTTATGGGTTGTCTCCAAGAAGCCCTGATCCCCATCGGTTAGGATGGGATGTGTTTACATGGCGTAACCTTTTTTGCGCCTATCTGAATCTGGCCCCTATGGCTCGGGCATCGGTAGGAGGACTCTCCCCATGGGATATCAATGGTTAGCACCCCTGGTTTCGGCAGGCTTAATGGTAGCCGCAACTTCCGGCGTAGTTGCATCAGATCGGCCAACCCATCAGCCAACTCAATCAGGGTTGCCTGCAGTGCATTTATTGCTGGCCCAGAGTGCGAGTGATCTCAGTGATACCGAGCAAGAGGCGCTGGATGATCTATTGATTGAGGGTCAAGAGCAGATCGATGCCAATGATTACGCGGCGGCGATCTCAGCCTATGAGCGGGCGACGCGCATTGATCCCGATAACTCAAGACTGTATTCCGGTATTGGTTATCTCTATACTCAGCAGGGGCGTTATCGTGACGCTATCCCGGCCTATGAGCAGGCGATCGCCCTAGAGCCCGATAACCTCTCGTTTCGCCATGCTCTGGCGTACAGCTATGTGCAACTAGAGGATTACGACCAAGCGGCAGAAATCTACGAGAGCATTTTGGCGATCGCCCCCCGAGATGAAGATGCTTATCTCGGATTGGGTGGGCTACAGGTTCTGACCGGCAATTTTGATGCAGCGCTGCAAACCTACGAGTCACTGACGCGAGCTGTACCAGGTACAGCCAGTAGCTATGCCGCTGTAGGCAGTCTGTATCTGATTCAGGCTGATTATGAGGCTTCCGAAGCGGCCTTCTTGCAGGCGTTGCGTGTAGACGATAGCCAAAGCGCTCTATATGTGGGCCTAGCAGAGGCCCAAATTGGCCTAGGACGCTCCAACTCAGCTTTTCAGAATTTACAGCGTGCCGTTGCCCTGAATAATCGCGATGCCGAAGCCCAGTTTTTGCTGGGTGAGATTTTGATGCAGCGAGGTGATTCTGACGGGGCATATCGCTACTATCGAGTTGCGGTTGATATCGACGAGGATTTTTTGCCTGCTCAAGCCGCAGCAGGAGCCCTCGCCCTAGAGCGAGAGCAGTATCTTCAAGCCGTATTAGCCTACCGCCGCCTCACCAATGCTTTACCCGACAATGCCGGTGCCCATTACAACTTGGGTCTAGCCCTCTGGGGGCAAGGATTCAATGGTCAAGCAGTGTCAGCGCTACGCCGCGCTCAATACCTATATGGTCAAAACAATGATCCGGACGGAGTTGACCGCGTGGATGCGCTCCTCAGCTTTTGGGGTGTTGCTGAAGAAGAGTGACCGCGCTTAGACTAAGGCGCTGCAACAGCGACGGGGGCCGTTGCCAATGGCTGTCCAGTCAAGCTAAAGGCCCTAGCCTCAGTGACCTGCACAGCAATAATTTGCCCCTTAAGTTGATTGATATCTCCTTCAAAAAAGGTGAGGCGGTTCCCACGGGTGCGTCCCATGACTTGCTGGCGATCTTTAGGATTGATGCCTTCCACTAAAACCGTTTCGACTCGCTCTAAGTAGCGCTGCGATCGCGCCATCGCTCGCTGACCCACCAAATGATTCAGACGCTGAAGGCGATCTGCTTTGACCGTTTCACTGAGTTGGTTTTCCCACAGGGCTGCTGGGGTATTGGGGCGGGGTGAATAGGCCGCAGTATTCAGCTGGTCGAAGCCGATGTCATCGACCAGCTTTAGGGTGTTTTCAAACTGGGCCTCAGTTTCTCCTGGGAAGCCGACAATTGCATCAGCGCTGATGGCGGCATCGGGCATATAAGCCCGGACAGTATCAATGATGCGGCGATATTTCTCATGGGTATAGCCCCGCGCCATCGCCTTGAGCACATCATTGTCCCCAGATTGGAAGGGAATGTGGAAGTGTTCGCAGACCTTGGGCAAGTCTGCACAAGCTTGGATGAGTCGCTCCGTAAAATAGCGGGGATGGCTGGTGGCAAATCGGATGCGCTCAATGCCTGGTACATCATGCACAAAGTGCAGCAGGTCCGTGAGGGTGTGCTGACGGCGTCCACTGGCTGCGATGCCAGGTAAGTCGCGCCCGTAGGCGTCAATATTTTGGCCAAGGAGGGTGACCTCTTTAAACCCTTGCAGTCCCAAAAATTCCATTTCAGCGCGAATCGCTGCAGGGGTACGAGATTGCTCGACGCCTCTGACCCCAGGGACGACGCAGTAAGTGCAGCGCTCATTGCAGCCATAAATCACATTAACCCAGGCGCTGACTGAACTGTCGCGCCTGGGTTTGGTGATGTCCTCAATGATGTGAATGGGCTCAGTGGCCACCACTTGGCTGCCGTCAAACACCTGCTCTAGTAGATCCTGGAGTCTGTTGGCATGTTGAGGCCCCATGACTAAATCCAGCTCAGGAACCCGGCGCAGCAGGGCTTCCCCCTCTTGCTGGGCGACACATCCGGCTACGCCCAAAATCAAGTCAGGCTGCTCATGCTTCCGTTTTGCTTGCCGCCCCAGGTAGGAGTACACCTTTTGCTCTGCGTTATCGCGAATGGTGCAAGTGTTGTAAAGCAACACATCAGCATTATTCGGATCGTCAGACCACTCCAACCCCATCGTTTCCAAAATGCCAGCCATCCGCTCTGAGTCAGCTTTGTTCATCTGACAGCCGAAGGTGGTGATGTGATAACGGCGATGTTGACTCGACATGGCAGCAAAGCAGAGTTGAATGAGCAGA
The DNA here is from genome assembly GCA_050043365.1 of Leptolyngbyaceae cyanobacterium. Taxonomy (GTDB): domain Bacteria; phylum Cyanobacteriota; class Cyanobacteriia; order Phormidesmidales; family Phormidesmidaceae; genus PCC-6406. Next base: position 22,358 of record JBHJIP010000155.1, read on the forward strand.
CCAGCCTACTATCTTACCTTGCTCTATAAATCCACCAAAGCATGGAAAATCCACCAAAGCATGGAGCAAACCCTGCATTAACTCAATGATGGACGTGGCAGCACAACGGCTTTTCGACCATAAGTTCTCATTCCTTACCCACACCAAAGGGCCAAAGGCAATAGCTTTGCCTGCACATTTTTCAATCAATACCCAAGAGAAGCTCTGCACATTTGTTGAGAAGCTTTGTTAGACATTGCATTAATTTAAGATTTGACAAACTTGATCAGCATAAATGCCTATTCTGAGTTTCAGGCGCATAGTTTGACGCTCCTCTCTGCACTCTGCCTGTTGGTAACTGTGCAGGGAAGTTTAACGAATTGTTTCGAGAAAATTTGACTGAGAGGTTAGTTTAGTGGCGCTTTCAAAGCTAGAGTACACACCCACATCCCAGAACCAGCGGGTCACCAACTTCCATGTGCCTGGGGATGAGAATCCTAGTCGTTTCACCACCGATAATATTCCGGATAGCGGCGAAGCCAAGGAGATTACTCGCGCCGCTTATCGCCAGATCTTTAATGAGCAGCAGATGCTGGCGAGCAATCGTCTAACTGTTCTGGAATCCCAGTTGGAGTCTGGTCAGATCACAGTCCGTGACTTTATCCGGGGGCTATTACTTTCACCCACTTTCCGTGAGCGTAACTATGAGCCCAACAGCAACTACCGGTTTGCGCGCATGTGCCTGCAGCGCGTCTTAGGACGTGAAGCTTATAACGATCGTGAGGTTCTGTCTTTGTCCATTACCCTGGCCACAAAAGGCTTAAATGGCTTTGTGGATGATTTGCTCAGCAGTGACGAGTACCTCGATAACTTTGGCGAGAGCGTCGTTCCTTTCCAGCGCAACCGAATCTTGCCTCAGCATGCCTCTGGAGAGGTGACTTTCTCCCACATGCCCCGGTACGGTGCAGATTATCTTGAAAAGCTGCAGGACTTGGGCTACGACTTCCAGAAAACAGGTTCGCCTGGTTTGGCTGCTCGTTGGGATTGGCAAAAGCCTCCCTACCCCGTCGGCGTCCAAATTCTGGGCAAGGTGCTGGCCTATGGTGGCGCTTCCTTCTTTGGCTTGATCGCGATCTCAACGATTCTGTCTTGGTTCGGTCTGCTACATCTCTAAGCCATGGGTGCAACGGGAGGGAGATTAGTTTGATCGCTATAGCCCCTCCTCAAATCTTGGGATGAATTACAAAAGCGGTTTCTCACTGAGTGAGAAACCGCTTTTTATTGCCTTTAACGGCGTTCCAAAACCTCTGGATACACCGCCTCAAACGTCCTGCCGAGCCAATCTCAGGTTTGACTGGGCTCGTAAAAGATCGTGCTGATCGGCTGTGGATAATCAGGACACTCACTCAATTGGCTAGAGCGCTCATAGAGCCGCCCTTTCACTTTGCTGCCATACCCAAACAGGTCGGTATCTACCGCCGCAACTTGATAGAAGTTGCTTGTCTGGGCATGGTAAGTGGTTTGGTACAGCGTGGTTGCCACTCCATTAACCTCGGCTAAGCTTGGCGTCTCAATTCCTTGAGAAGGTCGATAGGCATAGCGTTCAAAGGGTTGCTTCCACTTGAGCACAGGCTGAGGTTCAGCCTGAGGCAGCTCATACCGTACGGATAGCAGGGGCAGCAGTTCGTTATGGAAAGGGGCCTGGTAAACCAGGCGAGGATTATCACTGGCTTCAATCAAATTTTGCCGCCAGTTATCCACCAAGGCGCTGATATCAAAGCCCATCGCCCGTTGAAAATGCCAGAGCCCACCTTGCAAAAAGAAAAACGCTAGATAAAAGTGAGCATTAGCCAGCCAAGTGCGGCTAGTATGCCCCACAGCCATGGTTGGGTCGGGCTCAAAATAGTAGGGCAAAAATGCTGACTTGAGCTCTAGGGTGGGGCCGTAAAATTCGACTGGGTAGGCTAGCGTATTGAAGCCACAATAGTAAGAGGCCGCAAAACCAGTTAAGGCAAGGCCGAACAGGGAATAGGACAAAATACCGTCCCCAGAAAACAAAAAGGCTTGCTTTACACAGTTAAACGGGGGTACTAAGATATGCCACGCGCCGCCCACAATCAGTAAGACGGCTACATAGATGTGACCGCCGACCAAATCCTCTAGAGTGTTGACATCAAAGAGATGGGTTCTATAGCTCCAGAGCGCAACAGGGTCTAAGGTTGGATCCGTAACGAGCCGCACATCGCCAATATTGGCATCATAGAGTCCGCCGAAAGATTGGGCTTTAACGACAAGCAGCAAAGCGCCTAACCCTAAAAATATGAGGTGGTGCCCCAAAATGAAGCCCAACTGCTTTGCATCCTTCCAGTCAAAATGGAACTTAGCGGCAGGCCCAGACACCATCTCCAAGCTAGAAGGCAGTCGGGTGTAATGGAAGTAAGCCCCCGCCACCAACACGCCGGCTGAAATAATGTGAATCATCCCAATGGCGAAGCAAGTCTCCACACTCCAACCTTCAGTGGCTAAGTGCGGTAGCAAAATCAGCCCCTGCTCATATAAGGGCTGCTCGGGCGTATATGCGGCCAGCTCAAATAGCGTAAAGGCCCCAGCCCAAAACATAATGATTGCGGCCTGGGCAACATGGGCCACGATGAACGTGTTCGATAAGTCAATAAAGCGGGCATTGCCCGCCCACCAGGAATACTGCTCCTGGATTTTGCTTGAAGCGTTCATGGTTATAGATTGACGACAATGGCGGATTGAAAACTGGGCCTACCCTGAGACGAATAGGCCCTTGTCTGGTGGTGGCGAATGCCTAGCCCAGACCCGCAATAATGTGGTCTAGGTATACATCCATTTCTTGACCAGCTTCTGCCCCGACCCGCTGAGTCACCACTTCTTTCATAACTTGCACTGCTTGAATGGTGGGCTCGATCGGAACACCAAGCGCCGTGTAAGTATCCTTGAGGCCATTCAGAACTCGCTCATCCAAAATTGAGCTGTCTGCAGCCAACATGGCATAGGTGGCATAGCGCAAAAAGTAAGTCAAATCGCGCAAGCAAGCAGCATAGCGTCGCGTGGGATACATGTTGCCGCCAGGAAGCGTAATGTCTCCATAGAGCAGGCTTTTTTCAACGGTCTCACTGATAATTCCAGCAGCGCCCCCGCCAATTTGGTTGGCGGCCTTCACCCTTAACGTGCCGCTTTGGTAATACTTTTTAAGCTGATCTAGGGCATCACCTTCTAGATAAACGCCTTTTTCATCAGCAGGGTTAATCGCAGCAGTAATTGTGTCTTGCATGGCAGTAATGGTCCAAAATTGGAGTTCAGTACAAAAAGAGAGGGGAGAAAAGATATCTGAAAAATGTCAAACCGAAGCCTTAAAAGGCTCGGATTAACTGATCAAAATAAGGACCTGCTAAAGCCGCCTCTTCAGAAGACAAAAGGCCCATTGCCACCTCTTTCAAGCAGCGCATTGCCACCTTTAAGTTAGCCAGGGGAACCCGTAGCGATACATACATGTCCCGCATGCCATCTAAACCAATATCCTCTAAAGGTTTAGCGTTGCCTGCCAATACGCAGTAGCTCACCAAGCGGATATACCAGCCCTGATCACGCTGGCAGAGTGAGGTCTTTTGGGGATTGCCGCTATTGCTGGGCGTCTTTGGGCACTGTGCCCAAAACCGCTTGCTGCCACCGTCAACAATTTTCTGCTCATTCGCAGCTAACTTTTGAGCAGCACTAACGCGCACAGTTCCATTTGCGAAGAAGTCTTGTAACTGGGTTAGCTCAGCATTACTCAGGAATCGATCAGATTGGTCAGATTGAGCAATAACCTTGGCGACAATGCTCATGGCAGGCAATTCTCCTAATGGATCGGTTTACTTCAAAATGCAACAGACCTATCGCAGTCGAGAAGACTGAGCAAAAGGCCAACACACAAGTGATTTTCCAAGTTTCGACTGAGCCCTAGATACGCTTAATGCTGAGCCAATCCACAACAGAACCTCTCAATCCCCAAAAAAGGTGCATCAAGAGATAGACCGTGAAAGCGGATGCGTTAGCCGCCTTCACTAATCGTCTGAATTTCTCTACAAAATCAGCTTCTCAAGGCATACTTACCCATCAAAACTGACGCATTCTAAACTTCCTATGCCTTACCCAAGACATAAAGCAGTATCTAGAAACAGTGTTGAACCGCAAATTTATTTACGCTCAACACTTGACCATCGACAGCCTGCACTCAAGCTGGAGCTAGACCGGGTATTCGAATTCTGTGCCTCAATCGTTAGCTTCTGAAAAGCTAAAACTTGGTTCGGCTCACCTACTCAAACCATAGAAGTTGGGCGTCATTTTCTAAAAGTTTTCTTCAAGAACCGCATACATAAGTTTAAGAATATTTATCTACGAGGAAATGATTTTAGTTCGACCAATCACTGGAATTTTCGTTATTCAATAGCAAGCTCTGCCTTTGTTACATTTTTGAGATGCTTTCAACTTGAGATGAAGCGTTTTTGTTAGGAAAAATAGGTCTGAACCAGGCTCTGCAGTTGATTTACCTATTAGCCTGCAGAGCTTGATATCGCCAGCGTCGGCAATAGAGCAGTGTCTGAATCGCTGCGGTGTATTCAAATTAAGTCTGTGAGAATTACGACCCTGCGTAGAGAATAACGGGTTCCCCAGCTTCAATGACCACCACCCGTTGGGCGGTGACATTTCCAATAATCACGCCAGTGGCAGCCCCGCCAATCACTTCACCAGCGCTAACGCCGCCGCCGAGAATAGCGCCAATGATCGCGCCGCCAGCGGCACCAATGGCTGCATCCCCCACGATCGCACCCGCACCCGTCTCGCGGGGATCCTTAATGTCTTCCAGCACATCAGACGCAGCATTTAAATCTTGTCTGAGACCCCCAGCTTGGATATGGGAGGTGACATATCTTAATCCCCCTTCCACCGGTTCCAGCCGCCCTTCAATTACCGTGCCCGCTGGCAATGTAATCCCATTTACAACTACCGATGTATCGACCCGCAAAGGCAGCTCATAAATGGTGTCAGGATTGAAATATAGGGTCTCGTCCGTCTGGGTAACAGCCTGAATCAGGGTCGAGGTCTGTTTGATTTGGACGGTTGCTGGCTCTGGAGTAGCAAGCGCGGCGGGCGCTGTAGCAATTAGGGGAAGCGCTAGCAGAGGCAGGATTCCAGTATGGGAAAGTTTCATAGTTGACCTCCTGAAACAGGGGCGTGGGATAAACACGACAACTCAGATCTACATAGACGCAAAATCTGTGATTCCGTGCCCTGATGGTAGCGATGCCCTCTAGAGCCGAGATGAATCAACGCTGTGAAATGGGTTGCTACAACAGAAACAGGCTACTGCTCCATCGAAATGGGACAATAGAAACGTATTCAAGAGATGACCCGTTCATGAAACGCATCCTACTTGCCTTGTGTTTGTCACTACTCGTTTGTCTGGGCGCGCCTCAGCCCTCTTGGGCGGCGATCGCTGAAGATGTTGATTTGCTGTTGGAAACCAACGACTGCCCGGTCTGCATTTTGAATAATGCTGATTTGAGCAATCAAGACTTTAGCGGTGCCAATCTCAAGGTCGCGACCTTGACCGGGGCAAATTTGCAGGGCACAAACCTGAGCAAAACCAATTTAATGCTGGCTTACCTAGACGATGCCGACTTGAGCGGCGCGAGTTTAGCAGATTCCCAAATGAATGGGACGCAGCTCCCCAATGCCAATTTGACTGGAGCAAACTTGCAAAATGCAGAAATGACCCAGGCGAATTTGCTAGATGCCAATTTAGAAAATGCTGACTTGCGGGGAGCAATTATGCTGGCCGTGACCCTGGGAACGGCGAATTTGAAGGGGGCCAATCTGGAAGGGGCTAATTTACGCGGCACCAATCGCAGCATGGCGTTGTTTTGCAATACGACCATGCCCGATGGGTCAATTGAGAATCGAGACTGCAGTTAGGACTCGTAATTTATGGTGGGTAGCAGTTTGAGGCAGGCCAGTAGGACACTTGAGCCTCAAATCAGCAGGCTGAATAGGGTCTAGCTGGGCTGTTCGTCATCGATGGCAACGGTGACGGCAGCGGTAGCGATGTACATGTCGTCATTTTTGTCGTCTAGCTCTGGAATAGCGCGGCCCGCAACCACCATGCCCCCAGCTTCTAGGGTGAGAAATTTACGGCCAAAGGGCAAAACGGATAGTACCTCTTCTTGCCTAACCTGCTCGGGAAAGGGCACCGCAATCTGAACCTCCACAATCATCTGATTGGGGTGATCTAACCCGGCAACTTCCCAAACACCCGGTAGCGCATTGTGGGCGATCGCATTGCGTACCGCCCGCTTAGCCGCCACAGTGGGGTCTTGGCCATGCTGGTCGATACCCATGGCCATTTGTATCGCCAACCGCTTACGCGCCATTACGCATCTTCAGGGGCGTCATACCCCTGTAATGTTTCAGGGCGAAATCGTCTCAAAATTGGCGTGGCGGCGCGGATCTGGGTGAGGGTCCCTTTGACCACGACCACATATTTCCCGGCATTGAGGGAGTTGCGATAAGAGAGGGCATCGCCACTGCCGAGTGCGACCCCCACACCACCACCCACAAAGAACGCGCCCATTGCCCCTGAGCCCGCCCCTAAGAATCCTCCAAGAATCTGATTCCCGACGATCCCGGCCCATGGAAACGTATTGAGACCCGTGATCTGGTTAAACCCAAAGCCTGCGATAAAACCAAAGGGCACGAGCCAAATCATCATCAGCTTGATTTGCTTCCACGCTGCCCCAGCCGGATCAATCAGGCCGTACTCATCGGCACTCTTATAGCCTCTGCCCAGGATGGCTACCGTGTCCATGGCAAATTCCTCGGCTTCTAGGGCTGAGTAAGCCGCCTCAGCTTGAATGCGATCGCTCAGCACCGCAATAACGTAGTTCATCCCTTTGGTAATAACGGTGTTAACCGCAATAAAGGTCGCTTCTATTATCACCTGTGAGCTTCACTGCACATAAACGAGCCCAGCAATGAGATAAATTGCTGGGCTCGAGTTTAGGCAAATCGTCTTTCGCGATCGCTTATACAGGCTGGAGAGCGGCGTGGCTGCGATACCACTCGATGGTTTGTTTCAAGCCTTCGCGAAACTCCATTTGGGCCTCAAAGTCAAAGGCTTGCTTAGCCCGCTCCACATCTAAACAACGACGGGGCTGTCCGTTAGGCTTATCTGTTTCCCAAACTAGCTCCCCTTCAAAATTCATCAGCTCACAGATCAACTCGGTTAAATCACGAATTTTGATCTCCAGCCCTGTGCCTAAATTCACGGGCTCTGAACTGCTGTAATTTTGGGTGGCCATGACAATCCCCCGGGCAGCATCCTCTGAGTACAAGAACTCGCGAGTGGGGCTACCATCGCCCCAGACTGGCAGCTGTTTCTGGCCAGCGAGCTGAGCCTCATGAACCTTATGAATCAAGGCTGGAATCACGTGAGAACTGCGAGGGTCAAAGTTATCTTCAGGCCCATACAAGTTGACGGGCAGCAGATAGATACCGTCGAATCCATACTGATCTCGATAGGCTTGGAGCTGTACTAAGAGCGCTTTCTTAGCAATGCCGTAGGGAGCATTGGTTTCCTCGGGATAACCAATCCAGAGGTCATCTTCTTTAAACGGCACCGGGGTGAATTTAGGATAGGCACAAATCGTGCCGACACAGACAAACTTTTTCACCTCAGCTTGGTAAGCCGCGTGAATGAGCTGGGTGCCCATCATTAGATTGTCGTAAAACAGCTCCGCTGGCTTTTCACGATTGAGCCCAATGCCCCCGACATGGGCCGCAAGGTGAATCACGATGTCTTGCTGATCCACCGCCCTTTGGCAAGCCTCCCATTGACATAGGTCATACTCGCGCGATCGCGGCACCGTAATCAGAGCAGGATCGGCCCCAGCTTTTTGAAGCTGGGCAACGACCTGCTTCCCCAGAAAACCGGCTCCTCCGGTTACAAGAATCCGTTGGTTGGCAAGATTAAGGTGGGTCATCGGTTGACAAGTGGAGAAATGGATTGCATTGGAACGGTGAAAGATTGGGTCGGCTGGGCTTGAAGCGTTACGACATTCGTACCGTAGCTTTTTCAGCGTGGGCACCAGCCGTGTGCTCAATGCCGACGGCTTTTAAATCCGCTTCAACCATGAGTTTGACCAATTCTTCAAAGGTGACAGAGGGTTCCCAACTCAGTGCCTTGCGAGCTTTGGAGGGATCACCAATCAAAATATCAACCTCGGTGGGACGTAAATAGCGCGGGTCAAATTCCACATAGTCTTGCCAGCGGAGGTTGACATGGCCAAAGGCAATATCTAAAAACTCATGGATGGCATGGGTTTCACCCGTGGCGACCACATAATCATCCGGTTGTTCTTGCTGCAGCATCAGCCACATGGCCCGTACATAGTCCTTGGCGTAGCCCCAGTCGCGTTTGGCATCCAGGTTGCCCATGTAGAGCTTCTTCTGCTGTTTGGCGACAATACGCGCCAAAGCCCGAGTCACTTTGCGGGTGACAAAGGTCTCCCCTCGGCGGGGCGATTCATGGTTGAACAGAATCCCGTTGCAGGCAAACAGGTCATAGGATTCGCGGTAATTAATGGTTTGCCAGTGAGCGTAAACTTTGGCGCAGGCATAGGGGCTGCGGGGGTAAAAAGGGGTGGCCTCGCTCTGGGGAATTTCTTGCACTTTGCCAAACATCTCCGAAGAGCCCGCTTGGTAATAGCGCACTTGCTTACCGGTGCGCTGCTGAAAATCTCGGACCGCTTCTAGGAGGCGGAGGGTGCCCATACCCACGCTATCGACTGTGTATTCAGGGGAGTCAAAACTCACCCGTACGTGAGATTGCGCGCCAAGGTTATAGACCTCGTTGGGTTCAACTTCTTCAAGAATGCGCCCCAACATGGTGCCATCGGTGAGATCGCCGTAGTGCAGAAACAAACGAGCATCGTCACTGTGGGGGTCAACATACATGTGATCAATCCGGTCGGTATTGAATGTTGACGTTCTGCGGATGATGCCATGGACCTCGTAACCTTGTTCAAGCAGGAGTTCGGCTAGGTAGGAGCCATCTTGGCCGGTGATGCCGGTTAGCAATGCGCGCTTTGCTTGAGTCATCGTGATTTTCTCAAAATATTGAACAGGCCCAACTGGGGAAACAAGTGACTAGTGACAGATTGAGCCATATCAAAGTCTTAGACAGTAGAGGTTTGACAGGCTCGACTCCACAGTGAATGGGTTAGGCATTTCAGCCAAGGGCTGGTGTGCTCCCGTCGATTGTTAAGCTCCTAAGGCGTTCTTAACGTACCCAGCCCTTGGATCACGCCAAACAATTTTCTGCGTTCCCCTCGTCAGTATCGCTTGTGCAAGGGGCCTGATCGGCCTAAACGGCTAAGTGGGTGGCCGCCAGGGCTGAGACTGTAAAACCTTTAAAAACTCATGGACGGCTGGGGAGGAGGGACTTTGGGCCAAGGTTGCAGCTCCGATAATTCGCTCTAGGGTGACAGGGAGCGATCGCACCTGAACGTTCTCTGGAATCGGTAAGGCAGCGAGTCTAGGCAAAATAGCTGCCCCCAAGCCCTGGGCCACCATGCTGACAATGGTTGAGTCTTCTTTAATGGCGTAGGCCACCGCCAAGGACTGGCCCCATTGCTGCCAATGGTCTCGAACGGCTGAGGTGGAGTCGGCATAGTTATAGAGCACAAAGGCGTGGCGAGAGAGCTGCGCCCACGTTAATTTAGCGGGCAATATTTCAACAGCAGTTGAGAGCAAGACCACGTATTCATCTCGGGCAATTTCCCAGGTCTTGAAGCCTTCAGAGCGGGGTAGGGGCACGAGGCCAACATCGACCTGTCCGGCCTGTAGGGCCTGCTCGACGCCCAAGGGTTCCAGCTCTGAGAGCGTGACCTCAACTCGCGGAAAGCGCTGGCTAAAGGTGGCGATCGCCGCCGGTAATAGATGGGTGGCTGCACTCCGGAAAGAGGCAATCCTGACCCGCCCGCCATACAGCCCTTTTTCCAGGTTGACCTCATAGTCAATGTGTTCGCGTAGCTCTAGAATGCCTTGACCATGGTGGAGCACCCGCTCGCCGACCGGGGTTAATCGGGCTCCAAACCGCCCTCGCTTCAGCAGCGGCACCCCTAATTCATCCTCTAGGGTTGCGATCGCCCGACTTACAGCAGCTTGAGAAATGTCGAGCACCAGGGCAGCTCCCGAAAAACTCCCCTGCTGTGCGATAGTTGCCAAGACCTGGAGGTGATGGATGTTCATAGGGGCAATCTATTCGCAAACCGAATAGATAGAAACCGTCAATGGTTTTGATCCGGTGGGGATCACGAGGTTAGGTTAGGTTGCAACTTCCGTCGTTGCCGCTCGTCACCTGCCATGTTTGAACTTCTGCCCTTTGATCGATTTCGCGACACGCCCAGCGTGCAGTTTTTTGATATTACGGTTTCCGAATCGAATGCGCGCGATTTGGTGTTTCACCAGGGGCCTGCCGTGAGTCCCAACAATGATGCCCGCAAAGCCTGGCGATTCTATTTACATCCCAACCAGCAAGACAACTTGCTAGCGGTTTCGGGTGGACGCACCTTTCATCTGGTTAATTTTACGTGGGCCTACCCCTTCCATGAAGTGCGCCTAGAGGCAAATCAATATATTCTGCAAATTCCCCCTGGCACCTTTCATCGCTCTGTGTCTGATTCCCAGGGCTCCTTGGTGATTAATCAAGCAGTCCGCACGGCCAAGGCGACTATTGCCAGCGAATTTCGCGTCTATAGCAGTGCTGAAATTCCCCGGCTGCAAAAACTGCTGGATTCGGGTCTACCGCCTCAGCGCCATGGATTTGAGGAAGATTGGCCGATGGCGGCTTAGGACCGGCTTTCTGGGTGAGCGAGCTACGCAGTTATTGAGGGCACCCACAAGAGGTGCCCCCACATTGGTTGCCGCGAAGCATAACGCACCACAGCCAGGTATTTTACTTTCAAGCAATATCTTTAGCGCCACAGCTCGATCTCTCGACCGTCATACCCAGCCACCACTTCCCCATCGCGACTGATCACCACCCGATAAAAGGGAATCGTTGCCAGCATTTCCCCTAAACGCCAATTCCAGCGCTCGGTTCTGGCGGGCCGCTGGCTCACCCAGAGGGTATTTTCGCCACTGAACTGCACCCGCCCGATCGTGTCCAGGGTGCGAATCAATTGACCGGTCTTCAGATTCCAGAGCTTGGTGCCATCTCCGGCACTGCTGGCCAGCCATTGCCCGTCGGGACTCACCGCCAGCGATAAAATCGCCTCCCGGTGATGCTGCAGCGACAAAACCCGCACCCCGGTTGGGGCATCCCATAGGCGAATCACCCCATCCTCGTGGCCGGTGATCAGGCGATCGCCCCTCAACTGCACCACCTGCGCCACGTCTTGGTGGGTGTAAGAAAACTGCAGCTCATGGAAGACATAGCGCTGCTGCCAGTCCACCGGTAGCCATTGCCCCGACTCCACATGCCAGAGCTGCACCACCGTATCTTGCAGACTGCTGCCGGAAATCGCGACGAGATTGTGCCCATCGTCGCTGAGCTGCAAGTGGCGCACGGCCTGGAGCGTGGCGAGCTGCTCTGAGCGCCAAACTGCCAAGCTGTCGGGGGCTAGAAACTTGGCTTGCACGGTGCGATCGGCGCTGCCGGTGGCGATCACCCGTCCGTCGGCGCTGGCAGCGATCGCCCACACCGCTTTTTCATGGTCCTGCCATTGGCCCAGCGGAGCTCCGGTTTCGCTATCCCAAAACCGCACGGTGCTGTCGGCGATCGCTGCCGCAATCACCGATCTCTGGGGAATGAACACCACATCCGTTGCCCATTCCCCCACCTCCACGGCGGGGTCTTCATCCAGGGTGTAGACCGAGGGCGGGTCAGAGGCCGTCGCGCCCTCCAGCAAGATTTGGATGGGCTCCCCCGTGGTCAAATCCCACAGGCTCAATTCACTGCCTGCGAAGGCACATTGCCGCCATTCCCCACCGCTAGCGTGACCGCCAATCACGAACCGCTGCAGCTCGGCATGCAAGGTGACATGGTCGATGCTCGTTTCAACAGCGCACCCCTCTGCTGCCGGGTCGAACACCGGCTCAAAGGGAGCGATGAGCATGGCGGCGTTGTAACCTCTGAGCGGTTCTAGTGGTGTCGCATCCCCAGGGAGAGACGCCAGGCTTAATCCAATTGCAGCGATCGCAGTAGATAACGTCATAGCCTTATCAATTCAAAATTTAAACCTCTGCCCACTCCCCAATCCCTATTCCCTATTCCCTACTCCCTTCCCCGTTCCCTACTCCCTTTCCCCCACTCCCTCTTCCCGAATCCCCACAGGGTAAAATCGGTCTGGCTGTTAGCAGGGGGAGGTCATTATCTTGAAAACACGGGTCATCATCGTCCGTCACGGACAAAGCACATACAACTTAAAGAAGTTGATCCAGGGGCAAATCGATTTGTCCGTACTCACGGACTTAGGCATTCAACAGGCGCAACAGGTGGGGGCGACGCTGAAAGGCATTCCCTTTGACCATGTTTATTGCAGTCCCCTGAAGCGGGCCAACCAGACCGCCAATGAAATCGTGTCGGTGCTCAAAACCAAGCTGCCCGATACCCCCGATCCAGAAACGGTCGATACCATCAAAGAAATTGATATGCCCCTGTGGGAAGGGCTGTCCTTCAAAGAGGCGAAGGAACGGGACCCCGAGATGTTCCAAGCTTGGTACGACGATCCAGCCAACTTCTCCATGCCCTTGGACGATGGCAGCACCTTCTATCCGGTCCGCTCTCTCTACGATCGCGCCGCTCAGTTCTGGCAAGAGACTTTACCCAAGCATCCTGACCAGACCATTCTGATTGTTGCCCACAGCGCCATTAATCGCGGGCTGATCGCCACCGCTTTAGGATTGGGACCCGAGCGCCATGAAAACCTGCACCAGGCCAACTGTTCCATTAGCATCCTCAATTTTTCTGGCGCTTTGGGGGAGCCGGTGCAACTGGAATCCATGAACCTGACCGCCCATATGGGGGAAACCCTGCCGACCATGCGGAGCCGGTACCACGGCCCCCGCCTGATGCTAGTGCGCCATGGAGAAACGGAATGGAATCGCCAAGGACGCTTCCAAGGACAGATTGACATTCCCTTGAATGAAAATGGCAAGCGCCAGGGAGAGCAGGCTGCCGAGTTTTTGAAAGATGTACACATCGATGCAGCGGTGACCAGCTCCCTCTCTCGCCCTAAGGAAACGGCGGAGCTGATCCTGCGTCACCACAGCGGCGTTGATTTAGCCGAGATGGACGATCTCAAAGAGATTGGTCACGGCGAATGGGAGGGCATGTACGAGAGCGAAATTGAGTCGGGCTATCCGGGCATGCTGCAGCAGTGGCAGGCTTCTCCCGAAACGGTAGATATGCCGGGAGAGGGGGGCGAAAACCTAGAGCAGGTGTGGGAACGGGCGATCGCTGCTTGGAACCAAATCGTCGCGCAGTATAGCCATACCGAGAAGCCAGTGACGGTGCTGGTCGCCGCCCATGACGCCATTAACAAGGCGATTTTGTGCCATGTCGCCGGTCTAGGGCCAAAAGCCTTCTGGCAGTTTAAGCAGGGGAATGGGGCGGTGAGCGTGATCGACTATCCCAATGGGGTAGAGAGCGCCCCGGTCCTGACCGCATCGAATATCACCATTCACCTATCGGGTAGCGTCTTTGATAAGACAGCAGCTGGGGCACTGTAGCCCATGGCCAGCACCTTACTGCGCCAGGTCCGCTATGTAGATCCCCGCTCTGGCACCGACCAGGTTGGGGATGTGCTGATGGCAGAGGGGCGGTTTGCAGCGATTGCACCGCAGTTGCCCGAACCGGACCCCGGCACCAAAATTATCGACTGCACCGGCAAGGTGCTGCTGCCGGGGCTGATCGATCTGTTTAGCCACAGTAGCGAACCGGGCCATGAGTCTCGGGAAACCCTGGCGGACTTGATGGCGGGGGCGATCGCGGGTGGATTTACCCGCATTGGCATTCTCCCTAACACCGTCCCAGCGCTTGATAACCCCGGTGCGATCCGCAGCCTTTTGGACCGGGCCTGTGATCTGCCCATGGACTTGCAACCTCGCCTGCTGCCCTGGGGAGCCCTAACCCAAAAGGCGGCGGGGGAGCAGATGACGGAACTGGCGGAGCTAGCGGCGGCGCGGGCCTGGGGCATGGCTGGTTTTGCCGATGGCCAGCCCCTACAAAACCCGATGCTGGTGCGGCGACTGCTGGAATATAGCCAGTCCTGGGATTGCCCAATTGCCCTCTGGCCCTGCGATCGCGCCCTGGCAGGCAACGGGGTGTTGCGAGAAGGGCTACAGGCCCAAATGGCGGGACTCCCCGGTATACCGGTGATGGCCGAAACGGCGGCGCTAACCACCCTGATCGAGATGGTGGCGGAACTCGGGACGCCGATTCATGTGATCGGGATTTCGACGGCGCGATTGGTGGCGCTGTTGGACCAGGCCAGAAACCAAGGGTTACCTATTACCGCCAGCGTCTCTTGGCATCACTTACTGTTTTCCACAGAAGACTGTTTAGGCTACGACCCCAATCTCCGGTTTGACCCGCCCCTGGGCAATCCGGCAGATCAACGGGCGCTACGACAAGGTGTGAAGGCGGGGGTGATTGACGCGATCGCCCTGCACCACCAGCCCTACACCTATGAGGAAAAAACGGTGGCTTTTGGGGATGCACCAGCGGGGGCGATCGGGTTGCCTATTGCTTTGGCAGCGCTTTGGCAGCATCTGGTTGCATCGGGCGAATGGTCAGCCCTGGAGCTATTGAGATCGCTGACCTTAGGACCCGCAAGCATTCTGCGGACAGACCCACCACAAATTGCAGTAGAAGCGGCGGTAGAAGCAGTGCTATTTGACCCGACTGTGGAGTGGTCTGTGAACGGGGAGACGTTACCGTCCTCTGCTAGAAATACGCCATTCTTCAATCGCCCGCTGCAAGGCAAGGTGATGCAAGTCTGCAAGGGAGCACGAAATTGGAGTTGCTTGTAACGACTCAGGGAAGGTAGGCGAGATCGTCAATCTTTGACCAACTACATTCCCCTGCGGTGTCAAACCCATCCCCTTAGGATAGATAGCAAGACTTAGTGGAGGAACTCTCCATGACCGCTGCTTTACCAAAGACTAATGACCCAGGACCTAAAGTAAACTCGCTTACTACGGCGTTACCGGCTGAGGTGCCTTCAGAGACGCGGGTTTTGTTAACAGGGATTAGTTGGGAGACCTATGAGCGCTTGCTGGTGGAAGCGGGGGAAAACCGCAATCAGCTTTTTGCCTACTGTGACGGGATTTTAGAAATCATGGTGCCCCTAGAAGGACACGAGGAACCGGCGCGGTTATCTGATGATTTTGTGGCGGTGTTTGTGGATGAACTGGGGCTGGAATTGCGCAAGCTGGGTTCACTGACGATGAAAAACCCTCAGCAAAAGAAGGGACTAGAACCCGACTGTTGTTTCTATATTCAGAATGAGGCGGTGGTGCGGGGAGTGGAGAAGCTGGATTTTGAGGTGCATCCGCCGCCAGATTTAGTGGTCGAGGTGGATAACAGCAGTTCTTCGTTAAATAAATTTCCGATCTATGTGGCGCTGAAGATTCCCGAAATCTGGCGAATACGGCGTGATACGTTGACGATTTATCGGTTGGATGACGCTCAAGCGAGCTATACAGAAACGGAGCAAAGTGTGGCCTTTCCGCAATTACCGGTGCGGGAGCTACCGCAATGTATGGCACGGGCAAAGGCGATCGGCCAGCGGGCAGCGGTACGGGAACTGGCGGAGCGGGTGCGGCAAATATTGGCAGAATTAGACCAGTCTTAAACCTTGGTCACATCCAAACCCATCGTTCGCCCCACGGTAAAAGCTCAAGTTTTCAAGTTAGATGTGGTTTAGTTCCATGGGGATGTGTGGCAGTTTGGGGTGCTACATCGACAGGATCAACGGATCGAGCAGGATCTCAATCTCTACCGGGTAACGGCGGATCTGGAGGAGTTGTTTCGGATCTTGGTGGCGATTTTGAGGGGCGATCGCTAAGCATGCAGCTCGTTCTTGGTAGCACTGAAATCTCAACAGCTCCTCTTCAATAGAATGGCACTTGAGACAACCAAATAGATTGGTTAGTACTCTTGCATTTCAAAATAAAAGTGATTTCAGAATAAAAGGATTTAAAAACCATGAATTACAGGAGGTCTTGGACACGAGATGAACTAATCATCGCAATGAATTTGTATTGCAAATTGCCATTTGGTCAATTCGATCACAGGAATCCTATTGTCATAAAAGTTTCTGAAAAACTGGAGAGAACACCCAGTAGTTTAGCAATGAAACTCAGCAATCTTGCCTCGCTAGATCCCTTGCAACAAGCACGCGGTATCAAAGGACTCAGTGGAGCCAGCAAAGCTGATCGGAGAATCTGGGAAGAGTTCACTGAAAACTGGGAAAAACTAGGGACAGAAAGTGAAGAACGCTTTCAAGAATTAATCGGCCTTAACTTTAATGATTTCAACCAAGATTTGGCCGACAAGAAGCCTAACACTTCTGATTTAGGGCCACTGTCTACTTCAAATAAAATCGAAGAAAAAACAGAGATTCAGGCCACGGTCAAAATCAGAATTGGGCAAACCTTTTTTCGACAAATGGTTCTGTCATCATATGAAAATCGGTGCTGCATAACCGACAATCCCATTCCAGAATTATTAATCGCAAGTCATATTATTCCTTGGCGCGAACAATCAGGATACCGTTTAAACCCTGAGAATGGGTTGTGCCTTGCCCGGACCCATGATGCTGCTTTTGATCAAGGTCTCATCACATTTGACGGAAGCAATAAATTGCTTCTAAGTCGCCGTCTTCAGGATTTCTTGCCTGAAGAAACACTGGAGCGCAACTTTATTGCATATGCAAACAAGCAACTACGTCTTCCTAAAAAGTTTCAACCTAACTCCGAATTTATTCGATTTCATCGGGAAAATATTTTTCTTGGAGCTTGATTCCCGCAAGTCGGCAACAAAGCAAGTGAGTAACGATATTCCTGTCGATCTGTGCCACCAAACTGGTTTTGTTCTGCCAAGCGATATGCTTCCTGGCTCCTACGTCTTTTCGACCTCACCTTGCTCTTCCTTGGACAAGCCCCGACGTCTTGCTACCCTTAGCATCGAAAACTACATCTATGCCGACCTCGCCAAAGGGCGTTAACCTTGGTCGTTCACTGGGATGCTTTGTCGTCGCTAGCTTCGACCCACAGAAAAAGGTTGAAACAAGCCGCAATTCTCTTCGCCGCAAGGCAATTCTCTCTTCTGCCCAGGTGGTTTATGGACCGCGATCGCCAATCTCTGCTTGATATATGGGGTGTCTAAACCATGAACTCACGTCTGTCTAGCTTGATCATTGGCCCAATTTTTGTGGTGCTGGGCTGTGTCGTCATCTACTTCATCGGCGATCAAGCCACCCTAGACTGCCAGCGATTCAATAGCACCCAGCCAGACTGTACCCTCACCCATGCCTCCCTTCGCCGTACAAATGTTGAGGCGATCTCCCAACTCCAAGGGGCAGACGTAATCCGCTCTCGGGATAGCGATGGGGACAGCACCTATCAAGTCATCTTATTGACCCCCAAAGACGAAATACCCCTAGCCTCAGTGCGTAGTTCTGGGGCTAGGGATAAACGCCAAAAGGCAGAGCAAATCAATCAGTTTCTTGCCAGCCCGCAACAGCAGACCTTGACGATTGTTCAGGACAATCGCGGCTTGGCCTATGGGCTGGGGGGCCTGTTTGCTGTGGTCGGTTTAGGCGTGATCATCACATCGCTGATGGGCCTACGGTAATCACCCGTTTCTAAGCAGCTCGTGATGCATGCCTTGGGCTTTGCTCCCTTGCCCCTAACGCTCCCCTGCTTTCCAAAACAGTCCCGAAGCTTAGGCCATCAGCTACTAGGCCAGTTGCATCTGGCCTTTTTGCCGCAGCAGGCTGATAATTTCAGCCTTTTCCAGCAGTCCAATCAACGTGCCGTTGGCACGGGTCACAGCCAGTGCCGGTACGCCCTGCTTCTGAAAGGTGCCAATCACCTCAATCAGAGGCTGATCGGCGGCAACAATCGTTGCCTCAGGAATCGGTTGAATCCAATCACGCACGAGTGCATTGGACCACTGATCGGTGGGCACTTGCTTCAACACATCCAGATGCACAGTCCCCAAAAGTTGCCCCTCGATGTCTTGAACCAAGAACCGTCGCCAGCCGCTGCCGCTCAGCATGATTGCCGTATCTGCTAGCTGGCGCAGGGTGGCTGTCTCCCCGATGACCGGACTCCTGTCCAGCACGGCATCGGCAGCGGTGAGACCAGAGAGGGCCTCCTCAACATTGGCAAACTGGGCCGACCGACCGGCGTTTTGCAACAAGAACCAGCCAATCAGCAGGGTCCAGAAGCTACCGATATTTGAGAGGCCGAGCACCGACAAGCCCCCGATCGCCACCGCCGACCAACCAATCACCTGTCCGGCTCGGCTGGCCCAGCGGATGCCGCTATGGCGGTTGCCCGTCAGCTTCCAGACGATGGCTTTGAGCACGTTGCCCCCATCCAAGGGCAATCCCGGCAGCATATTAAACGCAGCTAAAGCCAGGTTAATGTAGGCCAGCAGCCCCACAATCGTCGCAAAAGGTCCAGCGAGTAGACCGCTGCCCGCGAGTGATAGCAGCGCAAACAGCACCAAGCTGACCAGGGGACCGGCTACTGCAATCCAGAATGCGCCCGCCGGGGTTTTCGCCTCTTCTTCTAGGCTGGCTAAACCGCCAAACAGTAGCAGGGTAATGGAGTTAACTCGAATGCCCTGACGCTGAGCGACAAAGCTGTGGCCCAACTCATGGAGCAACACCGAGGCAAACAACAAGAGTCCTGAAATTAGTCCTAAGGCGATCGCCCAACCACCCAACTCGGGGAACTGAGCCAGCAGGCCGCCCCCAAAATTGAGCGTGGTCAAAGCCAGGACAAAGAACCAAGAGATGTTAATGAAGAAGGGAATGCCAAATAGGGTCCCCACGCGAAAATTACCGTTCACAATAGTCTCCTAAATTCGTTTTCGGAGTTGGGGCGCTTAGATACTGGCCCTTAAAGTTGCTCAAAAACATTTACCGACTAGCTTAAGGATGCAGTTATCGAGAGTAGCGGCGGTGCGCTGCCGCCCAACGAACCTGAAGGGTGGGCTGCCCAGCTCAGGGCCTTTCAGGAATGAGGCAAGGCTAGCCGTTACAGTGACAGGCCCAAAGTGAAGCTTTGTAAACTGCACTCTCAAAATCTACCCCACCACCTCCAGCAATGTTCAGGGGTAAAACCCGTACAGGTCAGCACATATGCTCATCGATTTGTCAGCCAACTGACCCAACAGGTCTGTGGAGGATTGGCAAACGGGGACATATAAGAGAATCCTGAGAGAGTGTTTACAATAATTAATCTTTAAGGTTAAGATTTGATTCAGGGTTGACATTGCCGCTTTAAGGTTCTAGCGCTAGCGGGTGATGTTGACAGGGCTTGTAGGCCTTGCCCTTTTCCATTGACCGACACAGACATTTGGTCAAATCGTCGTATTTATTTTTCTTGAAAGATGGCAATCTCTAAATCCAGAAAAGTTGATACGGATCTAGTCCGGACTTATCTGAAAGAACTGGGTCAAGTCCCAATGCTGACCCATGAGCAAGAAGTGGTTTACGGTAAGGCCGTTCGACAGCTCGTTCAGCTAGACGCAGCGAAAGCCGAGCTGGCAGAAACCCTTGATCGTGAACCCACCTTAGTGGAGTGGGCTGAGGCGACAGCGTTGACCCAATCTAGTCTTAAGGCTGCAGTCCAGGCTGGGCAGCGGGCTAAGCGCAAGATGGTGGAGGCGAATTTAAGGCTGGTGGTCCATATTGCCAAGAAGTATCTGAAGCGCAACATCGAGTTTTTAGACTTGATTCAGGAAGGGACCATTGGCCTGCAGCGGGGCGTGGAGAAGTTTGACCCCGGCAAGGGCTACCGGTTTTCGACCTACGCCTATTGGTGGATTCGTCAAGCGATGACGCGGGCGATCGCCGAAAAAAGCCGCACGATTCGTTTGCCGATTCATATTCACGAGAAGCTCAACAAAATCAAAAAGGTTCAACGACAACTGGCTCAGTCCTTGGGGCGATCGGCCACGTTCCAAGAAATTGCCGATGAGCTAGATCTCCCAGTTGAGAAAGTTCGCGAATATCTTAAGCACGGTCGCCAAACCCTGTCCCTCGATATGCGTCTCGGCGATGATCAAGAAACCGAGCTGGGAGACCTGCTGGAATACGAAGGGCTTTCGCCAGAAGACTATGCAGCCAAGCAGTCTCTGCGGGATAGCCTGCACAGCATGATCGATACCCTGCCCCCTCAACAGCAGCAGGTTCTTATGTTGCGATTTGGTCTGGACAGTAATGAAGGGATGACCCTGGCCAAAATCGGACAGCATCTCAACGTCACCCGCGAGCGGGTTCGCCAAATTGAGAAAGCAGCCTTGAATCGTCTGCGTCAGCAACATCACCATGCCCATGGCTTTTTAGCGGCCATTTAGGTGACGACCGCAGCCCAGCAAGAAGCCAATCAGGTGATGCCTGCTGCTAGGTCTCGTATCTGGCGCTGATTTGGCCAGAGCCTTTTACCGCAACGCTTTCAACCCTCTAGACCTTGCCTGTTCACAACTTTGACAGGCAAGGTTTTTTGCCGATCAGGTTAATATTTTGTTACAAGTAAGGGGTAGCTCAACCAAATCGGTGCGTATGATTGGCGGCCTGCCAGGGTTTGCAAATTCTAAACAGGGCGACATGGGCGAACGGATGCTCAACTCCGTTGCGACTCAGTCCATTCGTCATCTGTTTACCCGATGCGGTGACTTGAATGTCGAGATTCGCTGCTCGCCCCCCAGTAAGTTGCTCCAGGGCACCATCGATAGCTTTAAGATGCGGGGCCAAGATTTGGTGATTCGCCGCGAGTTTGAAACGGCGGAGATGACCTTTGAAACCGACGCGGTTGCTCTAGATCTAGGGGCCTTGTTCGGAGGCAACATCAAGCTTAAGCAGCCCACCCAAGCAATTTCCTACGTGGTGCTAATGGAGGATGCAATTAACCGCGCCTTCGAGGCCGAGTTGGTGAAGCCGCGCCTGCAGAATTTAGAGGAGCCCGCCTTGACTCAACTGTCAGGGGGCGATCCGGTGTCTTTTCGGGACGTGAGCGTAACGCTGCAGCCCAACCAACGGGTAACGGTTAAAGCCACAACCGATTTACCCAATCGCGCTGACGTGCCGCTGCAGTTGTCGGCAACCCTAGCGGTCAAAAAGCGCCGCCGTCTGGCCTTTGACGATGCCAGCGTTGACCTAGAGGGCATTCCTGCCGATGTACAGCCCTTGTCTCGACTCCTGACCGAGGCTTTGCTCGATGTTTTGAATGCCATGGTCGATTTAGACCGCTTCAATCTAGATGGCATTACCTTGCGACTCAATCGGCTAGAAACCCAGGGCAAAAAGCTGATTTTTAGCGGCTACGCCCAAATCGACCATTTCCCAAAGGCGGGCTAAGCGCTCTTTTCAATGGCGTCGCCTATGATGGGGCGGCAGGTTTTGGCAAGGGTGAGGCGATCATGGGCGGAACCGGGGGTTGGGTGATGGTGCCGCTGCTGGTGCTGTCCTTGGGGACCACCATGCTGATTGTGGAGCGGCTGTGGTTTTGGAGCCGCTTGTTAAAGCAACAGCGATCGCTGATTGGCACCATCCTTGACCTGTATGATCGCAGCCCCCAAGCCGCGCTAACCAAGCTTCAGCAAAATCAAGACTCGCCGACGGGACGGATTTTTTTGGCGGCCTTGACCCTGCCGGAGGCCACCCCCGATGAGTTTCGTCTAGCCCTAGAAAGTGCCGCCCAAGGGGAAATACCGCTGCTGAAGCGCTTTGCCACGGTCTTTGAGACGGTGGTGGCGATCGCGCCACTGGTAGGGTTATTGGGGACAATCTTGGGCTTGATCCGCTCCCTCTCCGCTTGGCAAGTGGGCGGCAACGACAACCAGAGCGTGGCGGTGGTCTCTGGGATTGGCGATGCCTTGTTCTCTACGGCAGCGGGGCTGACCCTAGCGATCATCACCCTGATTTTTGCCAATAGCTTTCAGGGGCTCTACCGTCGTCAGCGGGCCTTTATCCAAGAAGCGGGTGGGCAGCTAGAGCTACGATATCGACGCCAACATCGGCAATTTTTTCAGGCGCGGCGCAACTTGCAGCAGCGCCCTGTCAGGGATGGCGAATAGGCCATGTCTTCATTCATTGGCCATAGCATCGCTGGCCTCACCCTCTTTGGCATACAGCAGTCTACGGATGCGCGCCTGAAACCATCAGCGCCTCAACAATCGCTGTGGCCCAAGCTGGCTTGGCTGTTGGGGCTGGTTTTCTTGGCTAATATCCCGGATATCGACTACCTGGTTCCAGCCTTGAGGCCCCAAATCGATGGGCATACCTTGCGCATGACCCACTCATTGGTCGGGGCGCTGTTGCTGCCGGGGCTAACGGTGCTGGCCTTGAAGCAGCAGGCCAGCCGCCCTAATTTTCTCCTGCTAGCAGGGCTCTCCCACCTAGGGTTAGACCTGATGACTGGGGTGTCTACCTTGCCTTTGCTTTATCCGTTCAGCTCCGCTCAGTTCAAGTTCCCCTTTGGGCTGTTGCCCAGTGCCGGACGCATTCAGCTTGATAACTACTTCCTGTATCGAAATTTGTTTATCGAGCTAGGGGTCTTGGTTCCGTTGTGTCTAGCGCTATTTGCCCTCTGGCGGCCCCAGTTGCCCCAGCGCAGGCTCATCCTTCCGGTGAGCGGCTTAGTCTCTGGCCTGTTTATGGTTTGGGCCGCCAACCTTAGCCGTTGACCAAAATAGCGATGAGAACCACAATCGCGACCATAATCGCCCAAGCCCCCACGGTGATGCCCAGACACTTCAGCACACGGGTTTGGGTGGACTGACTGTAATCGCGCGAGATCTGATAGCAACCGGCGGCGGCACCGGCCCCCACCGCCGAGGGTATCGCCCCCCGCAAGCCAATAATCAAGACGCACAGCACGATGAAAAACCAGGCCCAACCCGGAGGCCACTGAGAGACACGGCTCT
Source organism: Leptolyngbyaceae cyanobacterium (assembly GCA_050043365.1). GTDB lineage: Bacteria > Cyanobacteriota > Cyanobacteriia > Phormidesmidales > Phormidesmidaceae > PCC-6406. Next base: position 45,573 of record JBHJIP010000155.1, read on the forward strand.
TGGGCGCAGTTTCCAAGGTCGTCCCGTCTTCAACAGAGACTGCCGCCGTACCGGGTAGCTGCTGGAAGACCTTTTCAGCTTGCTCACCCACCATTTTTTGCACCTTTTTCTGCACCGCCCAGCCGATCATCTGCACCGCCTTCAGGGGGGCTGTCTGGCGTCGGAGCAGATCCACCAGGGTCACGTTACTGACTTCGCCACCCACCGCCGAGCGGGCCGCCAAGGCATCCATTTGGGTGAGGACCTGCTCCTGCATGGCTTGGGTAAAAGGCTCTGCAGTCACCAAAATGCTCTGAATAATGGGAGCCTGTAAGCGCAGCGCTTTGGGGGTTTTATATTGGCTATTGACCCATTTGCAGGCGGCTTCGTGGGCCTCTATTAACCGTTCAAGATTGCCCTTGAGGGTTGCTTGGAGATCAAAGACAAAGTAGTGAAAGTTCTTCCGACGACCGTAAAAAGCGGCGACAATATCAGTGCCCGCTAGGGAGTAATGGGGGTGAATCTCAAACTTCTCGGCCTTGAGCACCGTGTCAAACCGAGTCAAAAAATCTTGAGTGCTATTCATTTAGGGCGATCGCGCGACAAAGAACCAAACCTTGAAATCACTGCCCTTGAGGCATTTCAGGATATTCGCAACAATCCTTAACCCTAAGTCCTACGGACAGGCTATGCCTTTCTTGAATGCCTCTAGGCTATACACGCCCCAACTCCCTCAACTCCCCAACTCCCCCGCCCAAGAAAACGATTAACCTACGCCGCCCGGTACGCACCACCCTTCTACCCCCATCCCCTATGATCCTCGACCCCGATTACCCCCACATTGTCTTGTCCTATGCCTATCGGGGCACGCGAATTGAGCTAGACCAAAGTGAGCTGCATGGCTCCCCAATCTACGCGGCTTGGGTCAATTATGCGGCCGGTACTGCTCTCGCGGTCCCCAAAGCCTGGACTCGCTCAGAAGCGCTGCAAAGAGCCCAACGCTGGGTTGATCGCAAGCTGTTCTGACAATAAGACTCTAATGTTGGCAAGGCTTGAAGTCGCGCCCTACCTGGCATGAACGACACAGCCTAGCCCTGACAAGTAGTAACAGGTTCGGTATCCCCGCCTTCAGGGAATTAGGCAAGCCAAGCACTATAGATATAGCTGTTCAAGCCGGAGCATATCTATGGGTAAAGTAGTTGGCATTGATTTGGGCACCACCAACTCTGTGGTTGCCGTTATGGAAGGGGGGAAACCCACGGTCATTGCAAACGCCGAAGGGTTCCGCACCACCCCTTCTGTGGTTGCTTACGCTAAGAATGGCGATCGCCTCGTCGGCCAAATCGCGAAACGCGGGGCCGTGATGAACCCCGAGAACACCTTTTATTCCGTCAAGCGCTTCATCGGTCGTCGCTTTGACGAAGTGGGCAACGAGTCTACCGAAGTGGCCTACAAAGTCCTGAACGTAGGCAACAACGTCAAAATTGATAGCAGCCAAGCGGGCAAGCAGTTTGCCCCCGAAGAAATTTCAGCACAGGTGCTGCGTAAGCTAGCCGATGACGCCAGTAAGTACCTGGGTGAAACCGTCACCCAAGCGGTGATTACCGTTCCTGCTTACTTCAATGACTCCCAGCGTCAAGCGACTAAAGATGCTGGAAAAATTGCCGGTCTAGAAGTGCTGCGGATCATTAACGAGCCCACCGCTGCGTCCTTGGCCTACGGTCTCGACAAAAAGAGCAACGAAACCATCCTGGTCTTTGACCTTGGGGGCGGTACCTTCGACGTTTCCATTCTGGAAGTGGGCGATGGTGTGTTTGAAGTGCTGGCCACCTCTGGAGATACCCACTTGGGTGGTGACGACTTCGACAAGAAAATCGTCGATCACCTCGCGAAGCAATTCCAAAATTCTGAGGGCATTGACCTCCGTAAGGATAAGCAGGCTTTACAACGCCTGACCGAAGCGGCTGAGAAAGCCAAGATTGAACTCTCTAGCGTGACCCAGGCGGAAATCAACCTGCCCTTCATCACGGCAACCCAAGACGGTCCCAAGCACCTGGAAACCGTGCTCACCCGCGCCCAGTTTGAGGAGTTGGCTGCTGACCTGATTGATCGCAGCCGCATCCCCGTCGAGCAGGCGATTAAAGATGCCAAACTCGATAAGTCTGAAATTGATGAAGTCGTGCTGGTGGGCGGCTCAACCCGGATTCCTGCGGTTAAGGCCCTAGTGGAAAAGGTCTTGGGCAAGGCCCCCAACGAAACCGTGAACCCTGATGAAGTGGTTGCGATCGGTGCGGCCATTCAGGGCGGTGTCTTGGCTGGGGAAGTTAAGGACATTCTGCTTCTAGACGTTACGCCCCTATCTCTCGGGGTTGAGACCCTGGGTGGCGTGATGACCAAGCTCATCCCCCGCAATACGACCGTTCCCACCAAAAAGTCTGAGACTTTCTCCACGGCAGTGGATGGTCAGACCAATGTGGAAATTCACGTTCTCCAAGGGGAGCGGGAAATGTCTAACGACAATAAGAGCCTCGGCACCTTCCGACTGGATGGCATCCCACCGGCTCCCCGTGGCGTCCCCCAAATCGAAGTCATCTTCGACATCGACGCTAACGGTATCCTCAGCGTCACGGCTAAGGACAAGGGGACCGGCAAGGAGCAGACCATCAGCATCACCGGTGCTTCTACTCTGGACGACAATGAGGTGGATCGTATGGTCAAAGATGCGGAAGCTAACGCGACCGCTGACAAAGAGCGCCGCGAGAAAATTGACCTCAAGAACCAGGCTGATTCCCTGTCTTATCAGGCAGAGAAGCAAGTCGAGGAGTTAGGCGATAAGGTGCCCGCCGATGAGAAAGAGAAGCTAATGGGTCAAATCAAAGACCTGAAAGATGCGGTTGCTTCTGAGGACTACGACAAGATGCAGTCCTTAACAACAGAAGTGCAGCAGGCCCTCTATGCCATCAGTGCCAACCTCTATCAACAGGCGGGCGGTGATGCTGCCCCTGGGGGTCCTGAAGCTGCCGCTGGAGACAGCGGCGATGGTGGCGATGATGTAATCGATGCTGAGTTTACTGAGCCTAGCGACAAGTAAGGCTGTCAGCAGCATAACGACTTGCTCCGGCTAGCAAGGGCGGATGGCGGGCTCCAAAGGACCCACGCCATCCGCTTTTTTTATGTCAAAGGTTAATAGCCAAAATGCCGGTGATTCCTACCGTAAGCCGCATCCAATGAAAAATATGAGTTCTAGGTTAATCACACTCAATTCCTACGGCATCAGAAATGCTGTGTAGCCCATGGGAGTCTAAGCGGTCCGCTAATCCTTTCAGCACGCGGTGCACCATCATCGGTCCCTCATAAACCCAGCCGGTATAAACCTGTAATAACGATGCCCCGGCGGTGATGCGCTCCCAGGCATCTGCGGCTGTAAAAATCCCGCCAACACCCACAACCGGCAATTGCCCCTCACAATGGCGGTATAAAAATCGCACCACCTCTGTGGCGCGCTGCCGGAGGGGGGCACCACTCAGACCACCGGCTTCTGCTGTAACGGGTTGGCCTGTAGACGAGACCACCTGGGTGGCGAGACCTTGACGCTGAATGGTGGTATTGGTGGCAATGATGCCTGCGAGTCCATGATCTATGGCTAGATCTGCGAGCGCTGCGATTTCAGACCATTCCAAATCCGGCGCAATTTTAACCAAGAGCGGCTTGTCCTCTAAATTTTCGGCTTGTAGGGCTGCCAGAATTGGGCTGAGCTGGTCTTGGGATTGGAGGGATCTCAGCCCTGGCGTATTAGGAGACGAGACATTTACCACAAAGTACTGCCCTAAATGGCGCAGCAATCGGAAGCTACTCACGTAGTCCTCTACCGCTTGATCCAGGGGCGTGACCTTTGATTTGCCTAGATTAATACCCATGGGAATGGCCGGAGGCTGCTGGTCCCAGTAGCCTTGTAGTCGAGTCGCTAGGGCTGCTGCCCCACCATTGTTAAAGCCCATGCGATTCAGGACAGCCTGATCGGCAGGCAATCGAAACAGCCGAGGACGGGGGTTACCCAATTGGGGATGCAAAGTGACCGTGCCCAGCTCTGCCAAGCCAAATCCGAGCCAGGGCCAAGCCAACGCAGCAGTTCCATCTTTGTCAAATCCGGCTGCAAGCCCTAAAGGATTCGCAAAGTCATATCCCCATAGGGATTGGTGCAAGCGTGGATCACAGTAATGGGTGTGCTGGGCAAACCACTGACGGACTGTAGAACGGATCCCCTGGGTAGGGCCTGACGTAAGCCAAGTCAAGGTCTTTAAAGCACGGAGATGTAGCCATTCTGGGTCAGCTTTCAACCCTTGAAAGAGGAAGGGTCGAATGAGTTCTCGGTAAGCATCAACCAAAGTGTAGATCTCCTCTGAAAGCACACTGAGCCGGAGCGATGATCAAGTCACAGGGGCGCATTGCCTGAGGAAGTGGAACTGAGCCTAGAAGCACCCGTGGCGCAGAATCACCATAACTTCACAAAATTGCAGTGAGAACTTTACGGATCAGCTACCATCGGTACGGTTAGTTCAGCATAGACTGAAGCTACCTTACATAGGCTCAACTCCGCCATGCCAAGCTGACATGACCGGAGAATCAAGCCGATTTAACCGCCTTCATCGGGATTGCATCACAGGCGGACTGCTCCTTAGGACACCGTTTGTCATTGAGGGAACAGCTAAAAAAGTTGTTGTTCCTAGATTTTCCTAGAAAGACGTCACTATCAAAATGGGCTCGCCGAAGTCAGACCCAAATCCAGAACGGCGCTTGATTGCGTTAACCCGTGCGCTGAAAGTGCTCAGGGAAGCGGCGGAACCCGCCGCCATGATTGAAGTAGCCCTTGAACATCTGCACCATGAACTTAATTACAGCCTGCTTTGGCTAGGCACCTACGATCGTGATAGCCACCGGATTACCAGTCGCAGTCACATTGCCCCAAAAAAGGATCGGCTTTTAACCGCCACGTTTGGACTCTCCCCTGGGGATTTGGTTGAGCAGGTGGTGATTCAACAGCGCCCCCTGATCGTGAACGATTTACAGTCAGAATCCAGAGCTGGGGACTGGAGCCAACTGGCGGAACGCCTCCAAGTGCGTGGGGCACTTTTATTTCCCATGCGGTATCGCGATGCTTGCCATGGGCTGGTGCTACTCGGTTCGCCCCATTGGGGGCAATCCCCCACCCAAAGCGAACGGAGTTTTCTGTCAGCCATTCTCAGTGCCTTGGCTGAGAGTCTGCAACATTACGAACAAGCCCAGCAGCAGCAACAGCAGAAGCGGCCGGAATTGAGCATCTTCAACTTGGTCAATCAAGTCGATGACCAAGCTGATTTTGACCAACAACTAGAGATAATTCTGACTGAAACCCATCGTTTTATCGAGGCTGATCGCGTTCGGCTACTGTGGTTTGCCCCCCAAACCTTTAACTTCTGGGAACGATTGGCGACCCAGAGTCGGGGTCGCTTAAAGCGATCAACGCTGGAGACAACACCCTTGACGATTGGTGCCGATACCATTCGCGGTGCTTATCAAGCCCTTTGCAATAACCAACTGGTGGTGGGGGAGTTACAGGGGCTCGTTGTGGTGAATCTACCCGAGCACTTAATGAAATCCCTACAGGCGAGATCGCTGCTAGCGGCACCGATTATGAGCCACGGTGACTTAAAGGGATTTATCACGGTCGAAGCCCAGGAAGCACGGATTTGGGAGGCGGACGACAAGACCTACATCACCGCTGCCAGTCGCCTGGCTGGGTTGATGGCCCCTGCGAGCACCCTCAGCGATTCCCTCGATCAAAAGCAGGCCGATCAGCAGTTTCTGATGGGTTTAGCCCGCAGCATCCATAGTGATGCTGATTGGCAAGCCACCCTAGGGACCTGTGGCGATCATCTCTGTGAACGTTTTGAGGTCTCTCAATTTATGGTGTTGCTCCATGATGCGGAGCGAGGGGGATATGAAGTCACCTTTCAGCGGGAAGTCAAGGGCCGACGGGGTACAACCCTACGTTGGCTGGCGCTAGATGAAGTGGATTGGCAAATGCTAGAGCGCAGCGCCCATGCGATTTCCATCAACGATCTCAGTACTGACCTAAAGCTACTGGCCTGGCGCGAAAATTTGCAAACCTTAGGGATTCAGTCGCTATTGGCGTGCAATGTGTCCCCTGGCCATGCCCCCGAAGCAATTATTTTGGTGGCAAGCCCCCAGATGCGCCACTGGACCCCTGCCGAAGGAGAACTGCTAATGGCCGTTGGGCAGCAGTTAGATTTGATCCTGCATCAATGGCAACTCCAGCGCCAGTTAAATCAGCAAGAGCAGTTATATGACTCGATTCAATGGGGGTTGCAGACCCTACAGCGCACGTTTCAACCCGATCAACTAGAAGCGTCAACGAACCGTCACATTGCTGAGCTTTTACAAGTTCCACTGATTGCTGTGCTGCATTGGGATATTGGTGAGCATACGGCCCAAATTAATCACTTCATGGTGCGCCACAAAGACTTTGGTGCGGATGGTGATATCAGCATTGCCTTAGAGTCAGATGCGTTGATCAACTGGGCTCTGCAGACCGACGGTTTGATTCCAGTCACCTTCGAGGATTTTCCCCCTGCAACCCAAGCTTGGATTTGGGGGCCAACTGAGAGCAAATTCCTGTTGATGGCGCTGCGGACTGCGCCCGACCATATCTGCAATGGTGTGCTGGTGTTGGCAGATCACCGCGATCGCAAATGGTCAGACTACCACCTCAGTTTAGTGACCCTGCTGGCCAATCAACTGGCCTGGTCGCGTCGTCATTTAAACCTAACGGAAATGCTGCTGACCCAGCGGGAAGAGCTGGAGCAGTTGAACTGGTACAAGCACAAACGGTTTGATGAAGTGCACCGCCGCCTGGAAGTTTCGGTTCAGCGGTTGGAAGAACTCACCAGCCAGACTGGCCCGCTGGTGGTGCAGCGGCAACAACAGCAGATTCGCCAGCTTGGGAGTTTGGTGCATGGCATGACCCACATGCTCACTCACGAACAGTGGCAGCTCACAGCCAACTATCAAACGACCCCATTGATTAGCTTGCTAAACCGCCTCATGGAACGAGCCAGCCCCCTGATTCGCGAGCGACATCTCTGGTCGAAAGTCCATAACGACAGTAATGCCATCATTGGTGGCGACATTGTCAAAATTGAGTTCGTGCTTTACGAGCTCTTAGTGGCGGCCTGCAAGCGATCTCCCGACCAGGGCCGCATCGATGTTTGGTGTCGCCCAATGGATCGCAATACCCTTGAACTATCAATTACTGACGACGGGGACGTACCGGATCTGCTGCTGAGTGAAGTGCTGAATGGCCGTCCCGAAGATATTTTGGCCCCTTCTACCCTGGACGCACCGCCAGGGCTGCACTTCGCCATTTGTCAAACCTTGATGCAACAAATTGGTGGTGAGTTCAGCCTGCAAAAGCTAGAAGACAAGCGCATGATGAGCCGCATTGTGTTGGCGATCGCCAGTAAAGGCAACAACACGCCACCCAACCGTGACAATACGGGGAGTGCGCCCTTTTCCCGTAACCATGGTCGCTAATGGAGATCGATAGACCTCAGGAGATGTGAAAACGAGGATGTTCGTATAAATCTTCCAGCTTCAATTTCTCAACCCATTGCATTAACGGTGAAGGGTCGGGAGCACCGGTTAAAGCAGGCTTGCCATTCACCAGCAGGCCGATGTAATCATGGCGACGACGCACGACCACAGCAGTGGTACTGGTGAGATTGACTGCAATATGTTGAAAACCTTCTAGCTCTAGGGATGAAGCGAGAAGAGAACGCAGCCCTAGGGCCTGAAAGACAATTTGAACCCAACTGGTGCTGCGGTTATCGTCAGTGACGAAGTATTCGCGGGGGAGACCATTCACATCAAATACTGCGACCCCGAGCAGGCTCTCTTCTAGGTCAGAAAACTGAATATTTTGGGAATCAGGTGCTGGAGCAGTCAAAACTGGCATGATGAGCATTTACCCTTCTGGCAACAACGGATCACGTTGTAGAAGTCACCCTGCCCCGGCGGTCTATTCAGCCCGCTAATTTAGGTATAGCGGAGCTAGGGCATCATCGGGCGCGCCCTCTCCCAATCCTCATGTAAACCACATCTACGTGAAGGGGCGCAGCGATCCGGCATGTCAGATTGCGTTAAATATACGCTAATTCACTCATAACAGGGCGGCTACTGGGGGGCTCTTCAGTGCTTCCTACGACACAAACCGCATCACACAAAATGTCTGGTGCACCATAAAGGTCAGTGGCACCGTGTACCTGCAGAGCTTTTGAGAACAGCGCGGCTCAAACTGTCCGCCAAAGGCAGCTTTTTCTGTAATCTTACGCAACGTGAGTTCGAAAGCTTCTTGGCCCCAGCGATGACGACCCTCCCTAGACCTAGCTGATCAGGCCCACCAGCAACAAAATCGTCCCCAGACCCAGAAAACCAACCATGGCATAGAAGCTAATTTGGGCATTGCGTTCGACAGATGCGGCCAAGGCTTCTTCGTTTTTAAAGGAGATCACGTATTTTTTACCCCCTTTGGCTGGCTTTTCAACCACAACCTGGCCGGTGAGGTCACTGGCTGCACCCACCACCAAAACGTTGCGGCCCAGAGGCAAAATCGATTCGGTATAGCGGTAGCCGAGGGTCCGCCCTGTGCCACCTCCCACATTGAAGGTCACTGGGCCAAAGGAGATTTGTCCGCCGCTGGTTTGTTCTTGGCGAAATTCGTTCAGAACTTGAATGGTTTCGATATCCGCCCCGTCAGGATTGACCTGAATGATGCCAGCATCATCTTTTAAACGAAATGGAATGGACTGTCGATTCTGAGAGATCACATCTGACTTACGCTTTTGCTTGCGCTCCAGCTCACCGTCAGAATTACGCTCAGTGACCATCTCCTCATATTCCCGGGTCACCTTAGAGACGTAGTGGACACAAGACTGTTGTTTAAGTTCAGAGGTCAAGGGCTGATCCGCTTGGATTTCGCCCCAGAGCTTGATGTAGTCGCGCCAACTGCCTCCACCGATTTCGTCCGCGACGGCACTAGCGGTCTCGGTGAGTTCAGTGGTTTTTACGGGGCGGGCCGACTTGATGCTGAACACTTTCTGCTTTTGGTTGCGCTGCACGAAGAAGAGAACCGCACCAACGATCAGTAAAATAACGCCGAAAATAGTCATAGCGGTCTGGGAGTTAAGACAACGGTTAGATCGGGTTGAACCTAATGCATTAGAACACTGAAGGGAGACCTTACTTTCCGCAAGCTACAGGTTTTGTAATGTGAAGATCGCCTCATCACACCATTTCAGCCAGCTTTCTTCAAACATTAGCCCGTTGCGCAGGGTCAGGTATTGATAGGTGGCCGCAGCGGAGAGGTCGTCTGGGTTAGGGAAAAAGCGGGTCGAGATCGCCCGGTATTCGGCTAAGCGATCGCGGTGCTGGCATCGGTGTCGCTCTAACTCTTCCAGCATCACGGCTGTATGCACCAGCGAACCCCCAAATAGCTTCACCAGTAAATCGTCCTTGAGGGGGGCCATAGAGCAGGGCTGCTGCATCCAGTCTTGGAGGAGGATTTGACCGCTGGCCGTCACCGAAAAAATCTTTTTGTTGGGGCGACCTTCTTGTTGAATGGGTGCTGACTCTAAATGGTCGCCAGCCTCTAATTTGCCCAGCTCACGATAAATCTGCTGGTGGCTGGCATCCCAAAAAAAACCCACCGAGCCATCAAACCGTTTGGCTAAGTCATAGCCACTGCTGGGTTGGTCAATCAAAGACACCAAGATGGCGTGGGTAAGAGCCATAGAGATTTTTAGACAACGTCGCTTCTACAGTTCAACTTGATTAATCTGTTGGACCAACTCATCCGCAGAGGGGAGATCCTGTTTGAGATCCTCAGGCAACTCCTGACCAAACCGGTGGGTTGAGATGCCAATCGGCTTTTGCACATCGCGCAGGGCGTACTCGGCGATGGTTTTATTCTTGGTTTTGCAGAGGATAATGCCAATAGTGGGTTGATCGGCTTCATGCCGTAAGAGATCATCCACTGCCGACACATAGAAATTCATCTTGCCAGAATATTCCGGCTGAAAGCCCCCGAGCTTGATATCTATCACCACGTAGCAGCGCAGCTTCAGGTGGTAAAACAGCAGGTCCAAATAAAAGTCTTCACCGCCGACGGCTAAGCGATATTGACTACCGACGAAGGCAAAACCGACTCCCAATTCCAACAAGAAATCCCGAATTCGATCCACTAGGGCTTGTTGCACATCCCGCTCTTGTAGATCTTTGCCCAGGGCCAAAAAGTCAAACTGGTAAGGATCTTTAATCAGGTTTTGAGCCAAATCGGACTGGGGTTGGGGCAATGTGCGTTCAAAATTAGTGATGGCAGATTCCTGCTGCTGCAGATAAAGCTGCTGCTCAATTTGTACCAATAAGATATTGCGGCTCCAGCCTTGGGCGATCGCCTGCTGGGCATACCAAAGCCGCGCTTCGCATGTGTCCAAGGCATCTAACAGTCGGACGTTGTGGCCCCAGGGTAAGTTTGACAGGGTTTCAAGAATCAGGGATTCATCGGGATAAGCCTCGGCAAAAGCCCTCATATAGCGCAGGTTGCGAGCCGAGAAGCCCCGACTATCGGGAAAAGCTTGGCGTAAATCCTCGGCGAGGCGGTCAATCACCTTACTGCCCCAGCCTTGTTCGGCTTGCCGTTGCAAAATATCCTGACCGATTCGCCAATACAGCACAACCAGCCCCCGATTGACGCTGAGCGCTGCCTGGACCTGGGCGTTGCGGATCCGGTCCTTAAGGGCAGTCAGCAGCTGATCGTAAAAGGGCTCAATGGGTATAAGGCTATCGGTCATAGCGCACTGATGTCGGCGATGGATTTACTGCAACACCCTGTTGCAACAATGCAGAAACCCCGCTGAACCGGCTCAACCCAGCACCACCCGGTTATACAAGAACAGAGAAATGCAGACCGCAGACAGGACCAAAACCGTCATTATGACAGTATCCATACCTAACCTCTGACTGAGTTTGTGCCAACAGCTTGGCAAATCACCTCTACTAGAGATAGTCGCAAATCTACCGGGATCGGTGCTGGTTACATGATTCTTTACCCGGTATATCTACTTATTGAAGTCAGCCCTGCTGGGATCGCCGCAGCCAAACCCCCCGTAACACCGCCGCCCGGGCTCCTTCATAGTCATCGCGATAGCTGTCGCCCACGTGCCAAGCTTCAAAGGCGTTGCAGTGATGCTTTTGTAGGGCCGTTGCAAAAATTAAGGAATCGGGCTTAGCAACCCCCACTTCGGTAGAAATCGTAATGGACTGGAAGCAGTCGGCCAGGGTTAGCACCTCTAGCACAGTGTAGATGCGGGAATCAAAGTTAGAAATCACCCCCAGTTGAATCCCCCTAGACTTCCAACGTTCTAGGGCGTCATAGGTGTCGGGATAGATCACCCAAGGCTCTGCACTGGCGAAATAGGCGTAGAGAGCGGCAAAGAAGGCGTCGAAGTCGCTGAACGGGTCCAGAGCCTCAACCGCCTGAAAAGACTGCTCAGCGATCGCCCGCCACCAAGCATATTCCAGCGCCGGAATATCAGTGGGATCTGCATCGGGAAAGGCCATAGGGTCAGCGGCCTTAAACTGCTCAAAAAAAGCCTGGTTCAGAGCCTCAGCATCGGCAGTCACCCCAAATCGGCTGGCCACGGTGGCGTAGGCCGAACCGACACTCTCTTTCACACCAAACAACGTGCCCACGGCATCTAGAAAAATGACCTTGGGTTTGAGCATCTCCGACCTGCCCCCACTTCGCTAAGGAATTTGCAATTAAAAACCATACCAGGCACAAATGTTCCTGATGTGGGCGCAAGGCCATAGCCCTTTGGGCATGGCTTCGCTAGTGCGCCCTGGTGAAACGGTGCGTTATTCACCCGCTTGTCTTTAAGCCGATAACCAGTCCCGTAGGGGCTTCTCGATCCAGTTCAGCCCCACCCGGAGTTGATGGTTGAGGGTGGGCATCCGGTAGAGATAGGTCAACCGGCGGGCCACATGGGCAAAAACCCCGTCTAGCTGGATTCCCAGCCCCGTAAGAGTAGCATTATCAACGCCGAGCGCCATCATTTCGCCCAGGTGCTGATAGCGGAAGGGCAGCAGCGGTCGGTTGCTGAGAGACGCCCACAGATTCCAAGCCGTATAGTCGGCCTGTTGCAGGGCGGAGTGCGCGGTGGGGGGAACCTGCTGGCCTTCGGCATCTTTGCAGTCGGCGATATCGCCTAGGGCGAACACCTCAGGATGATCTATCACCTGCAGGGTGGGGTTGACCTGGAGCTGCTGACGTTCATTTTTGGGCAGAGCCAGGGCGGCAATCAGGGGCAAAACTTGGGTGCCCACGGTCCAGAGGACAATCTCCACCGGAATCTCATCCACTTGATCGCGGTACTTCAAGGTCAGGGTGTCGGCAGTGATCGCCTCGACCGTAGTGTCGAGATCAATCCAGACATTTCGCTCTGAGAGCGCTTTTTGAGCTGCTTCACGGTTGAACGCAGTGGAAGACGACAAAATCTCTTCGGCTCGTTCCACCAGGCGGATACGACCGCGATCGCCCAGCCGATCCGCCAGCTTACAGGCCAGTTCTACGCCGCTATAGCCGCCGCCCACCACCGCTACCCGCACCTTCTCCGCCTGGGATGCTTCTAAAGCCTGCAACCGCTGTTGCAATCGGGCTGCATCTTCGACAGTGCGGAAGGGAATCGCATGTTCCGCCACGCCAGGAATGCTAGGCACGGGGGTTTCGCCCCCCATGGCCAGAACCAGGCGATCGTAGGTGAGGGTGCTTTGATCGTTCAAGGTGACCTGGCGATCGCCCAAGTTAATCGCCTCAACCCCCTGTTGCACAAACCGGATTTTGGTATTTTCCAGTAGCTCTAGGTAAGGCGGCGCAATCTCCCAAGTTTGCAGTTCGCCCGTCACCAGTTCGTAGAGCAGGGGCGCAAACAAAAAGCGATCGCGCTGATCGACCAGAGTAATTTCAACCGGATGATCGAGGCTCCAGGGCAGGGTATTCAGCCGCAGCGCGGTGTAGAGGCCCCCAAACCCGCCCCCTAAAATGCAAATCTTTTGAACAGGCTCTGGCATGATCTCCGGTGGCTGACAATTCCTTCTTTAAGATAATGGGGTTTTCGATCCGCTGGGGTTTCGCTGGCGGAGGGCGCAGATCCCTGCGCCCCGACCCGTCCATCCATCCACGCTCTCACCCCCAACTCCTCCACTCCCCCAACTCCCCATGTCGGTCGTTGCCTACGCTCACCTTAATCCGTTGCTGGATGATCCGTTGCCGGAAGATTTTTGGGGTACCGACATTACCCAGATCTACTGCGACCAGGGGGATAGCGACAGTGAGCGTCCACAACTGCAACAGCTGTTGCAGGATTGCCGCCAAGGCCACATCACCCAGGTACAGGTCCGCCAGTTTTGGGAATTGGGGGCCACGGTCGAGGCGATTTCAGCAGTGTTAGCAGAGTTGTCTACATGGGTGACGCTGCAGGCCATCGGTGCCGATGGCGGTGAATGCGTCAGCCTGCCAGCCACGGACGCGGACTGGATGGTCTTGACCAGCCAGATCGAGGCGGAACACCGCCGCCGCCGCCTGCAAGTGGGCCATGCTCGCAATCGCGTGAAAGTGCTGCCACCCCCCGGTCGTGCCCCCTACGGCTACCGGCGCGGCAAGGAGCGCTATGCGCTGGACCGGGCCACGGCCCCGGTGGTCAAAGATTTCTTTGAACGGTTCTTACTGTTTGGCTCGGTGGGAGGCGCGGTGCGCTATCTGGGCAGAACCTACGGCAAGCGGATCGCCGTCTCCACAGGGCAGCGTTGGCTCACCCATCCGGTCTATCGGGGCGATTTGCTGTTTCAAGATGGGGCGGTGATTCGCAATACCCATACGCCGATTTTGTCGCGGGATGAGGCCGCTCAGATCGATCGCCTGCTGCGACGCAATCGACGCCTGCCGCCCCGCACGGCCAGTGCATCGCGCTCCCTGGCGGGTCTGGTGCAGTGCCAAGAATGCCAAAGCAATCTGAAGGTGGCTTCTGTCAGTCGGCCCCGTCAAAAGCAAAAATATCTGTATCTGCGGCCCATTGCTTGCGGGCGCAAGGCAAATTCAGAAGGGACGGTTCAAAAACCCTGCAAGGCGATCGCCTATGATGCCGTGCTCGACCAAACCATCGCTGCAGTCTGTCGCGAATTGCCCAAGGCGATCGCCAACCTCAACCCGGCCATGCCTGCCCAGGTCAGGGACCAGCTCCAGGCCCAGGTCACCCAAAAGCAAACTGCCCTTGCCCAAATTCCGACTCTGCTAGCTGAGGGCATTTTGGATCAGGCCACCGCCGATCTGCGCACCTACAATCTCCGCAGTGAGCTGGCCACCTTGGAACAACAGCAGTCCCAACTGCCCCCACCCAACCTACCGCAACTGGCCCAAAACTTGGCCCAGCCCGAAATTTGGCAAGATCTCTCAGAAGCAGAACGCCGGGTCAACTTACGGGAGTTTATTCGCCAGGTGCAACTGGTGCGGGACGGGCCACATTGGACGGTAGAAATCCAGTTTGTGTTCTAACGCCATGACCGCCCCGCAGCTCACCGTGGATTGTGTTGTATTTGGCTTGGATGAGGCCGATCAGCTCAAGGTGCTGCTAATTCAGCGACAATTGCAGCCCTTCGCTGAGGCTTGGGCGTTGCCAGGGGGCTTTGTCCACCTCGACGAATCTCTGGATCAAGCGGCACGGCGAGAACTCCAAGAAGAAACCGGGGTCGAAACCCACTTTTTAGAGCAGCTCTATACCTTTGGAACTGTGGATCGCGATCCCCGTGGGCGGGTGGTGACGGTGGCTTACTACGGCCTAGTGAATCTGCGGGACCATACCGTCCAGGCCGCAACCGATGCCCGCGACGCCCAGTGGTTTGATCTCAGCCAGTTACCCCCACTAGCCTTTGACCATGCAGGCATCACCGAATATGCCCTGCAACGCCTACGGGCTAAGATTCGCTATGAACCGATCGGCTTTGAGCTACTGCCGCCGAAATTCACTTTGTCTCAATTGCAGCGGCTGTACGAGGTGATTTTGGGGGTTGCCATTGACAAGCGTAATTTTCGCAAGCGCATCCTCAAGATGGAGCTGTTAGAACCCTTGAACGAGAAGCAGACTGGGGTCGCCCATCGGGCTGGTCAGCTCTATCGGTTTCAGCCAGAGCGCTATCAGCAGTTGCAGCGATCAGGATTTAGCTTTGAAGTGTGAGGGATTGACGGCTTGACCCGAAGCGCAGTCATATTGTGGAATCTATCCAGCAGGGCTTGAATTGATCAAACGTTTAGCACTTTTTCACTCAGGACGCAGCACTATGGGATTTCATCGGACTGGCTTGGCCTCAATCGGCACCGCAGCATTCCTGATCGGGGGGCAGTTTTGGGGTTTGTCGGCGATCGCCAGCCCTCAGCCCGAGGCAGGTACTAAGCAAGCCGTAGGCGACTCAGCCGTCATTCTGAACACCAGCGGCACCCTCGATACCAGCGACCCCACCCTCTCTGACGGGTCTTACTACGAGGAATATTCCTTCACCGGGCGGGCGGGACAAGAAATTGTCATTGACATGAACAGCCCCGAGTTCGACACTTATCTCTTTTTGCTCGGTCCTGACGGTAGCTTTTTAGCCGATAACGACGACATTAGCAACAGCAATTTTAATTCCCAGATTCGCCTCACTCTGCCGACCAATGGGGTGTACACCATTGCTGCCAATGGCTATGACAGCGCCAGTCTGGGGCGCTACAACCTCACGGTTACCACGGCTCTAGGCACGGGTGATTTGCAGATCACCCTGAGCTGGAACAGTATCGATGACCTTGACTTAGTCGTGATGGATCCCGACGGCAACCTGGTCTCGCCTGACACACCCCGCGTTGCATCGGGGGGTCAGCTAGATGTGGATGCCAATGCGTTCTGCGAGGGAGTCACCTCCAGACCCGTGGAAAATGTTTATTGGCCTGTTAATGGTGCGCCGGGGGGTGAATACCAGGTGTTTGTCAGCCTCTATTCTCGCTGTGCCAATACCCAAGGGCCGATTCCGTTTACGCTGACGATGAATGTGCAGGGGACGGTGGAAACCTTTGATGGCACGGTGGATGAAAGTAACGATTTAGTCGTCGTCCCCACTGCGCTGTACTAAGAACCGACTGATTTTCGCAGACGAGTCTGAATAGAACACAGTTGCAAGCGTAATGACCCTAAGGTGTGGCAGTCTGTCACACCTTAGGGCCATCGTGCCAAAGTCGAAATTTGAATAATATTCAGCAAAGGGGTCCTGAGCTATATGGGCAAATATTATTCAAAGAATTAGCATTGAATTATTTGTTGTCTAGGTCATGTCATGCCTCTGAACTTGAGTGATATCCACCCGTTGTCAGACTTTCAGCGCAGTGCCAAAACGTTTTTGGCAACCCTACGGCAGACCCAAGCGCCCATGGTGTTGACCGTGAATGGGAAGGCAGCCGTGGTAGTGCAGTCAGCGGAAAGCTATCAACGGTTACTAGAGCGGGTAGAACAATTAGAGGTAATGGCAGGCTTGCGTCAAAGTCTGGAGGAATTTGATCAAGGACTAGGCATGCCGCTTGATAAAGCTTTTCAGCGTTTCAACCAGCAGCATGACATACCGAATTGAAATCTCCCCCACGGCGATGGCTGATGTGGAGAAAATTTTCCTTTGGTTGAAGGGTTATTCGATTGATGAGGCGCATCGCTGGGTACGGGGCTGCTATGAAATTATGCTGACTCTAGAGCAATTTCCTAAGCGTTGTGCCATGGCCGCTGAAGCACAATATATCAATCTCCCAGTTCGACAATTGCTGTACAAGAAGCAATATCGGATTTTGTTCACTGTGATTGAGGCGAGTGAGCAAGACCCAAACGGCCAGGTTCAAATACACCGAGTGTTAAGGTCTGCCCAAGATCGACTGCAAGATTTATCGCAACTACTGGGGCCGTCGTGATGGTTTCATAGCGTGGATGGAACGGAGTGCAACCCACGGCTCAACGAATGCTGTGATTTCATGTTTCAATCCGTGCTGCACGTCCGTTGGGGAGTAGATCAGGGCGATGGGCAGTGCCCACGCTACTCAGATCTAAGTCGATGTGAGGAATCCCCGAGCAGTGTCATGCATAGGGCAGCTATGGGGTTCACGGTTTCTCCTGGGTGGGATCCCAGGGACCAACGACCGATTCCCCGGCTTTTTCTTTGGCGGCGAGTTCGAGGTTGAGGGCGAGGAGCTTTTCTAACAGGTCGTCGTCGGGGCTGAAGTCGTAGGCTTGCAATACCAGGGCGTCGAGCTGTTTGTGGAGTTTGTAGAGCTGACTGACGGGCTCATCAAAGTAGGCGTTGTAGAGCTTGGTAATCCCCCATTGCTTTTGCTCCATTTGTTCGCTGCGGTATTGATGGAGTCCGAGAGCTTTATTACGGATAGCTTGGACGATTGCTGGGGAGGGAGTTTGAGGGAAGGGGAAGGTTTCGAAACAAGTTTTGTGAGTATAGCGAGTGTCGCCTTTTAGCGTCGAACTTTGAGCTTGAACCCACATTCTATGTGTATGAGAAGTCAGGATCCCAAAAATATAAAAGTCATCCGTTGCAACAGGATGAGCATTATTACCAGCCAGCCAAGTGTTTGGGAATGGCATGAAAATCGCCCACTTAGATACCTCTGGGACTGCAAAGCAGTACTCAAAAGGAGCCAAGGCTTTTCTCATCGCGGGCCTTTTCTCTCCATATAACCACCAATTCAAACGAGTATTTTTTCTTCGATTCTTATCTCTTTCAGGTTTAACATTTCTCTTCACATGAAGAAAAGGAAGGCTATAATCACTTGCCTCTTCGATACTCATATTATTGAAGTCAATAATCCATCTTTCAGGAAGGCCATTAGGCTCTCTTGCTAGATTGGCTCCCATTGAGAATAGTTTCAATACTTCTTTGCTCTTGGAATCAGTGTCTATCCATTCTTGGACTTGCTTTTCGGAAACTATGAAACCTTTTCCAATAGGTATTACGCCTTGAAAGCACTTGTCTTTGTTTGTTTCTAGAGTAGCTGATTTAGAAACGTCAATGATGCCTTTCAGAGATGATGATATTTGAGGGACAAACTGATTGTCTAAGTAGAATTTTTCTGGTTCCTGTTTGGCCCAATTAACAATGCTTACATGTACTTTTGCTTCCCCCGACCATGGTTGAGTAGAAATGGCTTCATGTATTATTCCACCATTAACCGTCACATAATCTAGAGCTGCAATTCGGGCTTTTCCTTGGCTAATTGAATTGGTGCCTACCAGCCCAGCTCTTCCATCATTCTCTATTTGGTCATGGGCTATTCGAAACCAATAAGAGCAGAAATCCACTGAATCCTTGACTTCAGGGAATCTCTGAAAGATGCGTTCAATATATTCATCTCCGATCGCAAGTCGCATATGTTTTCCACCTAAAAACGGTGGATTGCCGATAATTGCATCTGCTTTTGGCCAATCCGTAAACAACGCATCCTTGCAAACAATATTGTTGTCCAACGTATCCAGCGGCAACGTCGCTTCAGTCAGCCCCAACCGATCCACCGCCACCTTTCGCGCAATCATCAACGTCACCCGCGCCAACTCCACCGCAAATGGGTTGTTATCAATGCCAAAGAACTGCATCGGCGTCACAAACCCCATTTGCATTTGTTCACGGGGCGATCGCCTGCGCTCTGCGACTTTGTCCAACAAATCCTGCTCGATTTGCTTCAGCTCTTGATAGGCGATGTAGAGAAAATTCCCCGACCCGCAAGCCGGGTCCAGCACGCG
>JBHJIP010000156.1:0-9416 GCA_050043365.1 Leptolyngbyaceae cyanobacterium
CGCCTGCTTGTCCTTTGCCTGCATAGATTAGGTCTGTGGCTGGGAAATGCTGATACCAGCTCTGGCTGGTCGGCTTTGTCATGGCACTACAGAGGCCGGACCTGATAGCAGGGTGGACTTGACACGAAAGATAATCGCTACTAGCTTCTGAAGAAGAAAAAGCCCTGTGCAACCCATCGGGTAACCTCGCCCCTTTAGGGCAACTCAGCGGTGTGAGTCAGTCTCAAGCCTTTTTGCAGCAGCACCGGGCTCAAATTTCTGCCACAGCGCGTTCAATCAATCGACGGGCCAGGGTCTGGATACCCGTGTGTTCGTAGTAGTTCGTAGACATATCCAGAAAGGCCCCGAGATAATCGGCCTTGTCGTCGGTAAAGTCAATGAAATTTTGCAGGTTCTTGCTGACTTTTTGAGGGGTGAGCCCTTTGGAGGCGACGAGATCGCCCATCCAGTCCTTAGTGGAGTTAAAGCTGGCCTCGACGAAACCAAGTTTCTCTTTACTGGATCCCCCTGGGATCACCTTTTGGATCCGTTTAAAGGCACCGTTATTCTCCAGGTCTTTGGGGGTGAGGTTGGAGATTGATCGCTGAGCCGCCTTAATAAAGTTAGGACCCAGAGGCACTAAACCATCGAAACAGACCAATGCCGTCATTCGCACTAAGGACTCGCCACCGTAGTCCCCTAAGGCTCGTACAAAGTCCCTTAGGCTGTCCCCTGGCAAACCATTGATGTAACAAAAGGCCGCCACTTCAGTAACCAGCTTCAAGGACAGATCAATGGTCTGAGCTTTCTCAGGCTTGGGGGTGATTTTATTGAGGAATCCCAACATCGGCACCTTTTCACCGACCTTATTGGCTAGGGCCGCTGTACCCAGGGCGCTACCGGTGCTGTCGATGGTTTGATACAGCCATAGAGCCCGCTGATAGCCTTCGGATTTGTCATTGAAGAGCTGGATGGCGCGCTCCCCAATCTGCTGAATCAGGGCATCGTCTTTTTCTCGCGTCACCACCTGGATGGTTTTTTCAAAGCCGACTAGGTTGTCCCATTCCCCCGGCAGGAACTTGTCCAAAGAATTGAGGCTAAAGACAGTGAGGTTGCGGCTGGGCAGTTCGTCAACCAGCTCATAGATGGATTTACTCATGGGGATGGATAGTTCACGGCAATGAGACGATGAGCCGTTACCGACTCAAGGGTGGGCTACTGCACCAGGGCTTCGAGACCGGCCAAATCAAATTTTTCTAACCAAGCTTCGCGATCGCTGACATCAAAATCATCACTGCGGGAGAGCACTTTCACCTGGAGGCGATCGCCCACCAAAATACCGGTGGCAGTGCTGCCAATATCCTTAGCGGGATATCCGGCAATGGTGCGATCGCTACTTTGATACTTGGTGGTGGCGGCAGGGTTGCTCGCCGTGTCCGAAACCGAGAGCATGGCTAACTCTGCGCCATCTTGCTTGAGCTTGGCTTCTGCAAATCCTGATTTTTCTTGGGTGTAAATGCGCTCATAGCCGTCCCCTTCTGCCGGGAAAAAGGTATTGAAGCTGCTGCCTGGCAAAACCTCCGTATCGGTCGCTGTAGCAGTGTCGGATGCCGGGGCTTCAACCGCTGGGGGAGCCTCCTGAGCTGTATCCCAGCGGCTGGGGGCCGAAGCTCTGCAGGCTGAGATCAGCATCAGACATGCTAATCCCAGGGCTAGGGTAAAGCGCAAGGTTCGTTTAGCCATTCGCGGTGTTTCCAGGGACAGTCGTGAGGTCTATGGGCAAGGGGAGCAAGCCATTCACGCCTGCTCAAGTGGAATCAAAAGATTCCTCATGGACTCCAACTGTACGGGTTCATTTCCAGAGACCTGCGAAATCTAAGCATTTCTCAACTCTAATTTGGCCCCCTAGGGGCTGCCCTCAGCAGATTTTTGAGCTTTTTAGGACATCCCAGCCCATAATGGGGACGATGTTTGGAAAGATTGCAGGGCCATGCCAAGAACGCCTAGTGAATATATTGTCCACATCGTCTTTGACGGGGGTGCCCGTGAAGAGGTCAGGTTTCAAACCATTCAAGAATTTCAGAAGTGGTATAGCGGTGAGTTGATGCCTAAAGCCACTTCTGAAGAATTCATCAGCGTGCCGATTCCAAAAGTCAATCCAGGGGAGTACATGGTGGTTCGCCCCTCCAAGATTGCGGCGATGCGGGTAGAGCCGATCTTTAGCTCCAGTATTGACCGATATTAAGCCTTGCCAATGAGCACAATGATGGGGCGACGGCGGTTTGTCCGATGGTTCAGTTTGGGGCTGAGCCTAGTGCTTTGTATGGGTGGGTCGGCAGTTGCCCAGGAGCAGCCAGCTCAATCGCCGCTGGTGACAGGCCCCGACTGGCACACGGTTGCATCCTTTGCCCAGGAGGCTGATTTATGGGGCGATCGCGCCAGCTTGCTGACGGCGCTGGATCACAGTCTTACCTACCTCAATACCCCTGCGGCGATCTCGGCCTATGAAGACTACTCGGTGCCCACCATTAGCCATGACCGGGTGCGTCGTAGCCTGAGACGGTTTCGGACCCTGCTCCTGATTAGTGAATCTCCCGAGTCGTTTTACCGTGCCCTGCAGCGGGAATTTGTGCTCTATCAATCTGTGGGCAACGATGGCCAAGGCACGGTTCACTTTACGGGGTATTTTGAGCCGGTCTTTGCAGCCAGCCGCACCCCCGATCAAACCTATCGCTACCCCCTCTATCGCCGTCCCCCTAACTTAGAGAACTGGTCGCTGCCCCACCCCACCCGCATCGCATTAGAAGGGGTAGATGGCCTGCAGGCGGATCAAGGCCCTTTACGCGGCTTAGAACTGGTGTGGTTGAGCGATCGCCTCGATGCCTTTTTGGTCCAGGTTCAAGGGTCAGCCCGCTTACAACTGGCCGAAGGCGGTTTCCTCTCAGTGGGCTATGCCGGGCGGACCGAGTACCCCTATACCAGCATTGGTCGTGAGCTGATCAACGACGGGATTATTCCCGCCGAAGAACTCACCCTAGAGCGGCTGCTAGAGCACTTTGCGGCCCACCCAGAAGATCTAGATACCTACTTACCCCGTAACCAGCGATTTATTTTCTTTGCCGCCACCGATGGTGGCCCCCCTACCGGCAATCTCTCGGTCCCCGTGACTTCCGGGCGCTCCATTGCCACCGACAAGTCCCTCATGCCCCCAGGGGCTTTGGCCTTGATTACCCTGCCCTGGCCAGAGCCCGACGGGGCAGGCAACTGGCAATCTCGCCCCCAATCTCGGTATGTGCTCGATCAAGATACGGGGGGAGCCATTCAAGGGCCAGGACGGGTAGATATCTTTGTGGGAACGGGTGACGCAGCCGGGGAAGAGGCGGGACAAATCAATACCGATGGGGCGCTGTACTACCTGCTTCTGCGGCCTTGACCCGCCCTACTATCCCTCGGGTGCTATGTTAAATGGAGCTTAAAAGCCCTAAATCAAGGGCACATTATCTGCGCTTTTTCTTGCTTTTGATTGTTTTTGTCATTTTCTCTCCCGTCAGCCTTAGTCTGAACGCGTGGATATAGCGCCCATGGATGCGCCGTTCGAGATCACCCTGCAAATTGTTCTCGCGGTTCTGGCTGGCATTACAGCCCAAGTGGTGGGCGAGTATCTGAAAGTTCCCAGCATTATCTTTCTACTCCTCTTCGGTATCGGTTTAGGGGGAGACGGCTTCGGCTTAATCCACCCCCAAGATTTGGGGGTAGGGCTTGAGGTTTTGGTGTCTTTGAGTGTGGCGATCATCTTGTTTGAGGGGGGCCTCAACCTAGAGCTCAAAGAACTGGGGCAAGTCTCAAATAGCCTGCGTAACTTGGTGACCACAGGGGTGTTTATCACCTTGGTGGGGGGCGGCATGGCTGCCCATTGGCTGGGGGAGTTTCCCTGGTCCCTATCTTTTCTATATGCCTCGTTAGTGGTGGTGACCGGGCCAACGGTAATCAACACGCTGCTGCGCCAGGTCAAGGTCGATCGCAAAGTCGCCACCCTCTTAGAGGGGGAAGGGGTCCTCATTGATCCGGTCGGGGCCATCCTGGCCGTGGTGGTCTTGGACATTATCCTCAGCGGTGATACCGGCCCCCTATATATTCTGAGTGGCCTAGCGGTGCGATTGGGGATTGGAGCCTTGATTGGCGGCTTAGGCGGTGGCCTGCTGGCGCTGTTTCTTAAGCAGGCCAAGTTTCTGTCAGAGGAGTTGCGTAACCTAGTCGTCCTGGCGGGGCTCTGGGGGCTCTTTGGTCTAGCACAAATTGTGCGCAGTGAATCGGGCCTGATGGCCACCGTTATATCGGGCTTGGTGGTTCGAGCCTTATCGGTGCCTGACGAGCGCTTACTGCGCCGCTTTAAGGGGCAGCTCACGATCTTAGCGGTTTCGGTTCTATTTATTTTGTTGGCGGCGGACCTGTCCATCGCCAGCGTATTTGCCCTAGGCAAAGGGGCGCTGTTCACGGTGCTGGTGTTGATGTTCGCGGTGCGTCCCCTGAACATCCTCTCCTGCACCGCCTCCAGCGATTTGAACTGGCGTCAAAAGCTGTTCCTGAGCTGGATTGCCCCACGCGGGATTGTTTCGGCCTCTGTGGCCTCTCTGTTTGCGATTTTGCTAACTGAGCGGGGCATCAGTGGGGGGGACGCCATCAAGGCGCTGGTTTTTTTGACGATTATCGTCACGGTGTTAGCCCAGGGGTTGACGGCGCGGTATCTAGCGCGTTTCCTCAAGGTTGCTATAGAGCGTCCTGGCAACGGTGCGGTGATTGTCGGTTGTAATGCCTTAAGCCTACTGATTGCCCGCATGTTTAAAGAGGCGGGAGAACCGGTGATGCTGATCGACACCGATGCCGAGGCCTGTGCCCAAGCAGAGCAGGAAAATATTCCGGTGCGAATCAGCAGCGCGCTGGATGAAGGGGTGCTTGAAGAAGCCGGTATTGCTTTGGCAGGGACCTTTTTGGTCATTACCAACAATGGTGAGGTCAATGCCGTGGTGGCGCAGCAGGCCCAGGAGAGTTTTCAACCGCCCCATGTCTTAGCGGTTTTCCCTGAAAGCACCCAAACTTCTGGCAATCCCAGCCCTAAAGCATCCCCTAAAACCGCTAAAACCTCCTTACCCAAGGTGCCATTACCGGTGCTGCCCCTAAAAGCCTGGAACAACCGCCTGAGCGAGGGAACAGTGCGCTTGGGAGAAACCCTATTGCGGTCGAAGGGGGCCGTGATGCAGCGGGCTCACCTGCGGGCTTTGATGCGCAGTAAGGATATGATGCCGCTGTTGATTAAGCGGGACGATCAGCTCTGGGTCGCTTTGACTGAGGATGATTGGCAACCGGGCGATCGCATTGTCTATCTCCTCCACGATCCCAAGCCCAAATTGCTCCAGCGGCTCTCAGGAGGCAGCCGCCCCAATCGTCTCACCGTCGAAACCGTTCCCGCCGTGGAAGAAGTGCCCCTCCCCACTCCGGTGATTGAGTCTAAGCCACCGCTACCGCCCACAGAAGTTCCTCCAGAAAACAAGCTCGGTTCTAAACCAAAGCCCTAAAGGGTGAAGGAGCCCTCTTGCTTACGCACCCGTAAATGAATTGGTCTAAGGGGCTGTTTGAATTGACGTTAAACCGCAGTCACCTTGATCTGACCATGGCGCTGCTGATGCCATTGCCAAGCATGGGTAATGATGGATTTCACATCCGGGTATTGGGGCTCCCAGCCGAGAATGGCTTTGCCCCGTTCACTGCTGCCCACCAAACGAGGCGGGTCACCAGGGCGGCGATCGCACTCCACCGCTTTAATTTCGCAGCCGGTGACTTGACGAGCGGTTTCAATCACCTCCCGCACCGAGAAGCCGTTGCCGTTGCCCAGATTGATGAAAGTGGTTTGGCCCCCCTGGCTGAGGTAATTAATGCCCTTGACGTGGGCGTCGGCCAGATCAGCCACGTGGATATAGTCGCGAATGCAGGTGCCGTCGGGAGTGTCGTAATCGGTGCCAAAAATAGAGATCGAGTCCCGACGGCCTAACGCCGTCATCAACACCAGGGGAATCAGATGGGTCTCAGGCTGATGGTCCTCGCCCAGGCGACCCTGAGGATCTGCGCCAGCGGCATTAAAGTAGCGGAACACCACCGCATTTAGCCCGTAAGCCTGTTCAAAATCCTGGAGCATCTGCTCCACCATCAGCTTGCTAGTGGCGTAAGGGCTGATCGGGTTTTTAGGATGATCTTCGGGAATGGGAATGGTCTTGGGTGGACCGTAAATGGCGCAGGTCGAAGAAAACACCAACTGCTTCACCCCTGCTGCCAGCATGGCTTCGAGTAGGGTGAGGGTGCCAACTACGTTGTTGTGGTAGTACTCGGCGGGTTTTTGCACAGATTCGCCCACGGCAATGTAAGCGGCAAAATGCATCACCGCACCGATATCGTGGCGGGCAAAGATCTGGTCCAGCAGGGGGCGATCGGTGGTGTGCCCCACGATCACCTCTGCTTTGAGATGCTGCTTAGCTAGCTCTGGGTGACCATATTCCAAGCTGTCTAAAATCACCACCGGGTAGCCAGCCGCTTCCAACGCCAGGACAGCGTGGGAGCCGATGTAACCCGCGCCGCCGGTCACAAGAATCTTGGGTTTGGTCATAGGGGTGGTTCCCTGGAGGTGGGTTTATCAATCGCAGCCTTCCTAAGTTACCCAAGCCACTGGTTGCACATTGCGGCAGGTACGCCGGGAATTTAAGGCAATGATCGTGTTTTGGGTATGGGTCGCCCCCATCTAGAGCAACCCCTATCTTTGAATTTGTATCGGTTTTACAATTGGGTAACGTTCGCCCTAGATGCGAACCATTGCAAAACCCCGGTGGTGAACTGTCGGGGCGGTTTTGTCTGCGCATTGGGTAAAAAATGGCATTTTCCTCCGTAATTCGAGCAATGGGGCGATCTCCCCTAACCCAGGATCTTCTGGGCAAACTCGAAAAAAACGCCCCGCTGCAGCTCAACGGCATTGCCCGACTCCCCAAGGGGCTGGTGGCCTCTGCCCTAGCGCAACAAAAACAGGCCCCACTCCTAGTGGTGACCGCCACCCTAGAAGAAGCCAGTCGCTGGGCGGCCCAACTGGAAGCCATGGGCTGGGATACGGTGTACTTTTATCCCACCTCCGAAGCCTCTCCTTACGATCCCTTTGATCAGCAGACCGAAATGACCTGGGGGCAACTGCAAGTCTTGGCGGATTTGCTCAGTGATTCCTCAGCGGGGCGGGCGATTGTTGCCACGGAGCGGGCGCTGCAGCCCCACTT
The DNA here is from genome assembly GCA_050043365.1 of Leptolyngbyaceae cyanobacterium. Classification (GTDB taxonomy): domain Bacteria; phylum Cyanobacteriota; class Cyanobacteriia; order Phormidesmidales; family Phormidesmidaceae; genus PCC-6406. Next base: position 7,287 of record JBHJIP010000156.1, read on the forward strand.
ACCGCCGGTCGCAGCGCTGCAAGATTATTGTCTGACCCTGACTAAGGGCCTAGAAATCAACCTCAAAGCCCTGGCCCAGCAACTGGCTCGCCTTGGCTATGAGCGGGTTTCCCTGGTGGAAACCGAGGGGCAATGGGCTCAGCGAGGGGACATCATCGACGTGTTTCCAGTGTCGTCAGAGCTGCCCCTTAGGCTGGAGCTGTTCGGGGATGAGCTGGACCGATTGCGGGAGTTTGACCCTAGCAACCAGCGCTCCCTCGATCAGGTGGAGCGGTTGGTGCTCACCCCCACCGACTACACGCCGCTGATCCTGTCTGCCCTGGAGGAACAAGATTGCTTGGCAGACTTATTTTCTGAAGCGGATCGCGAAGGTTTAGCAGATGGCGTGGTGCCAGAGGGGGTGCGACGCTGGCTGGGTTTGGCCTTTGAGCAACCCGTCTCTTTACTGGACTATTTGCCGCAGCAAGCCCTGGTGGCGATCGATGAGCCGGATCAATGCCGCGCCCACAGCGATCGCTGGGTCGAACAGGTCGAGAGCCACTGGCAGCAGGTGCAAACCACGATCGAATTCCAGGAGGCCGCCGATCCAGAAGCCCCCTTTCAACCCGCGATCGCCCCCCCAGCGATCCACCGTGCCTTCAGCGATCTAGACGCAGATCAGGAGCGGTTTAGCTGCGTGCATTTAATGGAGCTGGCCGAAGAAAACCGAGGCCTTAACTTGGCCAGTCGCCCCATCCCCGCCATTCCCCATCAGTTTGGCAAGTTGGCGGAAACCATTCGTCAGGAGCGCGATCGCCCCGCCGCCATTTGGTTGGTCTCAGCCCAGCCCTCCCGCTCTGTGGCGCTACTTCAAGAGCACGACTGTCCGGCCCAGTTCTTACCCAACCCCCGCGACTACCCCGCCATAGATCGCCTCCATACTCAACACGTACCGGTGGCGGTGAAATATTCCGGCTTGGCGGAACTGGAAGGGTTTGTGTTGCCCACCTTCCGGCTGGCGATCGTCACCGATCGCGAATTCTTTGGCCAGCACAGCCTCGCCACCCCCGGCTATGTGCGCAAGCGTCGTCGCGCCGCCTCTAAGCAGGTGGACCCCAACAAGATGAAGCCGGGGGATTTTGTGGTCCACCGCAATCACGGCATTGGCCGCTTCAAAAAGTTGGAAAGCCTGACGGTAGATCGCCAAACCCGTGAATATTTGGTGATCCAATACGCCGATGGGCTGCTGCGGGTTGCCGCCGATCAGGTGGGGTCCCTGTCAAGGTTCCGGGCCGCCAGCGATCGCCCGCCGGAACTCAACAAGATGACCGGCAAGGCTTGGGAAAAGACCAAGAGCAAGGCCCGCAAAGCAATCAAAAAGGTAGCGGTGGACCTGCTCAAACTCTATGCCCAGCGGGCCAAGCTAGAGGGCTTTACCTTCCCCGTGGATATGCCCTGGCAGCAGGAGCTGGAAGATTCCTTCCCCTATCAGCCCACCCCCGATCAGCTCAAGGCGGTGCAGGATGTGAAGCGGGATATGGAGAGCGAGCGCCCCATGGATCGCCTGGTGTGCGGCGACGTGGGCTTTGGCAAAACCGAGGTGGCCTTGCGGGCCGTATTTAAAGCGGTCACCGCCCATAAGCAAGTGGCCCTCTTGGCCCCGACGACGATTCTGACCCAGCAGCATTACCACACCCTCAAAGAGCGCTTTGCCCCCTACCCGATCCAGGTGGGGCTGCTGAACCGCTTCCGCACCGCCGAGGAGCGCAAGGACATTCTGCAGCGGCTGCAAACCGGCGAGCTGGACGTGGTGATTGGCACCCATCAACTGCTGGGCAAGACGGTCAAGTTCAAGGATCTGGGTCTGCTGGTGGTCGATGAAGAGCAGCGGTTTGGGGTGAACCAGAAGGAAAAAATCAAAGCCCTCAAAACCGAGGTAGACGTGCTCACCCTCAGCGCCACCCCCATCCCCCGCACCCTCTATATGTCTCTATCGGGGGTGCGGGAAATGAGCCTAATCACCACGCCGCCCCCCAACCGTAGCCCCCTTAAAACCCACCAGTCCCCCAACGATACGGAATCAATTAGCAGCGCCATTAGCCAGGGGCAGGGCCGGGGCGGGGAGGTGTTTTAAGTGGTGCCCCGGGGGGG
>JBHJIP010000157.1:0-13506 GCA_050043365.1 Leptolyngbyaceae cyanobacterium
GACGCCATCGTTGACGATTTGGGGCGCACCAAACTTTTTTTCTAGGACGACGTTACGGCCTTTGGGGCCGAGGGTGACGCCGACGGCTTCGGTTAAAAGGTCCATCCCTTTTTCGAGGGCGCGGCGCGCGTCTTCGTTGTAAATGATTTTCTTGGCCATGGTTTCTCAGTTCCTTGGTTGTGATTCTGTAGAGGTCAAAAAGCCAGTCGAGGTAGGAATGCTATTTGAGTCGTGATCTACGCGAGGGTAGCCAGCACATCCGATTCCCGCAGCAGTACGTAGTCATCGGTGGCGAGCTTAATATCGGTACCGGCGTACTTGGAGTACAGCACTTTATCGCCTACTTTCACTTCCAGGGTCTGTACAGAGCCATCGTCGTTACGCTTGCCAGGGCCAACTTGAATCACTTCACCCACCTGAGGCTTTTCCTTAGCAGTGTCGGGGAGCAAAATGCCGCCGGATGTTTTTTCTTCGGCATCGCTGACTTTAACGAGAATGCGATCGCCGAGGGGCTTAACAGTAGAAACAGCCAGAGAAATGGCAGCCATGGGTAATAGTCCTCCGTAGATTGGCTAAAGACAGAAACAAAGACAGTGAACAAAAGCGTTGAGTAGAAATGCCAGCGTTCTCAGCAAGAGCACCGATCAACACAGTTCTAAATCAACGACATTTAAGTGCGTTAGCACTCTCTCTATCCGAGTGCTAATTTACCGGTAGCGGCTCTTCTCCGACAATTCCATCAGGGGTACGGGTTGCCGAACTCCATAGCTAAGGCCGGGTTGCAGTAGTGGCGGACATGATTCGAACGCGATGGTAATTGGCATAGTTGCAAGCGGCCCAATTTTCGGAATCATAAAGGCGTTTGTCAGCAGTTGACCCTTATGATTCCGGGCTTTTATGGATAAGGGCTTTTAACCTTGAAGCGTGCCAGAGGCTTTTTGCCCCTACTTTTTGCCCCTAGCTGTAAATACTTGAAAGCCTCTGATTAAGCCCTTGGCTATTGGGGAACGAATCAGGAGGTCCTGAATTCAAGACTGCGAAAATGAGAGGTGTTAGGATAAATCGTAAAGATACGTTAAATTCCGTCTCAAGCTGGCGTTGAGTTTAGGCAGCAGTCTTCTGGGGGGCTGCTTAGAGGAGGCGCGATCGCTAAGGAACGGGATTGATCTGGTTCATTCGCTTGAAAGTTTGAGGATTATGGCTGATCGTCTGCTCTACGTTCGCCTCCCTTGTAACCCCATTTTTCCGATTGGGGTAGTGTACTTGGCTGATCACATACACAAATGCTTTCCCGCCGCTGAGCAGCAAATTTTTGACCTAGGGACGGTACCACCGCTGGAGTACAACAAAGCCTTAGAGCGATGTATCGAATCGTTCAGACCCACGGTACTGGTGTTTTCTTGGCGTGACATCCAGATCTATGCGCCCGTAGGTGGACGGGGCGGTAATCCTTTGCAAAATGCCTTCGAGTTCTACTATGCTCGCAATCCTTTAGTAAAGCTGCGAGGGGCTTTAGGTGGCGTTCGCATGGTGGCGTCATACATGACGGAGCTTCGCCGTAACCTGGGGTTGATCCGGCGAGGACTACGGCTGGCGCAGCGATTTAACCCTGCGGTGCGAGCTGTGGTTGGGGGCGGTGCGGTCAGCGTGTTTTACGAGCAGTTGGCCAAGGATCTGCCTAAAGGCACGATCGTCTCGGTAGGAGAGGGAGAGGTTTTGCTGGAGCGATTGCTCAGGCAGGAAAACTTTGCTGACCAACGCTGCTATGTCGTAGGTGAGAGCGCACCGCGCACTCGAATGATTCACGAAGCACCCGCGCCGGTGGAAAAAAGCGCCTGTGACTACGACTATATTGCGCAGATTTGGCCTGGGTTTGACTATTACTTACAGGAAAATGACTTCTACGTAGGCGTGCAAACTAAGCGCGGTTGTCCCCATAACTGCTGCTACTGCATCTACACCGTGGTTGAGGGCAAGCAGGTCCGCATCAATCCAGCAGATGAGGTTGTGGCGGAAATGCGTCAACTTTATGACCGGGGGATTCGCAATTTCTGGTTTACCGACGCCCAGTTCATTCCGGCCCGTAAATATATGGATGATGCCGTTGAGCTGTTGCAGAAGGTTTTGGCATCGGGCATGACCGATATCCACTGGGCCGCCTACATCCGAGCCGATAATCTCACCCCTCAGCTCTGTGACCTGATGGTCAAAACCGGGATGAACTATTTTGAGATTGGCATTACCAGCGGTTCCCAAGAGTTGGTACGTAAGATGCGGATGGGCTACAACCTCCGCACCGTTCTGCAAAACTGCCGTGATCTGAAGGCAGCAGGCTTTAATGACTTGGTTTCGGTGAACTACTCGTTCAACGTGATTGATGAACGAGTAGAAACAATTCGGCAGACCCTGGCCTACCATCGGGCCTTAGAGTCTGTTTTTGGGGCCGATAAAGTTGAGCCTGCCATCTTCTTTATTGGGTTACAGCCCCATACTCACTTAGAAGCGTATGCCTTTAAAGAAGGCATTTTAGAGGAAGGGTATGATCCCTTGGCGATTCATCTTCCTTGGGTCGCGAAGAAACTGCTTTGGAATCCAGAGCCCCTGGGCTCTATGTTTGGTGAGGTGTGCCTGCAGGCTTGGCGGCAAAACCCACGGGACTTTGGTCGCGAGGTGATGGATATTCTAGAGGCGCGCTTTGGACGATCGCCCCTAGAAGAAGCCTTGTCGGCACCGATTGTGACAACACGACGGGAGCTGGCTACGGTATCATCCTGATACTTATGATTGGGCGGAGCAAAGTTTACACCATTAGTCGTAACGATACTGAGGGGTCGGCAAACGGATCATGCGGGACGGGTCAATTCTCAAAAAATTAGTACAAACCCAAGATCCTGCGGCAGTCACGGAGACGCCCATTAACTTTGGGGTCTACTACAAAAATACGTTGGTGGCCCTCTGCCATGCCCTAGAGGACTGTATTTTGGCTGCAGATTGCAAGCCCTTGGTGATTACGGCCTTTCAACAGGGAAAGTGGTATCTACAAGAAGCCGATCGCTATGGGGCGATCTCTGAGCAGGCCGAACAGGTGGTGATCATGGCCGCTCCTGATGCCGGATTCCACAGCCACGCCACGAGCCAAAAAGACAACGTTGCACTTGTGGATCTAGACCTGACGGATCCGGTCGCCCAGGAATGGCACCTGATTATCTTGTCGCCCCAATACACGGCAATGGTGCTTTGTCAGGAGCTGACTGAATCTGATTATGGTCCCCAAGGGATGCCTGACACTGATCTAGAGCGTAAGTTTTACGGCCTCTGGACCTTTGAACCGGCCCTCGTTAGCCAAACGATGCAACATGCAATTCAGCATGTGGGCCAATATAATTCTGACTTGCAAGCCCGATGTCAGCGCCAGATGGAGGCAATTGCATCTGCTAATCCGACCTTGAGCGGTGCCGCCTCCCACCAAACCCTCAGTCATGTGGTGACCAGGGTTTTAGATTATTTGCAGGAGAGCGCTGTGAAGGGGGGGATGGCGCTTGCAACGCCCCAGGCTCTACACCACAACCTGGTTTCGAATGAACTTCAGGCCATGTTGCGCATGGCTCAACTGGCCGATGCCATGGACCCAGTTAACCCTTTGGCGGCAGCCGAGGTGGTGTCACTACTGGAAATGATGGGCGAACTAGCTGACTTACCGGCTTGGCGATTGCAACGTCTCCGCTTAGCAGGATGGCTGTACCGGATTGCCCCCCTGCAGGCAGAGATGCATCAAACCGATGCCCCCAGTTGCCCGTTGGTTCAGGGGGCGCAGGTGCTCCGCAGGATGCCTCAGCTACGGGCGATCGCCCAAATTATTACCCACCAAGCCGAACATTGGGATGGCAGCGGCCAACCGGCAGGGCTCATGGGAGATCAAATTCCCCTAGAGTCTCGTATGCTCGGTTTGGTCAGCTATTTTCAGCAGCAATTTGCCCAGCAGAAACAGCAGGGTAAAGATGCTGAAGTTGCCCTTACTCAAGTCCTTTCAGACTGCCAGTCCACCCAAGGAGCGCACTGGGATCCAAAGCTTGTGGATGTTTTGACCTTAATGGTGAAAGGGTTACAGCAAGGGCTGAGCTTGCCAAGCATTCCCCTCAAAATTAGTTTGGGCGCAGGGTTGCTTAACCCAGAGGTAGACACCTGGGATCAGGTTTCTACATCGAAAACCGCTTCAGAGGGTGTTTGAAAAGGGGGTAAGCCAGTCTTGAACAATACCGAGACCCATCAGTAGGATAGCTGGCGCCCTAATGCTATCGTTACGTTTCTTGGATAATCCATGTCGCCAAATGGAGTCCCAAGAACTTTTTAAACACCCTCTCACCCATGTCATAGTCCAGGAGTAGCCGATGATCGATGTTGAGGCGATTCGTGCCGGAGCCCAACGACAATTATCCGGGGCTGATTTAGAAGATGAAGATCTCTCAAAAGCCAACCTGTCAGGGTTTGTGTTGAGTGGTGCAAACCTAATGGGGGCCGATTTAACCGCCAGTAATTTAGCCCGTGCCAAGTTAGAAGGGGCTAATTTCTTGGGGGCCTGCCTGGCGGGGGCAGATTTGCGGGCTAATCTTTGGGGTGCCAATCTAATGCAAGCCGATTTAACCGGAGCCGATTTGCGGGGGGCCAACCTTAGGGGGGCTAACTTCATGGGGGCCGTTCTAGTCGGCGTGAGTCTGGCAGGAGCCTTTTTGAATGGGGCCAACTTGATGGGCATCAGCCTGCAAGGGGTTGACCTGCGAGGTGAAGATCTCCGTGGTCCAATTCTGATTAACACAAATTTAAAGGGCGCAAATTTGTCTCGGGCTGATCTGCAGGGCGCTGTGCTGAATGAAGCCAATTTAGAAGAGGTTGACCTGCGGGAGGCTAACCTGGCTGGTGCTTCCCTAAGCAGCGCTAATCTACTCTGTGCAGAAATTGATGGCGCTAACCTAGAAGGGGTAACCCTGGTAGGGGCCTGCTTAGTGGGAACCCACCTATCGATTTGAACAATTGCACCCTGAAGGTCTTTTTAACCCAGACGAACGTTTTTGCGAGGTTAAGAGGACACACCACCTTGTCCACTGGGCTCAAACTTGTGCGCGTAGTCCCTTAGCAAGCTACTGACTTGACCCAGAACGTCATCTCCTTTTTTCAAGGTCTGACGTTCTGGATAAAACGCGGGCTGATTAAGGTTGCGGGCAATAGCATCCTTAACCTGATCGGCAATCAGGGCCGCCAGTTCTTCACGGGCTGTATCTCGCTGGTAAAGCGCACCCTCTTCTGTAGTGGCATAGAGGGGAGGCAGTCTATTCAAGGCATAGGCGGCAATGTCCCCCAAATCCAGAGTGGCATCGGTACTGGCTTCAATTTCTGCCACACGAGAGATGGCTTCTGTGAGAACCAACTCCTCCATTACATTAATGAACTGCTTGCGGGGTACGGCAACGACTTCTCCAGTGAGCAATGCCCCCATAAGCCGGTCAAGAGCCATGTATTCCTCGATGGATAGCTCTGATGCTGTGTCGCAAATACGCCCCACTTCAGCTTCCATTGCAGGGGTGAGGTAGCCATCCTGGAGCGCTTGCTCGACAATCTTTTCAATGCTCATGATATCCTCACTCTTCATCGCCATTCTTAAAGCAGACGCAGACGTGATCTAGGCACTGCATAGGCTTTAGAGGCCCCGTCCTTCTCTGACTGGCTCTAGTGTGCCCGGTGCATTTATAAAGCTGACAGCCCTAGCCAGAAACTTTTGCCCAGTCATCCAGGGAAACCAAGCATCCGTGTGCTGTCGAATGCACCCTCAGGAATTAGGGCAGGATGCGTCTGGAACGCATTACCGGCAGTGCTGGCTGCGCTCCGGTCGTGAAGCCTAATCAATGCGGCCATTGCGCCTAGGCCCCGGATCAACGGCGACCCCGTTCACGTAAACCCCCCAATGCAAGTGAGGGCCGGTTGAGTCTCCGGTAGAGCCAATTGTGCCGATAACCTGACCTGGCTGGACCATATCCCCTTCATTAACGGCAATGCTATTGAGGTGAATAAAAATGATGCCCACCCCCTGCCCATGGTCAACGCCGATGGTGTTGCCGTGGAGGGCAAAACCGTCAGCGACGCGACCCACGAGGGAGACACGACCCGCCGCAGGGGCAACTACAGGGGAACCGGTTGCCGCGGCGTAATCGACGCCGCGGTGGTAGTAGTTTTCGGCAAAGACACCGTTGTAATAGCGCCGGACCCCATACTCAGAGCTAACGCGCCCTTGACTGGGCCGCAAAAAGGGGCCGCTCCAATACTTCTGGGGGCTCAAAACATCTTTAAAATTTTGCACCCGATCAAACTCATAGTCCGTGCCTTCAATGCTTGAAGCGCTTGGAGAAAAGGTAATGTGCTGAGTTCGAAAACTGCGGCGGTCTAGCCAAAAAGCTGGATTCCTAGGGGGCTCAGAACCGGTCACCTGAACCACATATCGCCCTGAAGCATGTAGAGGACTACTGGGGACAAAGGTGCGATATCGACTGTTGCCCAGGGCAAAGGTAGGATAAGTCTCCCCATTCACCGTAACGGTCGGAACCTCGGTGTTGCCTGGGTTCGCAGTCACCAGAATTGAAACGGTGTCTCCTTGCTGCGGACTAGCAGGCTGAATAGCAACATCGTAGGCTTGGGCTCGAAGCGGGCTGAGTAAAGTCACCATTAGGGCGGCAAGACTCGCAATCGCCATAAAAACAACGGCCCGCCAAGGCCATTGCCGCCGTCTCAATAAAGCGTTGAGGCCGGGTAACCGATGCAGTGACACAGTTTGTTTCATGGGTCGGGACAAGGATTCTAGCTTTAACTGAGCCTCTAGCCTACTTTTAAATAGGCGATCGCACTGCGCCAGATCAAGGTGGTTTGGCCGTCTACATCGAGGCAAAGACAGTCGGGATCTTGCCAGCGCAGAGTACCGTTAAATGTGTCTCCCGTGACCACTTTCAGTTCAACGGCTTGTTTGTCGCGCAAGGCACCCTGGAGCAACTTCGTGCTGGGCAATCTGGTATCCAATTCTAGAGTCATAGACATTGCAGCCCCTGGGGCAATCCTGTGGATAAAGTTTGCATTGCTGAGCCCTGGTATGGCTGGGTCAGGACCAGGGGATTGGTAGGTTTGAACAGTGGGTTCATCTTTGCAATCAGCAACGACTCTGGTTTTAACTTACCCTGTTCATCGGGCACCCCTTAAGACAGGGGAAAGTTCTAGGATTAAAGATAGCGTTTCCGACCCAATCCAGAACCTAGAAGTGCATAGTTCTATCACGAACTGCTAATCGCAGAGGAGGAGACTAGGGCGGGAATGGTCATAGGAATCTGCTGCATTACCTCAGAACCCACTGTTCTGTTCCAGCGTTGAGATAGCGGCTGGCTTTTCGATTTAGTAATGATGAGTTTAAACGACCATGGCGATCGCATTCAGTAAGTACCACGGCTTGGGAAATGATTTTGTCTTGGTGGACAATCGCCATCAAACCGAACCTTTGATTACCGCTGAGCAGGCGGTGAAATGGTGCGATCGCAACTTTGGCATCGGGGCGGATGGGGTGATCTTTGCCCTACCGGGACAAGCGGGCACCGATTACACCATGCGGAGCTTTAACTCCGATGGTTCAGAACCTGAAATGTGCGGCAACGGCATCCGCTGTATGGCCCAGTTTATTGCTGGGTTAGAAACGGCAGATGGCCAAGCCCCAGATCAGGCTCAAGCCTATGCCATTCATACTCTGGCTGGGGTAATCACCCCCAAACTCCGCGCCGATGGTCAGGTCACTGTGGATATGGGGGAGCCCAGCTTACTGGCAGAACAGATCCCCACAACCCTAGGGGCTGCGGGAGATAAGGTGGTCAATACATCATTACAGGTTGGGGAAAACACTTGGTCTGTGACCTGCGTCAGTATGGGTAACCCCCACTGCATCACCTTTGTTAAAGACGTTGCAGCGATTGATCTGGCCCAACTGGGTCCAAAGTTTGAGCATCATTCTGCCTTTCCTCAGCGAATCAATACTGAATTCATTCAGGTGGTTAGTCGAGACTATTTGAAAATGCGGGTTTGGGAGCGGGGCGCAGGTCCGACCCTGGCTTGCGGAACGGGAGCCTGTGCAGCATTAGTTGCAGGGGTTTTGACTGATCACTGCGATCGCACTGCCACCGTAGAATTGCCGGGGGGACCCCTCCAAATCGAGTGGTCTAACGACAATCGCGTCTACATGACCGGCCCCGCTCAACGGGTCTTCGCGGGTGAGATGACGGAGCTGGCATGACCCTTGTGCTCACCAATGACGACGGCATTGACGCCCCTGGTATTCGGGCTTTGCAAGCGGCACTGCCGGGTCAGACGGCCGCGATCGTCGCCCCTGATCAGCCATTGTCTGGCTGTAGTCACCAAATTAATCGAGGCGGATCGATTGCAATTGATTCTCGCGGCATGGGGGAATATGCGATTGGCGGTACGCCCGCTGACTGCACCCGAGTTGCCGTGAGCTACCTCTATCCAGAAACGCGCTGGGTGCTATCGGGGATTAACGCTGGGGGCAATTTAGGAGCCGATATTCATGTCTCTGGGACGGTCGCCGCTGTGCGCGAAGCCACCCTCCTCCGGATCCCTGGCATCGCTCTGTCCCAATATATTCACAATCGCCAACCGATTGATTGGTCTGTAACCACAAGACTGGCAGCTAAAGTGTTGGGCAAGCTGATGCGGATGCCACCCCAGTCAGGCCGCTTTTGGAATGTGAATTTACCCCACGTCAGTCGGGATGCCCCTGAGCCCAGCTTGGTCGAGTGCCCCGCCTGCACCCAGCCTCTACCGACGGAGTTCACGGTGGTTGATGGCAAGTTTCGATATGTGGGGGCTTACGGTCAGCGCCAGCGCGATCCGGGCGCGGACGTAGATGTTTGCTTTTCAGGGCATATCAGCATTAGCGAAGTACGCCTTTGGTAGGGGGACAGGCGGGCGAGGGTTATTTCAGAGGCTCATCGGCTGCGGTTGTTTCTAATAGAGCCGACACTTCGTTGTGCATACTGGCCAGTTGATCGTCCCGTTGAATGGCTTGCTCATAGCGGCTAGCCGCATCACTCTGTTCAGCCCCAGGGGGAACTAAAGAACGCGCCTGGTTGAGCAGATCATAAATTTGATTGGGGGAAACCGGCTCTTTGGCCCATAGCACCTCATCCATTTGCACAATAAATTTGGAGATGGGCCGCAACCAGCTAAACCAGTCATCCCCAATCACCAGTTGGAAAAACTCACCCTTGGAGGTGATGGGACCATGGATGCGCTCGTAGCGATCGCGCTCAGCTTCAAGCAACGCTTTATGGAATTTCAACAGGAGCGGCCGAAGGGTTTTGAGCTTTTGATAGGCAGGAATCGAGGGGGATTCTGGAGCAGCCATGCATTCAGTTAAGCGGTACTTTAGCTATCTTGTCACATTTCGCTATTGAACCCCTGCGAATTAGTAGGTACCGCAGCTGAGTCTAAAGGGTTGATTTTGGTGAGCAACTCATCCTTGATGCGATGTAGCACCCCGTCTTCATCCACCGTTGCCAAAATTTGCTTCACCAATACTTTGGGACCATGACTCCCCCAGCTAGCCCCATTGGCAAAGTAGACCTTGGCCACTTGCCCCAAACTGTAGCTGGCGACCCCAGCCACTGTCGCTTGGGTGACCGCCACGGCGAGGTAAGGAGGCAGCGCCATTCCTAAGGTGGCGGGGGTAGCCAGCCCTAAAACCCCTTTTAAGGAACTCAAGCCAGCGGTGACGAGCAACTCACTGACCGAGAGTCCCCCGAGTTCTAGGGCAATGGTTTGCAGCAATTTCACCGCCCCTTGCTGGGTCAGCGGCAAACCGTAGAGTCGCGCTAGGGTGACGAGCAAGGTCACGTCCACCACAGCCCCGGTCAACACGTCAATGCCTGTAATCGGGTTCAGGGCAACGGCGATCGCCTTCGCCAGAGTGCCTTGCCAGATCACCTCCTCAGCTGCGCGATCGCGTAGATGCAGCTTTTTCTCACGAATGGCCTCGTCCAGATCATTGGCGTAGAGGAGGGTGTTGAGGGCGACCAACGCCAAGCCTTCTCGCTGCAAAACATCCAGAATTTTAAGTTTGAGGTCGCTGATCTGCGGGGTACCCCGCACCCTGCGCGTGATCAGTTGGCCATCGGCTTGGCGGATGGCCTCAGTTTCAAGGGGAGCAGCCGCCGCCATGACGATATTGCCAGGGTCAATTAAGCGGTGCAATCGCTGTGCTCGGAGGGTCTCAAAGATAGCTTGGCGATCTCTTGGGGGGTATTGATCCACCTTGTTAAACACCAGCAGCAGGGGTTTGTGCTGGCGCTGCAGGGTTGCTAGGGCGCCATACTCACGGCGAGTCATATCCCCAGCCACAACAAATAGGATCAGATCCGCTGACTGGGCCACCTGTTGAGCCAATTTCTCTTGCTCAACGCCATCCACTTCGTCCAGACCTGGGGTATCAATCAGCTCTATCCGAGCTTGTTGGGTTGATTTAGGGCTTACCCGCCAAAGGGACTGCCCCGCTGAAGCCGCCTCTTGATGGATCTGCCAGGGCGCGGTGGCCTGCTGCTGAGTGACCCCGTGGGTTGGCCCAGTGGCAAATACATCGCTCCCTAACAACGCATTCAGCAACGAGGACTTGCCACGCCCCACTAAGCCGAACACGGCAATATGGACCACCGCCTGTTCTAGCTTGGTGAGCAGACGGGTGAGTTGCTGGACCTCTGACTGCAGGTGAGTCGTTTCCCTTGGGGTGAATGTGAGGCGTTCTAATAGAGTTTGTAGCGTCCCCTGGGCTTGACGGTAGGTGAGTTGGGTTTGCAATGCATCAAAGTCTTGCACCACCGTATCCAAGGCTGCGGCCAGATCATAATGGGAGTTTGGGGTCGCCTCAGTCATGGCGCAATCTCAATCACAGCTTGATCCCAGGGGGCTAAAGAGGGAGAATTGGGGACGCGATCGCCCTCTCACTGACTTCATGGATTTCCAATCCCCCGCCCAGAAAGCTTGCTATGAACGTATCAGTCCATGGATGTACGAACTCTTTGGGAGCGGAGTCTTAACCTTTGGCGATGAGCCTCTATTTATCATTAATTTTGGCTCAGCCGTCGCTTCAACGCGGGTGATCCCCTGGGAGGGAGACGATGCGCTGATCACGACTCGATCTTACGTCGTCACGGATGTTGAGCTGACCCCCGACCTGACTTATTACCTACTGCGAGAGAATAATGGCATCCGATTTGGCCGATTTGCCCTAGACTCTGAAAATGACATTGTCTTTGAACATAGCTTAGTAGGTTCTACCTGCGATCAAATCGAGCTGGCTTACTCTGTGAATACGGTGGTCAAGCTGGCGGATGACTATGATGACGAAATTGCAAACCGCTGGGGTGGAAAGCGCGCGCTGGATCGATGGTCATCTTGGTAGAAAACAATACAAAAGTTAATAATAGAGGCTGTCTTTCAGCTCCTCAGGCAAAATAAGCCCAGCACGGGTACGGTGCAGTTCATAGCGGGCACATGAGGATTAGCCATGGGGCGGCGACAAACTTGGCAGTGGACGGGAATTTTGGGCGGCGCGCTAACGCTAATGCTGGCCTTGTTCTGGCCCTCTTTTCATCGGTTAATGGCGGTTGATACGGTGACGGGGCTGCCGACAATCAGGCAGGCTGCCGTTATAACCCTGGTGCCCGCTGATACCACAGCGACCCAAGATTTTGTCACTGCTGCACCCACGGTGGTGGCCCAAACGGCCCCCAACTACGAACCGCGTCAAGAAATCACCCTGGCGGATCCCAGTAATTATGGCGATCGCTACAGCACCGACGCTTACGGCAACCCAGTCAGTAATGCGTTTATTGCCGTGCTCCATGAAACTGTTGGCTCCGCCCAGAGTGCCATCAATCTGTTTCAGAACTACCACCCTAACGATGCTGACCAAGTCAGCTATCACACCTTGATCGGCTTAAACGGCACCGTTTATTACATCGTGCCGCCTGAAAATCGAGCCTATGGAGCTGGCAACTCTGTTTTCGACGGCCCAAATGGTCCTGAAACCGTTCGAACCAATCCAGCTTTCCCCCCATCCGTCAATAATTTTGCCTATCACGTCTCTCTGGAGACCCCAAGCGATGGGCGAGGCAATGGCACCCGCCACAGCGGCTATACCCAGGCTCAATACGAATCGCTGGCTTGGCTCCTCTCCAATAGCAATATTTCTGACAGCCGCATTACCACCCATCAGCGGGTTGATCGCTCGGGTAGCCGCCTCGATCCTCGCAGCTTTGACTTTAATTACTTTTTTACGCTTTTGCACCGCTATCCCAGCCGGGCTGGGCTGTCAGGCTAGTTTCTGCAATTTAATAAGACCAGTTCAGACGGCCACCTTTAGCATGTAACCAGATTGATACAAAACCAACCAGTCGCCAATTATTTCCAGGGGCTGCCATCAATAAAAGGCAAAACCCTTATTATGCGAAGGTTACAGCCCCTAGCGATATCATAGGAGCGGGTGCAGCAATCTCTGCTCAGCAAGGCTTTTACTCGTAATTGATGACGCACTCTAAAATTTGAGCGTATCCTCTGAAATAACAGTGGGTATCCTATAGAAGCAAAATTTCAAGCTTGGGTTCTAAGGCAGGCAGATCAGCATGAAAGAGACCAGTTCAAGTGATCAGAAAACCCTTTTGCTGATTGATGATGACCCTAACTTGATTTTGCTCGTTAAGGATTATCTAGAATTCCGTGGCTATCAGGTCACCACAGCAGAAAACGGTAGAGAAGCCCTAGAGGTCTTGAAAGGTGAAAAACCGGACATGATTATTTGCGATGTGATGATGCCTGAAATGGATGGTCACACCTTTGTTAAAAATGTGCGGGATGATCCGGAGACAGAATGGATTCCGGTGCTGTTTTTGTCTGCTAAGGGGCAAAGTCAAGACCGCGTCAAAGGGCTCAACATGGGCGCAGATGTTTACATGGTGAAGCCTTTCGAGCCTGAAGAGTTAGTGGCTCAAGTGGAGTCTTCTCTAAAGCAGGCCTCCCGACTAATTCGCCAAAAATCCCAGGGCGGTGCCCCAACCCCCACGATTAACGTCCCCTTCGATGTTGAGTTAACTCCCACCGAGCTGAAGGTAGTGCAGTTTGTCGCTCGGGGGATGGCTAATCGCGAGATTGCTGAAGAGCTGCAGGTTAGCCAACGCACCATTGAGAGCCACGTCAGCAACATGTTGGGTAAGACCGGACTACACAATCGTACAGAGCTAGCCCGCTGGGCCATGGAAAATCAAAAAGCGTAGCAGGCAATCTTTTGCAGGGGCGGTTTGCGCGTCATCCTTGCAGCAGTTTTTGTTAGACTAATTAATTCAATGCTGGTGTAGCTCAGTTGGTAGAGCAGCTGATTTGTAATCAGCCGGTCGCAAGTTCGAGTCTTGTCACCAGCTT
>JBHJIP010000158.1:0-34407 GCA_050043365.1 Leptolyngbyaceae cyanobacterium
GTTGTCTTTTTTTCGCCTGGCTCTGCTTTTTTGGGTGGCTTTTGGGGGGGGGGGCTTTGGGGGGGGGGGGTTTGTTTTGTTTGGGGTACTGGGTGGCGTTTACGATGCCCGCTGTGTTGGGTAGCCAGGGTGCAGGGGAGCCCTCACCCCCAACCCCTCTCCCAAACCTGGGCGAGGGGAGTGAGGCGGATGGGTTTGCGGTGTTGGCGGCGGAGATTCCGAAGGATCTCTGGGATGCGGCTGAGGACTGGATGAAGGACAAGCCCGGGTGGACGCGCGATCGGGTAGCGGCTGCGGCGATGTCTCTGTTTTTGATGCAGAAATCGGGCTGCGACCCAAGCGTGACGCGGATTTATTTAGACACGTTGGACCTAGGGTAATGACAACAAACACTGACTGGTTTAATCAATTACCTGATGAGGAGCGCCAAGAAGCCTTACTGGCTATGCTCCCCCCTGCCGACCTGGTGATTGAAGCGCCTCCAGAATTGCCACCCGTGTGGGCTTACGAGTGGATGGGGAAAGCCGAAAAGCAATTCAATGCTTTAAAGCAAGACCATGAAGCGTTGGCTGCAGCCTTTCAGGGCCACTTGTTCTGGGGTTCGGTGCTGGGTGGATTTATGGCGGCTTCAATCCTGGCGACTTTCGGCTATCTGTTTGTGAGGCTGGGGGTGCTGGGCTGATGGCCAAAACAGAGGCA
Source organism: Leptolyngbyaceae cyanobacterium (assembly GCA_050043365.1). Classification (GTDB taxonomy): domain Bacteria; phylum Cyanobacteriota; class Cyanobacteriia; order Phormidesmidales; family Phormidesmidaceae; genus PCC-6406. The sequence goes on from JBHJIP010000158.1 coordinate 700, forward strand.
GCGATCGCAACCGTAGTAGAGCCGGGCCAGGACCAATTCCCAAGTTGGGAAAAGTCGGCATGGCCGCCATCAGAACCCTTGCCGGTTTTTAAGCCCTTGAACGATGTAGAGGCGCGGGCGCTGTGCGATCGCGTTCGCGAGAGCATCAGCCAGGTGCGAGGTTTGCTGCTGGCCTTGTATGAGGGCGAAGGCTGGCGGGCATTGGGATATCAGAGTTGGCGGGAATGCGTCGTCAGCGAGTTCGAGCAAAGCAAGAGCTTTTGCTATCGGGCTTTGGCGGCGGCCCGAGTGGAACGCAACTTTTCCCAAATTGGGAACATCGACGCCAGCCAGATCCCGGAAGGTCACCTGCTACCTCTGACGGACATGGAGCCCGATCAGCAGGTGGAAGCCTATCAGTTGGCGTTGCAACTGGGCAAAGACAAGGACCGGGTGACGATTCGAGATGTAAAGGCGGCGGTCAAGCAGTTGACGGGTAAGGGTTTGGCGTTGAGCAACCCGGACGCCCATGATGAGCACTACACCCCGGACTGGATTTGGCAGGCGGCAGCGCGGGTGATGGGTGGCATTGACCTGGATCCGGCTAGCAACAGCCACACCCACCCCCATGTGTCTGAGGCAAAGCGCCATTACACCCATGAAGACAACGGTCTGCTGTGGTGGTGGCTGGGTCGAATCTGGCTCAATCCACCCTATTGCAAGACCGAAGACAGCAGTCTAATGCTCTGGATGCAGGCGTTAACCGCCAGTTATGACGCGGGATTGCTTACTGAAGCCTGTGTTTTGGTTCCGGCCTATACCGATACCGGCTGGTGGGAAGCGCTGATGGCACTGGGGCCGGTGATTTGCGCACCCAAAGGGCGGCTCACCTATGTCGGCAATGATTCACCTGCGAGATATCCGAGCGCGATCGCTTATATCGGCGAAAACCTGAGCGGCTTTTGGCATGAGTTTCGCCCCCACGGGCGCATTTATCAGGAAATTGAGCCGGGGATGTTTGGCGAGTAAACCCACCCCGCCCTCCGGCCACCCCTCCCAAGAGGGGAGAGATGAAAACAACGTTCAAACCGAGGTCTAAACAGTGGATGAATTCATTGGAACAGCAGAACCCACCCCGTCCTCCGGCCACCCCTCCCAAGAGGGGATGGCGGATCGGGAAACGTTGCTGCAGATGATGGCGCTAGCTTTGGAGGTGGCGTGCAGTTCGGTTGCTCACGCGATGCTTGAGGGCGCTGGGACTCGCGAAGATATAGGCGAATTGCAGGATAAGACCTACTGCTACATCCTTGCTCACCTTCCAGTCGTGTTTGCTGCAACTCAGCCCCAAGATCGCATTGATTTGCTATCGACAACGCTGCAGCAGATTGAACTCGAACGGCAGCGTTATCGGCTTGAACGGTTGGCAAAAGGAGGGCAGGCTGATGCTTGAAGATCATGACATCCAGCCCTTAAGCGACCTGGCAGACCAGGTGAATGCCCGCGCCTCGGCCATTGAACAACTGGAGCACGGCACGCTCCTAGAGTCTGAAGTCACTGATCTGGCGGTCTATCTGCTGGGTGCTCTGGCTCAAATTGAGGCGCTGACCTTGCGGGTTGACCCGATGGCGGCGCGGTTTAATGCGGCGGGGCATCCCTACCCGGCGCTGGTGCGTGAGGGGTTGGGCGATGCGTGGACAGGGCCGGGGCGCAATGATTTTGACGGGCCTTTGGTCGAAGCGGTACTGCAGTACTTAAAGCGCCATAAAGGCCCCAGTGCTGATGTGATGCGCGGCGATGCGATCAACGCTATCCGTAACAAGTGTTTGGCGGAGGATTTTGGCTGGATTGAGCAGCGAATGGACGAGAGAGGAAGCGCCGAAGCTGGGGTGCCGAAGGTGAGGGGGCAGGGCGGAACGCAGATGCAGCAGGCCAGGTCCGAGGTTCGGGCGCTACATGAAATACCGGAAGGTGATCGGGGTTCGACGCTGGCAGCGATTAATGCGGCCAGGCCCAGGCTAACCCACCCCCAACCCCCCAAGAGGGGAGCAAGTCATGACTGAGATCCCCTTTAAGACGCGGATGCGGAAGGCGATCCTCTGGTTTCGCGCCAGTCAGCGCGAGATCGAGGCCGCGTTGCCGCTGGATTTTCCTGGTGGGACGTACCTGCCGGAGCGCAAGGGGCCAAACGGCAGGGTGCTTGTTAGTGCGACAGAGGTGATTGATGGCTCAATCAGGCTCTGGAATCAGGGGCTGCTGAGTGACAGGCTGGCGCGGGCCTATGTGTTGCAGCCTTTGAGGAACTTGTACAAAGCAATGGAGGAACGAAGTAATGCCGATAACGAAAGCCAAAATAACGATCACAAAGCGTAAGCCGAAGTCACGACGGGCAAACCTGATTGGTTGGATTCATCAGAAGGCGAAGCAGCTCAAGTTGGATAACGACACCTACAAGGATGTGTTGTTTTCCCAAGTTGGGAAAAGGTCCTGTTCGGACATGGCGATCGCGGAGTTGGAACAGGTTAATCAGCATTTTGAGCGGTTGGTGAACCCGGAGGCCCTCACCCCCAGCCCCTCTCCCAAATCTGGGAGAGGGGGGCGGAAGCTAAGCCCCAAGAGCAAGGGCACAGCGGACAGTAATACCCAGGCGGCGAAGATTCGGGCGTTATGGATAACGCTGTACCGATTGGGCGCGGTGAATGACGGCAGCGAAAACGCGATTAACAGCTATTGCAAGCGCATGACCGGCATGGAGCGTCTGGAGTGGGCGGGGCGGTATCCCCAGGAATGCAACAAGGTTATCGAAGCGCTCAAGGACTGGGTGGAGCGGACACTGCAAGACATGATGGCGGCGGATAATGCGCGATCGCTGGCGGCAGATTTGGCGTTGTCGGCATTCCGTGAGGCGAGATGGACTGACTTCAATCAGAAGCTGGACTACTTGGAGGGCGAATCGTGAAGAGGATTATCCGGTGGTGGCGTCGTCTGAACTGGTCGCTATGGCATGTCTGCCAGGGTGACTGGTTGGTTTGGGATGAGTCGGGCTGGTGGTGGTCCGCAGCGCAGCCGCGCCACCAGGCCCCCTGGGATGACTTTCTAGAGCTGCAACGCTACGAACTAGCGGGCTACGACGGTTCGAATTGGATAGATGAAGATGACTGCTCTGATGACTGGCTAGAACCCGAAGACGATTACTTTGAATGCGGCCTAATGGACGACGGGTATTGTCTTCTGGTGGGCTCTGAAGAATGCGACTGGGATTGCAACTACAGAGATCTGATCGGTGTTCCCGCGGGAGAGCGGGGAGAAGAATTGTGGTGACTAAACCGCCGATCAAGAAAAAGCCGGTTTCCCAATCTGGGAAAATTCCCAATTTGGGAAAACCCGCCACAGAGACCCCACCCCCTGCCGAGCCGGGAGCCGGAGCGCTGGCGACGCTGCCACCACCAGAGGATCTGAGTGACTATCTGGCGTTGATTGAGCTGGCTTTGCAAAAGCAGGGCTGGGCGATTCCCTACTGGGAGGGAGAGCGCAAGCTGTGGCAGGTTCACAACCCCACACTATTGCCAGGGCTGTATCAGTTGGCGTTGCGCAGCATTCAAAAACAGGACGGCTTAGACGAGGTCGGGGCGGCGGAGCTGTTGCTAGAGCAGGGCGATCGCACCCGCAACCATATCCGCCTGTATCTCAATCACCTCACCCCAGCGGCGATCAAGGGTTTAGCCCTTCGCTATGCCGAAGCGGCGGATCTGCGCTTTCCCCAGGTATCTATCATTGAGTAAAAGTACATCTGTACTGTCATGGAAGCTCTAACCCCCGATTATGATGCCAATGACCTACCCGATGATATGCAGCCGATTTGTGAACTGATCGGGTTTGAGGCGACGATAAAACTGATCGAAACCTATGGTGGGCTTGAGTTCAACATCCCGGCCCAGATGGATTTCTTTCACCCCATAGCTGAGCTGCTGGGTGAAGAGTTGGCGGTGAAGCTGGGGGGGTATGTAGGCGGGCGGATGTACATTCCGCGCTGTCGGACCATGCGCCGCAATGCCCGCAAGCGGCTGATCGAGTCAATGAGGTTTAGCCATACCCGCCAGGAAATTGCCCTCAAGCTTGGCATCACGGAGCGCAATGTTTACCAGTTTTTAGAGCGATCTAGCTGAAAGTCTTCAGGGTGTGAAGTCGGTGGCGCGGGCGGCATGATTGAGCCAGCAGTACAGGCTTACTCATGCGCATCGTTGCCCTAGTTGCTCAAACGCCAGAACCGGCTCCATCCGCTCAGGCAGGGGTCTACCTTTCCCCTGAACTGCTGATCGTAGGTGGAGGTGGAGCCCTTTTGACTGCGGGCTTTGCGCTGATCAAGTGGTTTGTCTCTCGTGAATTTAACCGTTTTGTCTCTAAAGACAACGACTTAGAGGGGCGTCTCAAGGTCGTCGAATCCGTTCAGGCGGAAGGTCGCTTGGTGGCAGGCAATGTAGAGCGCATGACCCCTCGCATTGAGGCGCTAGAAAGCCAGCGGGCTGATATTTCTCTGCTGCAGCAGCGGTTCGAGGCGATGACCATTGCCTTTCAAGATATGCAGCGGAACTTTCAGGGGTATCAGACCGAGCATATGAACCTGCGGGCGGAGCTAAACCGCGAGTATGTAGCCCGCGAGGACTGGATCAGAACCGTCAGCAAGCTTGAATCCATCTTGGAAGCCGTCCATCGTCGGCTGGATAAGCACGGGGTGCCCAACCATGACTGAACTTAATCAGGCGCTCATTGGTGAGGTGCGCTGGCAGTTGTTGAACCTGCTAGATGCCAGGCGCAACGAGGCGATCGCTTTGTCAATTTTGCGGCGTTGCTTGCAAAGCCAGTCCATCAGCGTTTCTGAAGCCCAGCTACTCAGAGAGCTGGATTACCTGAAAGACAAGGGACTGGTCGATGCAGAGAACCTGGCCTGGTCTTTGACGGCCTACGGCCTGGACGTGCTGGAAGGTAACGAAGCCCAGCCGGTGGGGGTTGTTCTGGAGCGGGTGGTCTCTGATGCGGTGCGGCTGCGGCGCTATGAGATTCGCTGGCGGATGCTGAGCCTGTTAGATGCCGGTCGGCCAGTGGGTATCAGTCGTGGCTTGATGCTGCGAGCGCTGGATGATGCCAATCTGATGCTGCTCGACAATGAGCTAGATCAAGAGGCGGCTTATCTGATTGCTAAGGGCTTGGCGGAGTGGGAGTCGGAGCACCTTCTGACTATCACCGCCGATGGCGTGGATGTGGTGGAGTACAACGCCGACGCCCCCAAAGGGGTAGGCCGTCCGCCCCAGCGGGCAGGGGGGTGAGATGGCTCCACGTTCTAAAGTTGCACGGCTACCGGAGGAGGTGCGGGACGCGCTCAATGCCCGCCTGCTAAATTCCGGCTTTGGTGATTACGAAGCCCTGTCTAAATGGTTGGACGATCAAGGCTTTGAAATCAGTAAAAGCACCCTGCATCGCTATGGCCAGGGCTTTGAAGAAAGGCTGTCGGCGTTGCGGGTGGCGACCCAGCAGGCTCAGGCCGTGGCTGAGACCGTGGGCGATGACGAGAATGCCCTGGGTGATTCGCTGGTGCGACTGGCTCAGGAAAAGCTGTTTTCACTGCTGCTCAAAGTCGATCAGATTGATGTTGAGAATCTAGATCTGCCCAAAATGGCGCGGGCGATCGCTGACCTCAACCGCTCCGCCGTGCAGCAGAAAAAATGGCAGCTTGAGCTTCGCAAGCAGGTAGCTGATGTTGCCGAGGCCGTGACCAATGAGGTCAAAGGTCGGGGCCTAGGAGACGATTTCGCAGAGCAGATCCGGTCCCGAATTCTGGGGATTGGCGCATGAGAGAGCTACTGCCCGGCATCGACGCCGACGAAATACCCAAGATCTTTTTGCCCTATCAGCAGCGCTGGTGCAACTCGCCTGCTGGGCTCAAGAGCTGCGTAAAGTCGCGCCGGATTGGGATGAGCTGGGCCGATGCTGGCGACAGTGCTTTATGGGCCGCTCAGACCAACGGCCAAAACACCTACTACATCGGCTATGAAAAAGAGATGGCCCGCACCTACATCGAGGACGCGGCCAGCTTTGCAAAAGCCTATGACCTAGCGGCCTCTGAAGTAGAAGAGGACCAAGAGGTTTGGCGCGACGGGGACGAGGATAAATCGATCAATGTCTTCCGGTTGGTTTTCAATTCTCGCCACAAGATCGAGGCCCTGAGCAGCAAGCCCCGGAACCTGCGAAGCCGTCAGGGTCGGGTGCGCATTGATGAGGCGGCGTTCCATGACTTTTTCCGGGATGTGCTGGAAGCGGCCCTTGCCCTCAGAATCTGGGGCGGCACCATCGGCATCATCACCACCTTTAACGGCATCGAAAACCCGTTTTATGAGTTTGACCAAGACATCCAGGCGGGCCGCGAGCCCTATGAGCGCCACTTTGTCACCTTCCGTCAGGCGGTGGCCGAAGGGCTCTATAAACGCATCTGTTTGATTCAGGGCAAGACCTGGACGGCAGACGGTGAACTGGAATGGATGAACGGCGTTTATAAGGAATTTGGCGATCGCGCTGCCCAAGAACTCGACTGCATCCCCAAGCGCAGTGGGGGCCGCTACTTCCCCAGCGTGCTGATTGAGCAAAGCATGGCGGGCGATGCGCCTGTATTGCGCTATAGCTGCCCCGAGGACTTTGCTACCCGGCCCCAAGTCGAGCGGGAGCTGCACACCGATGACTGGCTGGAAGCGGCAGTCAAACCGGTCTTAGATACCCGTTTAAACCCGGCTTTAAAGACGGTTTACGGCATGGACTTCGCCCGCAATGGTGATTTGTCTGTTCTACTTTTTTCCCAAATTTGGGAAAACCTCACCCGCGCTGCCCTGGTCGGGTTAGAGCTGCGTAACGTGCCGTTCGAGCAGCAGCGCCAAATCCTGTTCTGGATTGTGGATCGCCTGCCCCGGTTTGTGGCCGGGGCCCATGATGCCAGGGGGAACGGTCAGTATCTGGCCGAGGTGGCCATGCAGAAGTATGGCGCGGGCCGCATCCATCAGGTGCAACTTAGCCGCCCTTGGTATGGGGAGAACTTCCCTAAGTACAAGGCGGGCATGGAAGACCAGCGGCTACAGCTGCCCCCCTCCCCTGACTGGAAGGATGACCACCGGGCGGTGGTGGTCGATAAGGGCATTCCGATGGTGCCAGACGGCAAGAACGTCGGCAGTGACGGCGAGAAGCGACATGGCGATAGCGCCATTGCCGGGGTGTTGATGTGGTACGCCTCACTCCATGAGGGGGCCGCGATCGAATATCAGGCGGTGGGTGAACCCCGCCTGGGGTATCAGCTCGATGACTTTGTTTTTGGAGATAACTAACGATGGACCAGCCTTTAAACACGATTGAATTGCCCGTCGAGATTCTTGCCGGTGAACCGGTGCCGACTCGCCAGGAAGCGGGATTGCGGATTGCCACAACGATTCTGGCTAGCGCTGATTTGGTTCGCTTCATTGCTGGCGACTTGGAAGACCCAGGCGCGATAGCTGCTGGGGTTTCTGCCGAGGTGGGGCGCCAGCTCGATGCCCTGGAAGCGGTGGTTGGCAAGTTTGCGAGCGATGCTGACGGGTTGCCAGAATCAGTCCCTGAAGCGGAGTAACCCCTGCTATGCCTGGGCTTCACTGGTTGCCAAGACTCTTTATCCGCTGGTACGCAAAGCAATGGTTAATTAATGGAGGACTTAACCCCATGAACCCTGTCCCTTGGTTTTTAAGAGGCTTGGCCCGCTGGGAGGCCATCAAGCGCGAGGTGGAAGCCTGGGCAAAGCTGGAAGGCCAGCCGAGCTATGGCCGCAACCCTAACCTGTATCGCTTTCACGGTTGGGGCCTGAAAGATATGCGGGTGGCCTGCAATGTCACCTTTTATCCCCCTGACTTAAGCCAGGGGCCGATTGATATTGAGCACCGGTTTACCGGCCAGTTCTACGAATCCGGCTCGATTCCGTTTGCCTACAACGCTAAACCCACCCCTAGCCCCTCCCAGGAGGGGAAGCCCTATGGCTGACTCGGAAGAGACCTTAGAAGAGCGCCTGTTTAGGGCGCGGATGGAAGAGAAGCGGAAACAGATGAGCCCACCTGACTCTGAATCCTCCGGCTTCTTTGGGTGGTTACGAAACATCCTCGGCATCTAGGCCATGACTGATTCTCCATCAGTAAAAGACGGCTTTGGCGACTTGCCGCTGGATCAGTTGGCGGCGATCGCTGCCGTTGCCGCCTTTTTCGATTCCAGCAAATTCAGCCTTGACGACGCCCTAAAAACTGTGGGCGCATTTCAATCGACCTCTGACTTGTCTTGCGAAGCGATCTCCCGTGGCCTTATGGGTGGCACTCTGTTCATCCACGCCTATGACGGCAGCGTGACCATTAAAGACACCCCCGAAATCGAAGCGTAAATCATGCCCCTACCTGCCAACCTAAAACAGGAATTTGCAACCCTGCAAAAGTCTTTCCTAGACTTCGCTGGGCTGGTGGGGGTTGGGCATTTAACCAACCCCGACCCCACCCTGCAGAGTCGTGGACGCGGCCAGGGGCTAAAGCTTTACGCCAAGGTGGAAGAGGATTGCCACGCCCATGCGGTGCTACAGCAGCGCAAGATGGAGCTGATCGCCCGCCCCTGGAAACTAGAAGCGGCCAGCGACGACAAACCAGACATCATGGCCCGCGATCTGGTTGAGGCTCAGCTTAAGGCCCTAGGCGTCACCGACTATCCCCTGGCCCGCGAGTACGGAGCCCAGGGCTTTGATGGGGTCGCGCTAAACTTTTTGGACTCAATTGGCAAAGGCTACGCCACAGGTGAGCCCATGTGGCACACCGATGGCCGTGAGATTGTGGCCGCTGAGGTGCGCCACCGCGATCAGCGCCGGTTTGGCTTCACCGCCACCGATAACGGCTATGAGCTGCGATTGCTGACCCGAACCAACTGGTTGACCGGTGAACCCATCCCAGCCCGTAAGGTCATCTATCATGCCCCTACCGCGACGGACCTCAACCCCTATGGGCTGGGGCTCGACTCTAAAATCTTTTGGCCCACCTTCTTTAAACGGCAGGGTATTCAGTTCTGGCTGATATTTGCCGACAAGTTTGGCAGCCCGACGCCGTTGGGCAAGTACGCCCCCGGGGAAAAACAGGCCAACATCGACATCCTGCTAGAGGCCCTGAACAACATCACCCAAGGGCTGGCGGCCACCGTGCCCGAGGGGATGACCATCGAATTTATTGAGGCCATCCGGAGTGGCAGTGTGCAGACCTATGAGGGTCTGTGCCGCTACATGGATGAGCAAATTAGTGAATGCGTACTGGGCCAGACGGGGACCACTAACCAGAGTGGCGGCGGCGGCAGTCGTGCCCGTGATGAGGTGGCCAAAACGGGGACGATGGCCTTGGTACAGGCCGATGCCGACCTCTTAGCCCGCACCTTCGACCGCACCCTGATCCGCTGGATCGTCGATTTAAACCGCCCCATCCTGGGAGAACGGGCGCGATCGCCCCATCTCTGTTGGGACTTTGCCGAGGCTGAGGACGTTACAGCCCGCGTCAATGTCGATAAAACCCTTTACGACATGGGCTTTAGGCTGACGCTGGACAAGGTAATTGACCGCTATGGCGACGGGTATGAAGTGCGATCTTCCGCGCCTGGGACTTTTCCCAATTTGGGAAACCCACCCCCAGCCCCTCCAAGGAGGGGAGCGGTAAACCTGTCCGACCCGTTGCCCCTAACTGAATTTGCCGAGGATGCCACCTTGCCGCCCGGTGAGCTGGCCGAAGCCTACCGCCGCCAGGCTCGTGCCACTTTGGGGCCGGTGGTTGATGGCTGGGTCGATCAGGTACGGGATGTTCTGGATGGTGCCGAAGATTTCGACCAATTCAGCGAAGGGTTGATCGCGCTGTACCCCAATCTGGCTAAGGACGAATTTGCTGAGGTGATGCGCGATAGCTTGCTGGCGGCTCACCTGGGGGGCGCTGCCGAAGTTGACCAGGAAACTGCCGATGATTGATCTTCATCGCAACACCAGCCTAGAGCGCGAAGCTACGCTGGCCGCCATCTGGCACCAGGTCAAACAAATGCCGCCCGGTGTCCTCGAAATGCAGTTCATGGCGCTTTATGAACTCTGCCTAAATCAGTCCGATGCGTTGGTCGTGGTCGAGGGCCAGCTTCGCCGTTGCAATACCCAAATCCATGTCATGCAACAAAGTTTGCTTTTCCTACAAAGAATCACGCCGGATTCTCAACAGCCGCCATTCCCGACGCCATCGGAACCCGCACCGCAAACGCCGCCGTGAAAACCGCTCTTATTACTGCCATGCCTGCGAAGCGTGGCATCTGACCAGTCAAAAGGAACACCATGCCCAGCGTAGACGGGAGCCGTATACCCTTCGCCGCCGCCGTAACCTTCTTTCGCGAGAAGGTGAATATCCCGACGGAACGTTGGAACGATTTGCAGCGGTCAGAGCAGGATCATGCCTTTCTGACGGCGGGGGCAACCTCAGCCGAGCTATTGCAAGAAATCCGCAATCAAGTGGATCGGGCGCTGAGTGAGGGCATTGCCTTTAACGAGTTTAAAAAGAACTTTGGCGAAATCGTTGAACGCCTGGGCTGGGACCATGCTGGAGGGCGTGAATGGCGGGCGGATCTGATTTATCGCCAGAATATCTACCAGGCTTATCAGGCCGGACGTTATGGGCAGCAGTTTAGCCCTGAGGTGCTGGCCCGCCGCCCCTACCTGCAATATCGCCACGGGGGCAGCCGTGACCCCAGGCCCACACACATCGCCCTAGATGGCCAGGTGTTTGCCGCCGATGATCCGTTTTGGGATGCCTGGTACCCGCCTAATGGGTTTGGCTGTCGCTGCTTCACCCTGTCCCTGTCAGAACGGGACTTGGAGCGGCTGGGCTTAGAGGTTTCTGAACCGCCCAAGGGCGAAACCATGACGGTGAGAGACCCGCGCACCAATCAACCCAGAGAAGTGGCCAACCGCCCAGATCGCGGCTTTGATTACGCGCCTGGTCAATCGGTCATGCAGCAACAGCGAGAGCGCATCTATGGCGACATCTTTGAGCGACTGGCTCCAGAGTTTCGAGAGCAAGTGCTGGCCTATCTGGCAGCAAACATGTTGGGAGCTATCCCCGGCATTGGAGGGAGTTAACGATGGTTGCAGTTCAAATTGAGCCGGACGATCAGGCGCTGGAAGCAGCGTTGCGGCGGCTATCAGAGGCGACCAGCAATTACCAGCCATTGTTTCAAGACATGGGCGAAAGCGCCCTGGGGTTTATTCAGAGCTACTTTGACCAGGAACGCGCCCCAGACGGGAGCGAGTGGGACCAACTAGCCCCCGACTATCTGGAATACAAACAGCGCAAAGGCTTTTTGCTCGACATCCTTAAACAGCGCGGCGTCCTGTTCCGCACTATGGGCTATGAGACCACAGCGAACAGCCTCACCATCGGCTCAAACTTGGTCTATGCGGCGGTGCAGAACGAAAGGAGGGAGTTCATCAACCTGAGCAAAGACCGGGCAGCTGTGAACGATTTTCGGGGCCTGGTTATCGACCACATCCAATTAGCGTGGGGTGGTTAATGCATGTGTACCAGGATTGGGGCGTTTAATGGGTGTTTAACGGCGGTTGAATGGTTGCGACATGGGATTGGACGTAAAGCCGCTACAGGCGATTCTGAGCGGGCTCATCAAGTCAGGAGAAAACTATGGAACCGGATCAAGGACGGTTGAGTGCAAAACAAATTGAAGAGATCGGCTCTGTGCTGGTTAGGGAGGCACGCCGAGCCAAGGCGGCCAATCCAGATTTGGTTGTGTCTATGCCTAACACCACGGATATGGAGCGTGATTTGCAGGCTGTTGCAGGGGCTCTGACGGGTGCGTTAACACCGGGTGCCATTGCCGTTTCTGGGCACCCGTACCAGCCCAGAGATACCTTCCTGGCAATTAGGGAAGTGGCCAATCAACTTTATCTGGAGGCGCTAAATGCTACCCAATCGTGAATTTTGGCCAAATAATTTTGTTGGACAGAACGGGAATGAGTTGTCTGTCTCTCCTGTGGGTTTGATTTTCCCTCACACGGGCACGCCGCTGGCGGAGTTGGTGAGCAGCTTTTCGATGGAAGGTTACGCCAATGGCACTCTAACCGCCAAGCTATGGTGTTCGGCGGAGGCCATTATTACGAACGGAGATTTTCGTTTTAATCTAGCCTGGCGAGATGCTGGCACGGGGACGGTTACTGCTCTGGACTCGGCCAACTATGCTTCGCCCCAAGCTAGCGCCACGTTCTCGCGCGGGGGAACGCCTTCTGTATTTCAGTTTCCCGCAATCACGTTCTCTGACGCTCAAATCGACGGCGTGACCACGGGAGAGGCTCAATTACTACTCTCTAGGGATAACACCATTGCTAGTAACGCGACGGGCATCATCTATGTCCACAAGGTGGAACTGAGCGAGGCGTAAGGCGTGGCCTTTTATCTTGATAGCGATGGGCAGGGGCTGGAAGTAACGGCGGCGGGGGCATGGTCCCAGCAGGCTAGCCTGTGCATCGTTGCCCGCGTCAAAGTTAATCCGTCACCAGCAGGCCAAAATCGGATTTTCATGCATAACTCTGGGGGTGCCCGAGTTATTTTTCACTCCGCGCCTGGGACGCCTTTTCGGGTGATCACCAGTCGCGACGGCCAAAGTAACATGACGGTTACCTTTGGCGCTGAGGCCGAGCATCAAAACGGCGAGTATCACACGGTTGCAGTGCGTCGGGCTGCTACCCCGGACGGTGACCACTACGCTGGGATTGATGGGGTCGAGCAAGGTATCACGACCAATATCGTTACCTCTGGCGTATTTAGCGAAAACACCAGCACCAACTTTTTGGTTGGCAAAGACCAATCCAACAATGCTAAGTGGCTTGATGGCGGGCTTGAGTATCTGTGGGTTTGGAATGGAGCGAACGCGCCGGACGAGTGCGTTAAAGCACTATCTAATGGGCTCCATCCAAACCTGGCAGGGCTGGGGATGCCTGCACTGGCCCTTGAGTTCCCAGGTGCGAATCGCGCTTTAGTCGGTTCGATTTCATCGAGCAATGTTGCAGGCTACGAAACCGGCGCAGGTAGCTATAAGTTACTGCCATCGTCAGCGCTGGTTTACAGCCTTCAATCTAATCCGGCTTCAGTCGCCACCCTGGTTGGTATCCCGCCTGTATTTGTTGCCACAGGGTTAGCGATCGCCGAATGTCCGGCCACCTTATCGGGCTCGGTTGAAGGTTTAACTGCGAATATTTCTGCAGGGATTGGTTACCCCGCAAGTCTGGCAGGAGTTGCCCCGAACCTTGCGGGCAGCGGCCAGGCCGTCACTGATGCCCCTGCCGTTCTGGTCGCTGCCGTCGATGGTCTGGCGGGTAATGCCACAGCAGCGGTGGGCTATACCGCAAGCCTGACCGGAGCAACCCCAAATCTTGTGGGCAGTGGCCAGGCCGTTGCAGATGCGCCCGCCGCTTTGACCGCTACAGTCGAGGGCCTAACCGGTAGCGCCACAGCAATACTGGGTTACACCGCCACCTTGTCTGGGACTGAGCCAGACTTGAGCCTGAACGGCCAGGCCCTCACTGATGCACCCGCCATTTTGGCTGCCACAGTCGAGGGATTAACCGGTAGCGCTATCGCCACCGTTGCCGGGGCTGTGAATGCCACCCTGACCGGAAGCCCTCCCAACTTTGCCGCTACGGGCCAGGCCGCCATAGACGCGCCCGCTACTTTGTCGGGCACCCTAGAAGGTTTAACCGGTAGCGGTATCGCCACCTTAGCAGGGGCAGTTGACGCCAGCTTAAACGGCATTCCGCCTGTCTTTGTCGCCAGCGCTGAGGCCGTTGTCGATGCCCCTGCAACGGTGGTTGGGATTGTTCCAAACCCGGTTGCCAGCGGCGTAGCGACAGTTCATGTCTCCGCCAGCTTGGTGGCCAATCTGCAAGGGTTGACTGCCAATGGCGCAATGATGATTCCCGAGTTGGTGACTGCCCTAACAGCAGTTGACCCAAGGCGGGCAACCCTGGGTCAACTGAACTTTATTGATCGCCCTACAGTGCAGGGCATGGCGCTGGTGGAAGACCCCAGCATTACTTAAAGGGTCATCGCCGCCCCTTCCTGCAAGGTGACCGTCTGCCCCGCCGTAATATTCGGCTTGGTGGCGTTGCCGCTGTGCGCTGGGGCCGTAATCTGAAACTCACCGCCGCCGCCATTGATGGTGCAGGTAAAGGTCGTAATTACGGTTGAGCCATTCAAAGCATCGACCGTCAGGGGTGTGGCGTTGTCGGCGCTGGCATTGGCAGCGGCAGCGCTGGTCAGCGGTTCGCCTAAAAACGCCTTGGTGCGAGTGCCGGGACCCGCCGCACCAGAGGCCGCGCCAGTAGCGGGGTTTGCCATATTAATTTCGGCAATGAGGGTACTCCCATCCTTAACCTGAAGCTTACCCGATGTGCCGAAATCAATCTGATCCAGCATGTTGCGAGCGGTGGCGGCATCAATAATCTGCATGGGTTACCTCTTTAGAACGCAGGCGCGACGATCGCCGCCCCTTGAATAACTTGATGTCCCCCGCTGACTGGGGAAATTTTGAGCTGATAGGCCAAGTTGTGATGCTGCTCTGTGGCCAGACTGGGCTGGTAGTCTGCTGCTGGCAGCACAAAGGAGCCCGCCAACAGGTCGGCGGCGTTGCTGGTATAGCTAAAGCCAGTTGTCACCGTGGCCAATGGCGTGGCCAGGTATCCAGGCAGGCCGATCGCAAACTCTAAACCGGCCCCCAACAAAGAACCGCCCCCAGCCTTATAGCCGGACGCGATGGGTAAATAGAACTCGACAACCTTGTCTGCCCCCCAAAAGAGGCGCAGTTTTTCACGCATCCGTATATCCCGGATAACTGGCCCTATGCTATGGGTGCGCAAAGCCGCGCCAAAGCATGAAAACTTTCAGGCTGTCCAGCTTTTGGAGCTACGGCATTCTGAACCCATGTGATTTGGGTGGCCTGTGCGGCTGGAAGTCTTTAAATCTGGACAGCATCCCGACCTCACCGCCGAGGCGGTGCAGCAGGTGGTGGCGGATTATGATCCGGCGTTGCATAAGGCCCCGCTGACCATCGGCCATGTCAGCAGCAGCAAGGCTCCGGCCTGGGGCTGGGCGAATACCCTGGCCTTTGATGAACCCTCAATGGCGGGAGAGTTTGGTGATGTAGATTCTGACTTTGAAACCCTGTGGAATAACGGCCACTATCGCAACATTTCAGCGGCCTTTTATCCCCCTGGACACCCGGACAACCCTCTTTCCCAAATTGGGAAAAGCGGTTACTATCCCCATCATTTTGCGGTACTAGGCGGCAAAGCCCCCAAAATCAAGGGCCTCAAGAATCCCGATAAACTTGAAGCAGCGCTGGCCTTTGATGAAGGTGACCTAAGTGATCTGGTGGTGGTGGAATTTGCCGAGCCCAACCCCCAAGAGCCCGAGGCTGAACACGAAATCATTGAGAATGCCGAGGTTGACGCTTGGTCGCTGGCTCGGTTTATGCGCGGCATCCGCGACTACATCATCGAAAGAGATGGCGTAGAGATGGCGGATCGTGTCGCCCCAGAGTTTTACATCGAACAGATGGACGCGACGGCATCCCAGCAGATGGATGAGGTCGATGCGGCCATGCCCACATTTTCAGAAGGTGACAACCCCATGTCCACTGATTTAGAAGCCCGCGAAGCGGATTTGCGGGAACGTGAAACCAAGCTCCGCCGCACTGAGCTGACCCAGTTCTGCGAAACGGACTTAGCCAAAAAGATTCACCCCTCCCAGCGGGCTCGTGTGGTGGAATTACTGGTGTTTATGGAGGCGGCGGCGGCGGCGGATGATAGTCAGCTGCTGACCTTCAGTGAGGACGACAAAGAGCAAAAGCTGAAGCCAGTTGAAGCCCTCAAGGGTCTGCTGACCAAGCTGCCCGACCTGGTGGAGTTTAGCGAGTTGGGCGGCGGCGGTCTGCCCCCAGAAGTTACCCCGATGAGGCTGCCTGAAGGGGCACAGGTTTCCGAGTCTTCTGATCAGCTGCACGGTCAGATTCTGGCGTTCTGTGAGGCTCACAACCTCGATCCTGACAATCCGGCTGATTACAACAAGGCGTTAATTGAGGTAGCGAACTAAATGGAAGGCAATCTACCCACACAACCCACGCTCACGCTCACTGCAACGCTGACGGGTGCCATTGCAGCCGGTTACGCCCTAGGCGGCGATAACGCGGTAGTTGATGCCGCTGGTGAGCACCCCAAAGGGATTGCCTGCATGGATGGGGTCGCTGGTGATGCGATTTCCTACGATGTCGAGGGCATGACCCAGGGTGCTGCCGCTGCGGCCATTACTGCCGAATGGACAGAGCTTTCTATTGCCGCTGACGGGCGATTGAAGGTGGCGGTCTCAGGCGAGTTTATTTTTGCCCGTTCTCTTAGTACCACTACTGCTGCAGGTCAAAATCTGCAGATGCTAATTACCCGCGAGGGGGTTAAAGCCTAATGAGTTTCCCTAGTCTTTCGTCTACGCGGGTTGTTAACCGCGTCCTTACAAATGTTGCTCACGGCAGACGCCAGGGCGGCTTTGTTGGCTTGTTGGCCTTTCCGGCTGTGATGGTAATGAAGCGCGAAGGTAAAATCATTCGCTTCAATGAAGATGAGCTGATTTTGCATCAAATGCGCCGCGCCCCCGGTGCCGCCACTTTGCGCGTGATGGGCGGCTGGGGCAGCGATGACTACAAGCTTTACCAAGATGCCATTGAGGAAAAACTCCCTATTGAGCACTTGCAGGAAGCCTCTGATTTGCCCATCAATATGCAGCGGCGCAGCGTGAATAAGGCGTCTCGCCGGGTTGGTCTACGGCTTGAGTATGACCAAATGACGCTTCTGGGTGATGCGGCTCAGTACGGTGCGGCGAACAAGCTTGCCCTTTCTGGTGCGGCGCAGTGGAGCCACCCAGACGCGGACATTGAAGCCCAGATGGATACAGCTCATCAGTCTGTGCTGGCCGGTTGCGGAATGATGGCTAATACCGGGATCTTCTCCCTTGAGGCGTTTTTGGCCGCCAAACGCAGTCCATTAGTGAGAGACAAATACAAGCATGTCTCTGCTAACTCCATCACGCTGGATATGGTGTTACGGGCTTTTGGTTTGGAGCGCGGCGGCATTTCCACTGCTCAATGGAAAGCTCCTGACGGTTCTGCTAAGCAATTTATCTTTGACAACAAAGCTTGGATTGGCTACGTGCCAACCAATGCTGTCAATGACTTAAATGGCAATCTATCGATCATGCCCAGCGCAGAGAGCGATATTGACGAGCCCAGCTTTGGCTATACCTACACCCTTGATGGCTATCCCATCGTAGAGGAGCCCTACTACGAGAAAAACGAAAAATCTTGGATGTTCCCTTACACCGCTGAACGTCAGCCCGTGCTAACCGGCATGGGTGCAGGTTACCTCTGGTCTGACGTAACCGTATAAGGCTGACTCGATTTTTCAGGGAGGGAGCGATGGCTGTTACGTACAAAGTTCTGACGCCTCTAATGCATGATCAGACCACCTACGGCGTGGGTGAACTGGTCGATCATGCTGCGTTAGGCGACGACACCGCCACCCACTTGGCGAGAAACAAAGTTATTGAGCTATTGCCTCAATCTGCCGATGGGGCAACCCCTGACGTCAACGTCTACCCACCCCCATTGGCCCCAGAGTCACCCATCCCCTCCCAAGAGGGGGATCAGCAATCAACAAAGAAAGGGGAAGCCTCGCAGGACGCTGCGCCTTCCCCGCTAAACCTTAACCAAGCCGAAGAAGCAGCCCTAGAAGCGCTGCCCTACATCGGCCCCAAAACAGCCGAGAGGCTGATCGATAACCGCCCCTACGAAACCCTAGACCAAGCCCGCGAAGCATCGGGCCTATCTGCGGCGAAATGGGACGAACTGTTACCCCAACTGAGTATCTGACATGGCCACCAAGCAGACACCCAAAAAGCAACTAGAGAAGCGTCGCGCTACCCGTGACACCGTTATCCCCGGTGTCGGCACCGTCCAGGCCGGATGGGAGGGCGAAGTAGATGTGGCCGATCTACGGGTTAAGCCTTTGCTAACCAAGGCATTGGTTAAGATCGAGCCCAATCTAAAGGCCGTCCCCGACAAGCCTGTCACCTCTGATAAATAAGCCTACATTTTTCCCAAATTTGGGAAACCAACCCACCCCTAGCCCCTCCAAGAAGGGGAGTCGCTATGCCCTTTACCGCCTACGCCACTCAGGAAGATATGACAACCGCGCCCTGGGGCGGCGAATTGGTGACGCTCACAAATATTGACGACTCTGCAGCCAGCAGCATTAATGTGGCGGTCTTAGAGCAAGCTTTACGGGATGGCGCGGCGGAGATTGACTCCTACCTGGGAGGCCGCTACGACCTTGCCGCTGTACACGCCTTAGATCCTTTGCCTAGGGTCTTGATGCTTCACAACCGCATCATTGCCCGCAAGATCCTTGACAGCACTTCACCGCGAGATGCGGTGATTGACGACTACAAGGCGACGATCCGGTTTCTTGAAAGGCTTCAGACCGGCGTCGCCACCCTTGGCCTCGAAACGCCTGCCGAAGGGGGCGACGATGCACCGGTCTACAAGGCCCCAGAGCCTGTGTTTAGCCGTGAAACCCTAAGCGATTACGCCGCCTTCTAATGGACATCATCCAGGAACTAGAGACCCATATCTGTACTGAGCTGGAAGCACCCCTGGCCAGCTTGGCCAAGGTCTTGCCCTGGCCAGAGGACACCAAAAAGTTTCCTCAGCCTAAGGGCGGGTGCTATTGCTTGGTGCGGTATCAGACTGACCGGGCTATGGGTGAGCCTGCTGCCAGTGCTCAGAAAGGGGTACTGCGGCAGACAATTCGGTTTTTGTTTGAGTTGCGGCTGGTGACCCCTGCGCTAATGGAACGCGCCAAAGGTTACAGCATTTTAGGGCTGATTAAACGGGCGTTAAACGCCTTTGCACCCACCGTTAAAACCCCCGAATACGCGGTGAAGCTCCCCGGCTTTTTCTTTTTGGAACAGGGCTTGATGCCCACCAAAACCCAGGGCGTGAGAGAATTTGCGGCGATCTATGCCGTGGACCTGAACTACAGCAAACGGAGATAGAGCCATGTTTGACGGAATTGGTGATTTACGACTGATTACCAAGCAGATCGGGGATGAGTCGGCAGCTGTTCAGCGGATGATGAAGCTGGGCTTGCTGCGGTTCACCTACACCTCAGAGGCGGATATCAAACGGTCTCAGAAGTTTGTTAAGGGTAAACTTCGAAACGCTTCCAGCTCTCAAGGGCAAATCACTGACACTTTGGAATTTGCCTTTAATGAAGCGGATTGGGCGCATATTGGGTTAAGTCTGGGAGTCTTCCCTAAGACTGCGGCCTCGGCGATTTTGCCAACTCTGCGGGACGATACCGTTTTGTCCTCGAATTCTTTTGAGGTTGCCGACGGTGATATTACTGCTCTCAATCTAGACCAGATTTTTGTCTATATCCCTGAGCGCGGTCCTTGGGGCGAGGTTGGCTTTATGCCCCGTGCTGCGACTCCGGCCAGCCCCGCCGATGGCGAAGTGGGTATTGACACCACGGCCAATAAACTCATCTTTAACGCTGCCCAGGCTAATGCCCCGGTGGTCTACCAGATCCCCATCACCAAAAACAATATTCAGTATTACGGTGGTGCGGGTACGGCGACGAAGTGGGGCGAGTTTGAATTCTTGTTTGAGTCTTACAACCCCTTGCGCCCCGAGCCTGACTTTGGCCGATTTCCAAAGGTGCAAATCATAGGCAGACCTACCTGGTCGTTCACGAATGATGTACCGGAAATCGTTGTCCAGGGAGAGCCGGGCCTGCCTGCAGGTTGGGAAGAGCCTTTCGAGTACTACAACGTTTCATCGGCTGACTAGGATGCTGCAATGGTTTGGGTCGAACTGGCGGAACCGTTTGATTATCGGTTTTTGCCCAGCGGCGAATTGCAGTATCGCGATCGCTACGGGCAGTACCGCATAGCCGGGGGAGTCACCCCTAACGGCTATCACTTGTTTTGGGACAGGTTAGAGCGTCTCAATCGGATGGTGGACAAGTGCCCTGAAGGGGTGCCTATCCACCATCTTTTCGTCACCAGCGAAATTTTTGCCTTTGAGGCCGAGCAGTGCATCCAGCTGTCTGGTATTGACCCCGATTGCGTGGCCATTGAGCAACAGGCTTGGCTGCTCTTTACCCGTACCGAAGCAGATGACGAGCGACACCCCGGCCCGCTGCAGGTACTCAATACCCTGCCAGAAGCCCGCCGCCCCGCCAGCGGCAAGGGTGAACCGCTGACCGACCGAGTGAAGTTTTTGAGCGCGATCGCCGCCCAATCAGACAGCCTTGCCGATGCCTATGCCGTGGCCAGCAGTGAACCGGCCCGCGAGGTGATTCAGGTGATGGAAGAGCGGGCTTGGCAGAGCCTTGACGGCAAGCAGAAATATGAAGCCAAGCGCGATGAATGGATAGTGCAACGCCGCAAGCAGTTGGCCCAGCGGTCATTTCTCCATCAGAAGGCCGGTCACCGCACCCCACCGCAAGCAGGTGAATCATGACTGATTTAGCCCTAGGGTTCAAAATCACCGCCAAAGGGGGCGAAAGCATCGTCGCCACCGTCAAAGATGTGCGGGCCGAAGCGACAAAAATTAAGCAGACCAATCGGGAAGCGGCGGAGACGGCGGCTCGACTGCAGAAACAATACAACCTCACCGAAAAGGAAGCGGAGCAACTCACTCAGGAGCTGGTTAAGTCAGCCCAGGCCGCCGAGAGCCTGAAGAAAGAAGCCGAAGAAACCGCTAAAGCCCTTGAGGAAAGAGCGGTTAAAGCTGCTGGGGCGTTGGGCGGAGCCTTGGCCGCTGCGATTGGGGGGCTATTCGCCAAGGGTGCGATCGACGCGGCGGAATACGACCGGGTTTTAAGTGGGGTTGAGCAGCGCTTAGCCTCAACCGGTGGCACTGCTGGGGTGTCTTTGGCTGAAATCCAAACCTTTGCTGATGGACTGGGTGACGCCACGCTCACCAGTGAAGAGGCCACCCTTAGAGCCTCAAGCGCCCTGCTCAGCTTCCAATCCGTGCAGGGCGATACCTTTTTCCGTGCGCTGACCATCTCCCAGGATCTGGCCGAGACCCTCGGAGGCGACTTAGAGTCAAACATCATCCAGGTGGGTAAAGCCCTAGAAGTCCCGGTTAAGGGGCTGAATGCGCTTTCTCGAAGTGGCACTCAATTCACTGAGCAGCAACAGGCGCAAATCAAGGCTTTAGTCGCATCAGGCGACCAGCTAGGGGCTCAAAACCTGATCCTGAGCGAGCTAGAGAAACAGTATGGCGGTACGGCGGTGGCCGCTGCCCAGGGGCTAGCCGGAGCGCTGGACACTCTGGGCGAAAACACCAACGACCTCTTTAGGGTCTTTGGCGAGCAAGCCCAGCCCGCCGCCACCGCATTAGTCAATGTCGCCTCTCAGCTAATCGATACCTTTGTGCAGGCTCCGCCTGCTGTACAGCGATTCATCGTAGTGGGCACTGGGTTGGTCGGGGTGCTGGGTGCAGCGGTGGCGGTTATTGCCGCGTACAATCTGGCCCTACAGTCCAAAATCGTTCAAGAAACCCTCGATACGGCTGTTGCCCTCAAAGGCATCGCCGCCCGCACCGCCAAAAATGTGGTGGATACGGCGGCCACAGCGATTCAAGCGGCGCTAGCGATCGCTACGGGCAAAGCCACCCAAGCCCAGATAGCTCAGGTCGCTGCTGTGGGTACGGCGGTGGCGAGCATGGCAGCTCTGGCCGGGGCGGTGGCGGCGGTAGCTGTGGTCGCTGACACATTCACTAAGACCACAGCGGCGGCGGGTCAGGCCCGTGACAGTATCGCCGAGGTGCAGGCCAAGCTTGACCAACTCAATGCTGTGGGTAGTGCCAACCCGATTGAAGCCCTAGCCGGGAGCGAGGCCCAGCAGAACCTGCAGGCCCTGCAGAATGATTTGGGCGGCGTGCAAAGTGCCCTTGACCGGGTGCGCGGGGTTATTCCTGGTTTGGCCACAGCTCAAGAGGCATCGGTAAATCGCCAAACCGTTGCCTTTGGAGAACTCACTAACAAAATCGGCGAGGTTGAAGAGGCTTCATTTAATTTGATTGCCGACTTAAGCAATGGTGCGGCGGTGCCAGCGGAGGAAATCCAGAAGACGGTCGAAGCGATTGACGCCGCGATCTCCGCCCAAGAAGCAGAGCTTCCAGTCGGCAAGGAGGCCATAGCCCAACGTGACGCCCAAATTAGTCGCCTAGAAACCTATCGAGAAAAGATTCTCGAAAACACTGATGCCACGGCCAACCTGTCTGATGTCACAGGCGGCCTATCTGACGCTATCAAGGGCCTAAATGCTGACTTACAAGACGCGCAAGCAGAGCTAGAACGGACGGCCAGTGAAGCTGTGGCCACCGCGCGCGAGTTAGAGGCCGCTGGCTCTATTTCTGGTGAAGAGGCAGATCGCAGGGTTGCCACCGCCGAAGAATCCCAGCTCAACGATCGCATTGCTCTAAACCGCGAAAAACTTGACGAGTTGCGCGAACTTCAGGCGTCTGCCCAGGACCCTGATGCCCAAGCCGAAATCAACCGCGAGATTATTCGTCTTGAGACTGAGTTAAACCGCGATCGCGTCACCTTAGCCCAAGACCAGGTGCAGGCTCAGGAGGACGCGGCCAAAGCCTCGGCAGATGCCGCCAAAGAAGCTGAAGCGGAGCGTACCAAAGCCGCCGAGGCCGCCGCCAAAGAACGGGAGCGCATCGCCAAGGCCGAAGCCGATGCGGTGGAAGATGCCCGCGAGCAAGACCGCAAGGAAGCCCAAGAAACCTTTGACGCGGGAGCCGAACAACGGGCCAAACAATTAGAAACCCAACTGCAGGGTATCCGTGAGCAAGGCCAGGCCGCCATCGCCGCTGAGCGAGAGCGGTTAGAAGCCGACTTGCAAAATGAGCAAAAGACCTTTGCTAAGCAACAGCAGGCCGAAGCCCGCGCCTTTCAGAAGCAACAGCAGACCGCCGCCCAAGCCTTTCAGCGGCAACTGGATGCCGAGCGTAATCGCGGCAATCAGGAACTCGACGCTGTTGCCCAGGCCGCTGATGACGCCTTTAGGATTCGCACCGCTGGCTCTGACCAAGAACGGCAGCAGATTGAAGACGAAATTGCCGAGCGCGATCGCCTCAATCAGATTCGCCGTGAAGAGGAAGCCAGGGCGCTGGCCAATCGTGACCAAATTGTGGGCGATGCTGAACAATCGGGTGAGCTTGGCCTATCTCCCTTAGAGCAGGCCCGCGCCGACTTTGAGCAGTCCATTCAGGATAAGCAGGCCGCATTCCAAGAACAGCAACAGCAGGCCGCTCAAGCCTTCCAAGAGGCCCAAGCCCTGGCGGCTGAAGAACAAGAGGCCAAATTTAATGAACAGCGTAAGGCCAACGCCGCCGCGATCGCCCAGGCTGAAAAAGACTTGCAGGCGGAGCTGGACGAGGCCCGTAACACCGCTCGCGCCGATGAACGGGAGCGAGAGCGGACCTTCGCTGCTGAGCAGCGCCGCCTAGATGAGCAGTCGGCCCAGCGGGTCAAGGCCATTCTCGATAGCGCCAATGCTGCCCCCACCCCGCGATTCCGGGGTGGCCCCTTAGAGTCGGGGCAACCCTACACAGTGGCAGAGAAAGGGCCAGAAATCGCCCGCATTGGGGGTCGCGAATACCTTTATGACAGACCCACACTGATTAACCCCAAACAACGGGGCTGGGTCTATACCGCCGCCCAACCCCGCCAAAAGTTGGCCGCCCGCGCCACTCAGATGGGCACCGGTCGCTCAATCTCTGTAACGACCGCCAGCCCAGAGGTTGACATCGCTGGCCTGCGCCAAGATGTGCAGGCCCTGCACGGTGCCATGAGCCGCAATCGCGGCGGCGATACCTATAACCTGCAGGGCTTCTCGAAGGGGATGACCCCCGCCGACATGGCGCTACAGGTCAGCGCGGGATTAGCACGTCAGGCGTTGGGGGGTTGACATGGCAGACGGGCAACTCACCCTTGCAATTCCCGCTACGGCCCAGAACGCGCCCCCTATGGGCGATCAAGTGCTGCAATATTGGCCAGAGGGCCAACTGCCCGCCCGTGCTCCTATCGGTCAATTTCGGGTGCAGCAGCGCTCCCTATGGGGCGCCCCACAAATCAATGGCCCCGCCCACCGCATTAACTACATTTGGACGATTCCGCACCAATACACAACCCGTTTAAACCGGTATTTAAACACCCTTGCAACCTGGCAAGACAGAGAATATAAGGCTGGCCGTGACGGCCACTTGTTACTCACTGACGAAATCAACCAACTCCCCGCCGAGGAAGCGCCCCATAGCCGCACCTTGTTAGTTGCCTACCCAGAAGACTACGACCCTAACTGGGTTTGGGGCTACGGCACCCATAAAGTGGCCTTTGTCTGGCCTGAAAACGAGCCTGACATTACCCCGATTGGCGTCTTTGCGGATGGCTCTGAGGCTTCATTGCTGCAGTTCCAAATGGTGGAGGTGTAGCTGTGGACCTTGCTAACCTCACCGGCCACCTGCTGGAAGTGACGATCGGCGAAGGGGCCGAGGCGCAAGATTGGTCCCAAACCGTTGGGCCGTTCAAACCGGGGTATGAATCGCTCGATACGGGAGACATCGCCACCCGCGCCACCCTGGTGGTATTAGATACGGGGCTAGCGCCTGAAAGCCTCGACGTTTCAGAGAACCCCGCCCGCTGGCGACCTGGAATGCGGGTAAAGGTTCGTATCCCAAACAGTTCGGGCACCTACGTTGACCACCCCCAGGGACACCTCTACATATTGCGGGATCCACAGCTACCCAAAGACCGCTTTATTACCTTAGAGCTGGGCTGCTGGCTGCTTTGGGGAGGCACCACTGCGCCAGAAGGCGACGCTTCCGCCATCAGCTACGGCATCGCTGAAACTTGCGATGTAATCGCGTCCCGACTGCTGCAGGCCGCTGACGTTCCCCCAGCTAATATCAGCCTCAGCACCTGGCCATACTCCCTGGCAGTCCCAATCCCAAACCAAAGCGGCAGCTATCCAGCCCAGGCGACGGATTTAGCCTACAGCAATGGCTGGCGATACCTTTACCAAGACAGCGCTGGGGTTGTGCGAGATCGGCAGCTTTCCTTGGCGGCTGGGTTGCCTCAAGTCACGATTACATTGGGCACCGATGACGCGGGCTTTGAGCGGTTCCGTGATGTGTTCCCGCCCTTTGAGCTGACCCGCGCCGCTGGCGAGGGGGTTGGCTTATCGCAGGTTACGACCCCCATAACCAGCACATCAACCGAGCAAGTCGCCCTTGACTCCGGGCAAGCCGACCGCACCACGTTCACATCAGAAAGCTACACATACAACCCGACCACCCTGGTTCAAACCGTCTCTGAGAGCCGAGTCACAGAAGACTATGACTTAATCACCTGGGCTGGCAAGCCACCGACTGGGAGCGGGTCAGCAACAGCAGATAGGGCCATCACAACCGCCACATGGGAGCCGACCACACCGCCCCCCCATCGGTTAATTCAGGAGGTCGCGGAAAACCGCCGCGCCAGAGGGATTGATAACCCTAATGAAGTCAACAACCAAGCGGTCGAGGATGAGGTAGGGCGCGTTACAAGGACCCCGACTTACGGCCCTGACGGCCAAATCATTCAAATGCAGGTGATTGAGCGAGCGGCTGAGGGGGTCTACGACAAAGCCTCTAGCAACCCTTATTTCCCCCGCACCGCTAAACGCCACACAACCACTTGGACCGAGGTCAGTAAAGGCCGCTGGCAACAAATCGACCTAATAGAGACCGCTCGCATTGTCCAAAACCCAGGAACGCGGGTCAACAAGTGGAGTATGACCGCTAAGCGGATCCCTCGAACCGCCAGCGATGGCACCACTACCCCACCGCAACCCGACTTCTACGAAGGCCCCTATACCGAGACCATCCAGGAATTTTCAGGAGAGGCTACATGGGTTCACACCGGGGGTACGACGGGCCGCACCCGCAAGGACTTAAAACAAATCCCTTACGGCTTTAGCGACGCTCAGATGGTGGGCTTGGCTGAGCTGCACCGTGACCTTGCTATTGCTCGGCAAAATGGCGCGATCATCCCGCTACCTATCACGGATTCGCTGTTGGCGATTGATTACCCGCTATTTCAGGTCAATGTCACTCGGGGGGATACGACCTGGAAATACCTGGCGGACGGGCTGCAGTACGACCACCAATATGAGCAATCTCGCGCCGGTTGCACCGGCATTTTGATTGAAAAGGTGACGACATGACTACGCCTGAAACCTTAG
The DNA here is from genome assembly GCA_050043365.1 of Leptolyngbyaceae cyanobacterium. GTDB lineage: Bacteria > Cyanobacteriota > Cyanobacteriia > Phormidesmidales > Phormidesmidaceae > PCC-6406. Next base: position 27,141 of record JBHJIP010000158.1, read on the forward strand.
AAGTTGATGCCCTGCGAGAAAGTGTCTTACTGGCTCAAGCCCGCCGCCAAACCCGGCAAGCCGAAAAATTGAGGCTACAAAGGGAGCGGCAACGCCCAGCCTATGCAGCCGACCGTGGGCAAGTTAAGCCCCTCGGCGCTGACGGACCCTTTCGCCTGAGAAACAACCTACAAGCGGGCGGCGTACCAAATGGCTCCCCTGTGGCGGTTTCCCAAGGGCTCGGGATGAGCCAGCCAGCCATCGGCGGCAATGGCGCAGTGGGTTTATCAAGCTTAGAAGAGGAGGTTCGCCAGCTCCGCCGACTGCTTGGGGTTCGATATTTCAATGTTTCAGACCCCAACGATGCGGGCAGCTTTGTTGAACCCCGCTTTGATGGCGATCTAATCGTTACCGAGGGTAACGGTAACTGGGTTTGGAATGAGTCTTTAAATGGTGGCGAGTGGGAGCAAGGCGGTGGAGGTGGAGGGGTATCTATTCGGTACGGCTTGGGTGATCCAAACCAGCTAACGGTAACCCCGATACAGGGTATCTACTACGACACAAGCAGTGAAAGGGCCTTCCTCCCGAATAACGTCTCTACGGCGTGGGTACCACTAGGTGCCAGCGTCTTTTGGGATGGGGAAGAAGCACAAAATTACTACGGAAAAGATATTTTTCAAGGGTCAGACGGCAACATATCGATCCTTCAGGGTAGTAGCTGGGCGCAGCAGTGGTACTGCCCAAGCTGCTCGACCGACCCGGCCAGTCCTGGTCCTGGCGCTATAAGTTGATGCAGTTATCTTGTGCAGTGTCTGATGTGTGGCGTGACAAACCCGAGCGGGTGAAGCTCTGGGAAGCGGCTCATCAGTTTGATTATTGGGTCGCCTTCCCCGGAAACCGACAAGAGCCAATCAACCAAAAGGCCGAGAAACTGCAGCGCCTGGGTGATTACTGCAGCGCCGCAAACCGTCCTATTAGGGGTCATCACCTGTTTCGCTGCCATCACCAAGAAAACTGGGGTTGGCACGTGGCCCGCGCCGAAAAACTAGCAGCGGCTTTGCCTCAGGCGGTTGCCTGGGACGTAGTTCACGAGATGTATTGCCGCCGCCGCTGGATAGATGTGGAAGACTGGGCGGTTAAAGGCTTCGACGTGGCCAGCGCCATTAATCCCGATGGCCGCTTTTTTGTGAGTGAGTATCGCCCTCAAAACAGAGAGCGCTTGCAATGGGTAATCCAACTGTGTGAATGGTGCCTAGATCGTGGGCTTCCATTGGCAGGTGTCTCAATTCAGCTACACAGTCATCTGCTGAGTTTTCAGCCTTGGCAACTTGATGCTGTGGCGGCCCGACTTCAGCCCCTAAAGGAACGTGGCCTAGAGTTCCAGTGCTTTGAAGTGGTCAGCTATATGCGCGTTGGACCGCGCCGCCCAATACCTCCCAATGCGGAGCACATGCAAGCTCAGCGCTACCGCACTTATCGACGCTTTGCTGAGGCAATCGGGGCCAGTGCCTTTGGCCCCTGGAACATGTGGGACGGCGCAGGCACTCACCCCCAAGATGGGCAACCCTCATTGGCGGGGTTGTGGCGCGAGGACTGGACTGAGAAACCTGCCCATAAGGTGTTTTTCCCTAGTGGTTAATCAAGCGTTTTTCACACGAACGACCGAGCCTCAGACCCCCGCAACCCTCAGGCTGTTGGGGCAGATTCGGCAGTATCACCCAACTGCGCCGATTTACGTTTTAGCTGATGGGCCAAGCTCCCCATTTTTGGATATTGCCGCCCGCTATTGGGATGGCATCCATATTACTGAGGCTGCTCCCATATATGAGCTAATGGCTCAGGTTGGGGCCGAGCAAAGCGTGTACGCAGCCCCAGAAACCTGCCTGGGGAGCGCAGTCCCTGAAGTTGCTGCTGACCATGCGGGACAACCCCACGGGCAGCGCTATCTACACCGAGCGTTTTGGGTGATACGCTTGGCATCAGCGCAAAAGTTGGCGCAGGCCGGACAAGAGCCCTACCAAGCCTCAGACCCCGCTCAATGGCAGGATTTACGCCCATCAATCCGCCTTGGGCGGCTGGGTACATCACTGCCGCCTGGGCGCATGGCGGTATGGCCCCAGACCACCTACCTCATCCCACAGCCCCGGCTTGATCCGGTGTTTGGCTTGGGCCTCGGCAAGACGGGCACCACCACATTGTGGGAAGCCCTCAACATATTGGGATGGTCACCGGGATATCACAACGTAGTGGATTGGATGATTGCATTCAGTCCAAGCAGCAGTGACAGCCCTACTGCTATTCGCTATAAGCGGCTAGCTATGGCTTACCCTCAGGCAAAGTTTGTGTTGACGGTGCGCGATCGCGATAGCTGGCTTAGGTCCCGTGATAACCAACGCCGCCGTCGCCCTGGGCGTTCTGACCAGTATGCCGATGTGCGCAAGTACCTCTATGGCACACCCAACCCAACACCCGCAAAAGACCCGTGGGACCGATATCAAGCCCATGTGGCCGCGACGCGGTCGTTCTTTAAGGGGTCAGGGCGAATGATCGAGCTAAATATTTGCGACGGCGAGGGGTGGGACGAACTATGCCCCTTCTTGGACGTGAAGACCCCTGCCACCCCTTTCCCCTGGGCCAACCGTGGCTCGTAACTGGCACACCCATCACCGACCAGATCTGGATCCAGAATTGCGCGAAACGGGATCCAGAATTGCGCGGCGGGCTACAAAACAGGTAAGCGTCAAGGACTTTGCTGAACCAGGGTGGTGAGACCGACCTGGGTTATCGTCTCTGCAAATGGGTAGACGCTTTACCGCAACCTAACCAGAGGAGCGTCCCATGGTTTCATCCCTTCAAGATCGAATCATTTGGCTGCGGGAACGCACCGCCTTTGCGGGTCTAGATGGGGCGGTTGTAGAGGACATTGCCGCTGCCCTGGAGTATCGCACCCTAACGGCTCAGCAAACGTTACTGGCGGTGGGTGCAGAACCCGATGGGCTGTATTTGTTGGAATCGGGACGCCTGGAAAATCCGATCGAGACCCCTGCAGCCTGCAGCTTTTTGCCCGGAGCGATTGTGAATGGGCGATCGCTCCTCCTCCAGCAACCCATCGAGAAAACTCTGGTAGCGCTCACCGATTGCAGCCTATGGAAGTTGCCCTTGGCGGCCTTTCAGGAACTCAGCGATCGCCATCCGGCCCTACTGCAGCTACTGTCACAGCAACTAGCGGTAGAGCTGCAACAGCTCAGCGACCGACTGGCCTATGAGCAAGAGCGTCAAACCCTGCTGCGCCCTTATCTGGTCACCAAAGCTCGACGGGGAGTGATTGGCAAGAGCCGCTATGGGGTGCGCCTCCGGCAACAGGTGCGGCAGGCGTTCAACACCTGCCGTACGGTCTTGATCTTCGGGGAGCCGGGTCTTGAAAAAGATAACCTGGCGGCGCTGATCCATTACGGTTCTGAGCAGCGGCGGCAACCGATCATCCAGCTCGACTGCGGACAGTTGGCCAATGGGGCAGAGCTGTTCGGGCGCGGTGGCGAGAAATTAGGGCTGCTAGAAGCCCTGGGCGGCGGCACATTGGTGCTCAACAATATTCAGGAGCTGCCTACGGATTTGGTGCCTGCGATCGCCCGTTTACTCGAACATCGCACCTACCAGCCCGTCAGCCGTAACCCCGACGCATCATTACCCGAGAAAACCAGTGCGGCCCGCTTTATCTTGATTGCCGAGCGACCGATGGCGGCTTTGGCGGTCGACAGCCAGATTCGGGTGCCGCCGCTGCGAGTTCGTAAGGCCGATATTGGTGACTACGTCAGCTACTACATCAGCTTGATCAGTCGGGCGCGGGGCATCCCGAAGGCGACCGTCGCCCCTGAAGCGTTGCGTCGCCTGCAGGCCTACGATTTCCCCAATAATCTGCGGGAGCTAGAGAGTTTGGTGACCCGAGCCCTCACCCAGTTGAATGCAGACACCCTAATTACGGAGGAAATTCTTTGGCCCGCCCAAAGTAAGAAGCAGCGCTTTCGCCTCAATTTGCTGAATGGTTATCCCTGGCTGCGGCAGTTCCTGCGCAGTGCCTGGTGGCCGAATCGCATCAATTACGGCTTTACCCTCACCGCCTTTGCCGTCGTGGTGGCGCTGCTGTTTTTGGGGCCTCAAACCCGCGATCGCAACCTGGCACTCAATCTGTTTTGGGCCTGGTGGTGGCCTCTGGTGCTGCTGGCCTTTCCCTTTGTGGGGCGGCTCTGGTGTGCAGTCTGCCCGTTTATGATTTACGGCGAGGTAATGCAGTGGCTGTCCCTAAAGCTGTGGCCGCGTCAGCTCAAATCTTGGCCGAGGCAGACCGCTGACCGCTGGGGCGGCTGGTTTCTCTTGGGGCTATTCACCCTGATCTTGCTGTGGGAAGAACTGTGGAATCTGGAGAACACCGCCGCCCTGTCCGCCTGGTTGCTGCTGCTGATCACCGCCGGAGCGGTGAGTTGCTCCCAGACTTTTGAGCGGCGGTTTTGGTGGCGCTATCTCTGCCCGATTGGCGGCATGAATGGGCTGTTTGCCAAGCTCTCAATGACGGAGCTGCGAGCCCAGCAGGGCACCTGTTCGGCAGAATGCAGTACCTACCAGTGCTACAAAGGTGGCCCCGAAAAAGGTGAAGGGCAGGAGACCCTGGGTTGCCCCCTTTATTCCCATCCGGCCCAACTGGTGGATAACCGGGATTGCGTGCTCTGCATGACCTGTCTCAAAGCCTGCCCCCACCGCTCCGTAGCGGTGAATCTACGGCCCCCCGGCATTGAGCTGTGGACCACCCACAAACCCCGCTGGGATGAAGTGGCGCTGCTGTTTTTGCTGATGAATGCGGTGTTTTTGCATCGGTTGCCGCAGGTGCAGACGCGGTTGGGGACGGGGCTGGATTTGCAGGATTTTTGGGTGCATGGGGGGGCAGCGATCGCCCTACTCAGCCTGCCAACCCTACTACCGTTGCTGGCTCAGCAGGTTATGAAGCTGGGGGCGCAGCTGACTAATCGCTGCCCGCCACGCCCCTGGGTGGAGTTGGCCTATGGCTATTTGCCCCTGGTGCTGATGGCCAGCTTGGCCCATTATCTGCACTTGGGCTTGACCGAAGCCGGAACCCTATTGCCGGAGGGGGCCGCTACCTTTGGGCGGGTGGGGGCACAGTTGCCGGTCTTGGTGGCTGACCCAGCGGTGACTACCTTTTTGCAGGGCACCGCCCTGGTGGCTGGGGTCGGTCTCTCGATCCTGCTCACCCAAAAAATTGCCCGCCAGTCCCTCTGGGCGCTGCTGCCCCAGCACCTCTGCACCCTGGCTTTGGGGGTGGCCTTCTGGGCGGTGATCTTGCCTTAATAGTGACCAAGGGCTGCCCACCAGGGGAAAGGGGGGGGCCCGCGAGTTCAAAGTCCCCTAATTTTTCGCGAGACCGAACACTTGCTCCCCCAGAATTGGGGACTAGGGGGCATTAATACACAGTAGGGAGGGCATTACGCACTGCATCGGCGGGCGGATCCGCCGATACTTCAGCATCAAGGGGTATTACAAGTATTGGCCGCTGCATTCGCTGCGATCGTAGCCAGGTTGTTAGCATTGCCCATCAAGGGTTCTAGCTGTAGCGTCCCGGCGTTTGCTGTTGAGAGGTTGATGACATCTTGGTTCGTGTTGTTTTGAATGCGAAGGCACAGGGTGCTGCCAGGGGCTGCCCCACTCGCGATCGCTCGAATATCAGTCGCATTATTGTTCAGTGTATTTTGCTGAATGGCAACATCCGTTTGAGAATTGCCATTGATCGCAGTCCCTGGGGTGAGCGCACTGTCTTGGGTGACCCCGTTAATGCCCTGACCGTTGGTGTGCCCAGTAATAGTGTTACCCGACAATAAAGCCCTGAGTTGGGCACCAGTCGCAGCAACACTCCCCACGCGCAGATCAATACCATCATCAAAATTATTCAAGATTTGATTATTTGAGATCGTCAGGTCACTCAGATTAGCCCCATCATCCACCGTGACTTGAATGCCATCTCCGGCGAGGGGGGCAACCGTGCCGTTGCCTTCAATACGGTTATTCAAAATCGACACAGTACCCGTTGCATTGCCACCCAAGTTGACAAAAATACCGTCCCCCGCGTTGCCACTACCCGCAGTCGCCCCACCGACGGTATTGCCAGAAAGGGTCAAATTGACATCGCCAGTATTGTTCCTCAGGGCAATCCCTTGGCCCTCAATTCTGGGGTCGCCGCCGCCTGCAACGGTAGTACCCGTAACAGAATTCCCCCTCAGCGTGATCGTGCCAGTCGTACCGTCTAGATAAATCCCAGCGGGGCGAACAATGTCGGCAGTTGTCGTTTGCTGAACCGTATTATCTCGAATTTCAATGCCGTTTAATTGCTCAACATAGATACCCGCTCGTCTAGCGTCGATTACCGTATTGTCGACCACTACTGAGTTGGCAGACCCATCAATCTCAATCCCCTCCTCCTCAGATTGATTAATCGTGTTGCTGCTAACGGTAGTGTCATCGGACTGGAAGATGAGAATCCCCCTTTCCGCCACCTGAGTCAATTGATTGTTGCTCACCACACTGTTGGGCGAATTAGCAACTTCAAGGCCCTCATCGCCGGGTTGGATAATCTGATTGCCCAACACTTGAGCGTTTGGCGAGTTCGTAACCCTCATCGCATCACTTCCGGATTGAACAATCACATTGTCACGAATCACCCCATTGGCCGCATTATTAGCCACGATGCCATTGTCTGCGTTGCGAATATCAAATCCGGAGATGAGGCTGTTACCGCCGATTAGCGTTACCCCATTGTTGCCGCCACCCGTGACCCTCGGCAATGTCCCCAAATCGCCAAAATTCGGCAGATTGACTGACGTTGCGCCTAAAGTCGGGGAGATCGCCAGCGTTTGCACCACGCCACTAGATCGCACCTGTACCCCAGCCGGAATCGTAAACCCTGGAATTGCGTTAGCGGCAGTGTCCCCTGGGCGGACATAAACAATATCGTTAGCGTTGACATTGCCCAGCGCCGTTGTGGCTGCACCGCCGTTACTCCCCAATGTGGTGAAAGGGCTTGCAACTGTGCCTGTGCCTTGGTTAGCGTTGGCCAGATCTGGCGATACATGGATAAAGTTGTACGCCTGAGAGGATATTTGGAAAGTATCAATCAGCACTCATTTCGAGAAAAGGCTTCCTAAGTATTAGGCTCAGAAAGTAACCTCTGTAGCCCCTAGGAAGCTATGACATCAGCGTATGCCAGCAGCCTGAGCCTTGACCAGTG
>JBHJIP010000159.1:0-33107 GCA_050043365.1 Leptolyngbyaceae cyanobacterium
GATGTGGTGGAATTGGTAGACACGCACGCTTGAGGGGCTTGTGGCTTTTGCCTTGCGAGTTCGATTCTCGCCATCCGCATTAACAGATATCAGAGCTTCTCTGTTCTACAGGGGCTATTGTTACCTTCTGAGCCCAGCATCACTCTAGGGTTCCGTACTATGATGGCAATGGCAGATAAATTTTTGTAAAAGATTTTGACTTCGGCTGTCAGAGATCTGAAAGGGGCCTCTTGCCCATCTACTTGGTACGCCCTAGACCCTCTTTGGCAAGGGGGTGAGCCTGTCGTTAAGGGAGGGCTACCCCACGACCAGTTAGCGCCAGCCTGGCAGATCTTGCTGCTGGGAGATGGTTCCCCGACCCGCCACCTACAGCTACTGACCCGCGATCGCACCGAAGTAGACGTCATTGATATGTCCATGATTGGTGCCGATTTAGATGGTGCTCCAGATGGGATTCGGGCAGTCCCAGGACCACGCCTACGACGGCAAGTATGGCTGCGCACTGCGGCGGGCCAACGTCTGGCCTATGCCACGTCTTGGTGGGAGGCTAGCCACGTAGACGAGTATCTGCAAAATCGATCGCTTCCCATTTGGGCCAATTTAACCCGACTGCGGACGGAGCTTTATCGAGAAGTCCAGGGCATTTACTATGGTCACTCCCAAACTTTAGAAATTGCCTTTGGCCAAAAGGGGCCGTTCTGGGGCCGTCATTACCTGTTCTGGCATAATGGTCGCCCGCTGACGCTCATTTACGAAGTGTTTTCCCCTTACCTCACCCGTTACTTGGGACCGATGCAGATCCCCACTTATGGGCAAGCGGGCAAATAACGCACCGCACTAGCGAAGCCACTCCCGACGGGCTATGGCCTTACGCCCCTACATCAGGAAATTTTGCGCCTGGTATGTTTCTAAATTGAAAATATATTCAACGCCATAAGTGTTACCAGTCCCGCTCTGGGGTTTGAGTCGGCTGCCAGGGAGCATCATGGCTCAGGTCAAGTTGAGGCGGGGTATCTTCGACCCAGATTTGAGTGCGCAGCGGACCATAGTGACTGCGTAGGGCCGCATCAACCCGCTCACCCACAATATGGGCAACCCCGGCAAATTCAGGATGAATGGCGAGGCGCAGCTCGACCCAAACTTGGCGACCCACTAGCCCTCGGGAGCGAATGCGCATGCAGCGGGTAACGCCTTCGACTTGGGTGACGATGTGAGCGATCGCTTCGGGGGCGATCGCCATGGGGCGCAGCAGCATCGGTAGCTGTGTGGTCAGGACGCGCCATAAACTGCGGCCCACTAAAGGCGTCAATACTAGTGTTAAACAAGGATCCACCCAGGTTTGATCTTGCCAAACCGCGATTAATCCGCCTAACGTTACCGCCGACAGCCAAGCATCTTGCAGGGTATGGCGGGCATTCAACGCCAATGGCGTACTGTTCAGGGCACGGCTACGAGCCCGCCCATAGAAAGCCATTACCCACTCAATCGCAATTAATACCGCGATCAGATAAACCATTGGGCGATCCACCGTCGCAGGAAAGGGTTGCCCACCCAAGCCCCATAAACTACCAGCAAACTGCTGGAATGCAGCCAAGATCAGAGTGAGCCCCGTAAAGCCCAACACCGTTACCACCAGCAGCGTGCCCGCGACCTCTGAACGACCATGGCCCCAGATTTCTTGTCCTTGGGGGCGCTGCGGCGAAGCCAGGGCAATTAGGCTTAGAACTGTACTAAAGGCATCGACAAAAGTATGCAGCGCTTCCGCCATCAGCAATAACGATTGGCGACTCCAACCAGCGATGGCCTCAATCCCTAAAACCAACAGCGTGATCCAGAGGGTGGTGAGCAGCAAGCGGTAGCTAATACGTCTTTGCGGCAGCTCGGCATTCATAACCCGATCATCTGTACGACGGTCTGCAGCAAGGATTTCCTGATAGCCTCATCAATGGCGTGACTTTAGCACGAACTGCTCAAAACGCCACTTTATTCAAGGGCTGATCGACAACTATGGCAGCGATTCGATTATTAGTACTCGATATTGACGGAACCATTGCTGGGGAAACCAATCAGGTCACTCCCCAGGTACGCGAGGCGATTGCAGCGGCTCAAGCAAAGGGCATTCAGGTGGCGATCGCCACGGGCCGCATGTATCAGGCTGCAATACGCTTTCACCAAGCGATTGGGTCTACCCTGCCGCTGATGGCCTATCAAGGAGCCTGGATTCAAGATCCGAGTACCCAGACGCGCTATCGTCATAGTCCTTTGCCCCGGCCCTATGCCCTAGAGCTACTCCACCTGCTGGCTGAGGCTGAGGCCGAGCGAACCTTATCTATTCATCTCTATATCAATGACCAGCTGCATGTGCGAGAGATTATTGCCGATACTCGCGACTATGCAAAGCGCTCACAGGTTGAGCCCGTTGCAGTGGGTGAGCTAATCCCATTTCTAGAGCAAAACCCTAGGTTAGAAATCACAAAACTCCTGGCGTTAAGCCCTGAACCCAAGCTAACCCGAGTGCTATTGCAGCAGCTACAACAGCGCTACCCAGCAGATCAGATTTACTTGACCCAGTCCGTGTCAGAGTTTTTTGAAGCCACACATCCCCTAGCGAATAAGGGGGATGCCGTGAAGTTTGTTGCTGAAACGCTACTCGGCTTAAAGGCTGAGGAAGTTATGACGATTGGAGACAATTTTAATGATGCTGCCATGCTGCAGTATGCAGGGTGTGCAGTCGCTATGGGAGAAGCGCCGACTGCCGTACAGGCTATGGCAGATTGGACTGCACCTGGGGTAGAAGCCGATGGTGTAGCTGCCGCCATCGATAAGTTCCTGCTGTAGCTCGCCCTTGGAGGGACTCAACTCAGAGAAATCTCGAAGCCCGTTTTCCCTCAATAGGCACAACGTATAGGGCATGATACGGGACGCTACAAGCACCTATCGAGCTAGACGGAGATATTAAAGCTAAAAAAGTACTGCTCTAAAAGGCATTAAACGCAGAAAGAGTGCCGACGACTGGCCGTGTTTCGTCTCGGCACTCTCACTGGTTCGCTCCTCACACCATCAGAGTATAGCCTAGTGAAATTACCCTGTCACGGAGATCTCTCTGTAAACAGCTTCAGTATTACTTATCACTAAGATGAGTGAAACCAATATCAACACATGTCATGCAGGGTTTTCTTCTTGTCAATCGCAAATGCAGCAGTAAAGATGCTGCACAATTCAATCTACAGGACCTTGAGTGGCCCTACATTTCTTGGGTATCTTTTACAACATAAGTTTGGGATGCGTTTCACAATGGAACTTAACTGACATATTTGCAGTCTGTATGCAGGTTGAATGTTGAGCACATCCCAGCCAATGAGCTTCAATCATTGACCTTGTTGCTGAAATCAGTCCTCATTCAAGGGGCCATGCCAGAAAGACTATAGTAGGCGTAAGCGACTCTTGAGCGACATGGCTCATTGTCCCTGAGCACCGGAGCAGGGCTGCGCATGAAACCAAGCTTGGTTTCCCGATGCGGAGTTTATCTACAGATAGAAGTAGTAAAGCCTTTCATGATTTCCGTAAAACCCGCAGTCATCTACCGATAAATTTCGTGTAACCTGCGAGACAACTCCTCCCATACACCACCACCATGTATCCTACGTCTTCTGCCAATACCACCCGACCCTTTCTCACCTGGCAGCGGGTCTCTGATTGGGCTCAGGAACATTACCGTTGTCGCACCTTTGTCAAAGATGAACGGATTCCAGCCCGACCAGGATTGCTGTATTTAGTTGAACGCGGATCTGTACGGCTGACTGGCAATACTCAGGTCAACTTGCCCCTGGGAGATACGGATGAGTCCGCTGAGGCCACGACCCCGCTGATGGCTCAAGATGAGGAGGCGTTCTTGGGATTTGTAGGGGCAGGTCAACCCTTTGAGCTGGTTGCGCAAGCACCGTTTTCCTTACAAAGCTTTGCCCATGTCGACCAAACGGCCATCATTTGGATGTACTGGCATGATCTAGACAACTGGCCCCATTTTCGTCGGGAGATTCTAGACGCATTTCGCCACCAGCATCAGAGAAAGCTGCTGTGGCTGAGCACTTTGGGACAACGACGGACGATTGATCGCCTGATTGGTTTCTTAACGTTGCTGGTCGAAGAATATGGTGAAGCCTGTGAAGAAGGCTATTATCTGCCCTGGCCGCTAACCCATGCCCAGATTGGCAGCGCTGTGGGGTCAACGCGGGTCACGATTACGCGCCTAATGGGTAAGCTCCGCCAGCAAGGCATGCTGCAATCTTATGGGGATGGCTTAATTTGCTTGCCTGCAGAGCATGCCTTGCAAAAACAAGCTTAGGCACTGACGTTATTGTTAAACGGTTATGACCCCTTGCCTATTTTTTGTAGGTAAGGGGTTGAGCTTTATACGCTTCTAACTTCGGTAGGCGGATGCAGGGGAAACAGGCCGTTACTAGGGGCTGTGGACAATCAAAATCAGACGCCTGACCACAAGATAGTTTCAGCCCCTAGTTTGGTTTGGCAGGACGGGCGTGACAATGCCCACTCTGCAAGGGTTTCGCTACTGATTGTCCACACGCCCTAGTTGCCGGGCAGTGCGCTACGCACGTAATCCCAGAGGGCTTCAGGACCGATGCCGAAGACGAGTTGTAATGCCAATAAAATGAAGGCGACCAAGATGGCTGTCTTGAGCGTGGCCTTCACGACTTTGAGGAGCCAGGTGAAAACCAAAAAGGAGATCACAATGGCTCCAATCACAATGACGAGTTCCATGGGGGCACCTATCCTCAGGAAATAATACTGGTAGCCATTGCAGGCGTTTCACTTGCCTCGATAACGGCCTGTCTGGCCCATTGATCCACGACTAAAATATCTTCTAGATGAGGGTGTTCTATTAGGTCATTTCTGTGGCGATCGCAGACCCGTTCAATAACCTTGGGAATATCGAGGAAGCCAATTTTCTCGTCTAAAAATAGCGCTACGGCCTGTTCGTTCGCTGCATTCAGCACAGCCGTCATGGTTCCGCCAGCCCGACCTGCCGCATAGGCTAGGTCCATACAGGGATATTTATCGTGATCAGGGGCTCTAAAAGTGAGGTCACCTGCTTTCACCAGATCAAGGGGTTCCCATTCAGTATGAATTCGCTCCGGCCACGACAAGGCGTAAAGCAGGGGTAAGCGCATATCCGGCCATCCTAGCTGCGCCAGCATAGAGGTGTCTTGCACTTCGATCAGCGAGTGAATGATGCTTTGAGGGTGGATGACAATGTCGATATGGTCGTAGTCCATCTCAAAGAGGTAGTGGGCCTCAATCACTTCCAAACCTTTGTTCATCAGCGTGGCCGAATCGACCGTAATCTTTTGCCCCATGGACCAATTGGGGTGCTTGAGCGCATCAGCGACCTTGACCTCGGGGAGTTTTTCAACGGGCCAATCTCGAAACGCCCCACCCGATGCGGTCAAAACGATCCGCCGTAGGCCCCCAGCTGGGACACCCTGCAAGCATTGGAAAATAGCTGAATGTTCTGAATCGGCGGGAAGAAGTTTAACGCCGTGTTTTTCAACCAGGGGAAGCACAACCGGTCCCCCAGCAATTAGGGTTTCCTTATTGGCTAAGGCGATATCTTTTCCGGCTTCAATTGCTGCTAGGGTTGGCAGCAGGCCTGCACAGCCCACAATACCTGTCACAACCGCTTCTGCATCGCCGTAACGCGCTACCTCAGCCACCCCAGCTTCACCGGCAAAAATCTGCGGTTGGGGATCGAGATCGGCGATCGCGGCTTTGAGTTCAGGTAAGCAGGCTGTATCTGCGATCGCCACTGCTTTAGGGCGGAACTGTCGCACTTGCTGAGCGAGTAGTGCGACATTGCGACGGGCGGCAATCCCCACAAGGCGAAATTGCTCTGGATGGGACGCCAAAATATCTAAGGTCTGAGTGCCAATCGAGCCCGTAGAGCCCAGCAGAGTAATTGCTTTCACGATATTTCGGGGTGTGCTTCCCTCTTAATTTACAATCTTGCGGTCGTCTACCCCGCGCTCCCTACGGGTGAAACAATCGTTCTAGAGAAAAACCGCTGCTGCTCCCAAATCAAACGTCTTCATTGATACCGTCTCCGGTGTGTTATCTACCCTGAGAAGGGCTGTATCGAAAAGGCAATTGGGCATAATGAAGATTAATGCTGAACATAGCTCAAGACTTGTCAGCACACGGGCGCACAAACCATCGTTACATTGTTAAGCCGATCATAAACGTCAGGGTATTCCATGCATTTGAATTAGGGCTGCCATCAATTAAAACTAGGATTCTTGTGCTGCAAAAGTTTTAGCCCCTAGCAATATTATGGAAACCGGGTGCGGTTAACTTGCCCAGCAAGGCTTTCACCCGGTGTTGATGACGCGCCCTAGCCTTGAGCTTGACCGAATTCAGAGGGAACGCCTATCTCTATGGCTGACAGCGCCCATATCTTAGTCGTTGAAATAGCCTGCCCCGAGCCAGCTTGGCTCAGGGATCTGCTCGGCCAAGCTGGCTACTCGGTTACCCGAGCGACCAACCTGAAAGCAGCGACCACAATCTTGCAGGCATGTCCCCCTGATCTGGCCGTCGTTAGCGGCATTGCCGCAGAATTAGATACGGGTAGCGCCACCGAATTGAGGGGTGCTCTAAACAAGCTAGATGTACCGCTCTTGTGGCTCGAAGCAGCGGGTTCAGATCGCGGTTCAGTGATGACCTGGGCAGAGGGGTGCATCGTCGACTATGTCGCAGCGCCTTATCGTGATGACGAGATTCTCGCCCGCGTCAACCTGCACTTGCGTTATCAATGTCGGCCGCAAATGTCTAGGACATCATCTCCAGAAATTAAGCCTGAGAATGATGCGACTCAGGCCGCTATTTTTAGCGCTATTCCTGATTTACTACTGCGCTTGCGCTCAGACGGCACCTATTTAGACCGCCTCAGTGGTGGGGATGTAGTGCATTTCCCTGGAACTGAAAGCTTCCAAGGCCGTAAAATTCATGACTTCATGCCTCCAGCGTTAGTCGATTTACGTCTGCAGCATATCGAGCAGGCTCTGACCACAGGGACCATGCAACGCTACAAGCAGTCGTTTGAGCAGAACGGGAGCCTCTGTTACGAGGAGTGTCGTGTCGTTAAACTGACGGATGATGAAGTGTTGGTCATTGTCCGTGACATCACAGCACGCGAGCAGGCCAGTCAACGGCTCCAGCAACAACTAAAGCAAGCGCGAGCAATCGCCCATATTATGGAGCAGGTTCACCGGTCTTTAGATCTCGAACAAATTTTCATGGCAGTTGTCCAAACTGTCTGGGAGACCTTGGCCTGCGATCGCGTTTTAATCTATCGGTTCAACCCTGACTGGAGCGGCAAAATCGTCGCAGAAGCGGTTAGCCCCAATTGGGTCCCGCTGATGCCACTGCAAGATACAAACGCGACTCTGACCCAAATAGCCGTTGCTCAGACGGGCTGTTTAACCTGGTCCGGTCAAGAAATGGGGGTCACACTACCGGATACCTATATCCAGTCTCGCCAAGAAGAATGGTGGGTGCAAGATACCCAAATTAAGTGCGTCGAAGATATTTATCGGGCCAACTTTGATGAATGCTATCTAGATTTTCTGGAGCAGCTCCAAGCACGCGCCTACCTGATTGTGCCGATTTACGATGGCGATGTGATGTGGGGCTTGCTAAGCCTCTACCAAAATGACGCCCCCCGCCAGTGGCAGGAAAATGATCTGGCGATCGCGGCCCAAACGGGCACCCAGCTCAGCATTGCGGTACAGCAGTCCGAGTTATTTCAACATATCAAGACCGCCTCCTTAGAGCTGGCTGCCGCTAAGGAAGTTGCTGAAACGGCCAGCAAAGCCAAGAGCGTTTTTTTGGCCAATATGAGCCATGAGTTACGCACACCCATGAACGCCATTCTGGGCTTTGCCCAACTCCTGGAACAAGGGGGGGGAGGCACCCCAACGCAACAGGAATATGTTCAAACCATTCTGCGCAGCGGCGAGCATCTCCTAGGGCTGATTAATAGCGTCTTAGATTTATCCAAGATTGAAGCAGGTCGGATTGAAATTGCTCAGAGTGAATTTCGGCTGGGGGAATTTCTGCAAGGCGTGCATACGATGTTGACTCAGCAGGCCCAGCGCAAACGCATTTCGCTAACGCTGGTTACCAGTGAATCCCTGCCCCCAGTGATTCAGGCAGATGAGGGCAAGTTACGCCAAATCTTGCTCAATCTAATGGGCAATGCGATTAAGTTCACCACAGAAGGCAGCGTCACGCTCCGAGTGTTGCCTACGTCGACACCACGCAACACCGTTGCCAAAGCTCAGGCGCTGGCACAAATGTCACTGATTTTTGAGGTCACAGATACAGGCCCCGGCATTACCCCCCGAGAGCAGTATCGGATTTTTGAGGCTTTTGAACAGACCCGCATGGGCCAGTCTGTCGTCGATGGGACAGGTTTAGGGCTGACCATTAGCAGCCGGTTTGTGGAAATGCTGGGGGGCACTATGATGCTCTGCAGTACCCCAGGGCAGGGCAGCATATTTCGGGTAGTGCTGCCTGTGACGGTCATCCCTGAATCCACGGAGACGGCTCCAGATCCCCATTCCTTGAAGACACCGGACAAGGTCGTTGGACTGACGGCTGGCCAGCAGACACGACAAATCATGGTGGTGGACGACAATGCCGTCAATCGTCAAATTGCAATAGAGATGCTCCACCCCCTTGGCTTTGAGGTGGTAGAAGCTGAAGATGGTCAAGATGCAGTGGCGAAATGGGAAGCTGAGCGCCCTGATTTGATCTTGATGGACATCCGCATGCCGTTGATGGACGGTTATGACGCGGTACGGGCTATTCGTGCTCAAGAAGGTGAGGGAAACTCAGCCTCACCGGTGAAGATTATTGCGGTAACAGCAGCCGTGTTGGATCAGGAGCCAGAAAAGGCGATCGCGGCGGGATGTGATGACTTTTTGTCAAAACCGGTGCAACTCAATCAGCTCGTCGAGAAAATCGGCCATCACCTGGGCTTAGCCTATCGCTTTGATGTCATCACCACCCCACCGCCCCCAGACGAAACGGCTGCCATACTGCAGCCCCGCAATCTCCTGGTCATGTCCGATAGCTGGATCCGCTCACTCCACAGGGCTGCGGTGCTGTGCAACGACAAGGATATTGAAGCTTTATTGGGGCAAATTCCCGCTCAGCATCAGCCTTTGCAACGGGCCCTCTTAGAACAAACCCAACAGCTCAAGTTAGAGGTGATTTTAGAATTGACCGAAGCCGCCCTACTCGGTGTAGATAGTTAGTGCCGTGGCCCCATCTGAGCCCCAAGAGTCCTCATCTGCAACTTCCGAAGAAACTTGGTTTGTCGTTAAAACCGAGGCGGGGACCTGTGAGATCGCGTCTTGCTTACCCTCAACAGCGGACAGCTATGGGAGCCACAACAAGATACTGCATTGGGGACCTTACTCATCTCGCGGCGAAGCGATCGCCCGACGGGTTGGCCTGATTCGCGCCGGCAAATGTGCCCCCATGTAAGGGAAGCCGAAATTATTCAGCACCGGTCAAAGCGGTCTGTTGGCTGGCTTGTACAATCTCAGTTAAAAGCTCTAGAGCCGTGGCATATTGAGGGTCTTCCAAGGTGCCAATGATGGTGCGATCGTCGGCAATACGTTCACGGTCTGCCTCAGACAACTCTAAAATGATGTCGGGTTCAATCCCCGCCTGATTAATGTCTCGTCCATCTGGGGTTAGGTACTTAGCCACGGTAATGGCAATACCAGAACCATCAGGAAGACTCCGAACCGATTGCACCAGACCTTTGCCAAAGGTCTGGGTGCCAACCAGTTGAGCCCGCTCATTATCTTGAAGGGCACCAGACAAGATTTCACTCGCGCTTGCAGAGCCGCCATCGACCAGAACGACAAGAGGCTTATCGGTTAAGGCACGGTTATTCGCCGCTTCCTCATCCATAACACCTTGGCGGTTAACAGTGGAGACAATGCCACCCTCATCCAGCCACATGCGCGCAATCTCAATGCTGGAATACAGCAAACCCCCTGGGTTCGAGCGCAGGTCTAAGATGTAGCCGGTGACGCCATCGGCTTCTAAGGCTTCAATCGCCTCCCGCATTTCGGCAGAGGCATTAGCACTAAACTGGGTCAGACGAATGTAGCCCACAGGACCAATCGTGGTGTCTTTGAGGGCGTAGCGCACTGGGTGAATTTCAATTCGAGCCCGAGTGAGGGTAAATTCAACCGCTTCACCATCCCGTAAGACTGTGATTGACACCTCAGAGCCAATCGGTCCGCGGATGCGGTTGACCACATCATTGAGGTCCATGCCTTCGGTACTCTCACCATCAATGGTCTTAATGATGTCTTGAGACCGCAGACCCGCCTCAAACGCTGGCGTGTCTTCGATGGGGGCAACAACGACGATATCGTCGGTCTCTTCTTCTTGGGTAATCTGGATACCAATTCCGGTGAGTTCTCCGGAGGTATCAATTTGCATATTGCGGAACTCTTGGGGATCCATGAAGCGGGTATAGGGATCGTCAAGCAGCTCCAGCATTTCGCGAATGGCGTCGTAGGCGGCTTCGCGGGAGGCATACTCAGGCTCTAAATATTCGGTTCTAACCGCTTCCCAATCCACCTGATTAAAGGTCGCATCCACGTAGGTGCGATCAATCAGTTGCCAAACCTCATCAATAATTTCTTTCGGGCTCTCTTCAAAAAAAGCTTTGCTTTGAGATAGGTGCAACCCTGCTCCTGTAACGGTCACAGCAGCCACTGCTAAGGCTGTTGCGCCTACCACAAATCCACGCTTCGCGATCGCCATAAATCAAATCCTAGGGCATTCCTGAGGCAAGTATGCCCAATCTAACATAGTCATCCTGAGTCGACGCTGGGCTCAGGATGAGAAATGACAATATGACGCGTAGTCTAGATTACGCAGTGAAAGCCTAAGTTGTTTCTGGTTCGACCCAGAGCCCATCCCCTTTAATCAAATTGATTAACTCAACAACGCCTTGATCCTCGGGCACACGTTTAATTTCCTCGCGCCCTCGGTACAAGGAGATATACCCAGGTCCCTTACCCACGTAGCCATAGTCAGCGTCAGCCATTTCACCAGGGCCATTGACGATGCAACCCATCACTGCGATATCTAAACCGGTGAGATGCTTTGTGGCTTCTCTCACCTCATGCAGGACCTCTTCTAAATTGAAAAGCGTACGACCACAGGAAGGGCAGGCCACATATTCCACCATGGTCTTACGGAGACCCAGGGCTTGCAAAATGCTATAGCAGACCGGAATTTCTTTCTCAGGGGCTTCGGTCAGCGAGACCCGAATCGTGTCCCCAATGCCTTCGGCCAACAACGTACCAATACCGGCAGTGGACTTGATCCGGCCGTATTCACCGTCTCCAGCTTCGGTGACGCCAAGATGCAGGGGGTAATCCATCCCTAATTCATCCATGCGCTGCACCATCAGCCGGTAGGCCGCGAGCATGACTGGAACCCGAGACGCCTTCAGGGAAATAATTAAGTTACGAAATTCGAGGGATTCACAAATGCGGATGAATTCCAGGGCAGACTCGACCATGCCCTCTGGGGTGTCCCCGTAGGTAAACAGCATCCGTTCAGCCAGAGATCCGTGGTTAACACCGATACGCATGGCTTTACCCTGATCCCGCAGGGAAATCACTAGGGGTTCCAGGGTGGCCTTAATCGTCTCACCAATTTCTTCAAACTCAGCTTGGGTATATTCGGTGCGATTTGCTTGGGGCTTTTCGAAAACGTAGAGCCCTGGATTGACGCGAACTTTATCGACATGCTTAGCCACTTCCAGGGCGATTTTCATGCCGTTGTGGTGCACATCAGCAACCAGCGGAACGGTGCGATAAGTCGCCTGTAGCTTTTCTCGGATGGTGGCTAATGCTTTGGCATGGCCCAAGCTCGGCACGGTAACCCGCACAATTTCACAACCGATTTCATGGAGGCGGCGAATTGCGGCGACAGACCCATCAATGTCGAGGGTATCTTCGTTAATCATCGATTGCACCACCACAGGATTGGCCCCACCGATGGTGACATCCCCCACCTTGACGGACCGAGTGTAGCGGCGATGGATAACCGTCTCAACCGGCGCTTGAGCCGCTTGAGGGGGAGAAGACAAGGTTTGCATAGCCCAGGTAGTGGATCGATGTAACAATAATTAGCCTGCCACAAAGGCGACCGTTTGCGGCCAATTGGGGCGGTTGAGGCAGTCAAACTGTTGTCTGGAATACTCGGCCAGCAATAGCCTAGAAAAACCAGCCGTAGCTATGCAGCCCTTTACCCAATAGATTGACGCCCAAATAGCACACCCATACTACGGCAAAGCCCGAAGCGGCAATGATGGCTGGCCGTCTTCCCTGCCACCCTTTGGTGAGGCGGGCATGGAGATAGGCGGCAAAGACCAGCCAGGTGATCAGCGCCCAGGTTTCTTTGGGGTCCCAGCTCCAGTAGGAGCCCCAGGCTTCGTTGGCCCAAACGCCCCCGGAGATAATCCCGATGGTCAGCAGCGGAAAGCCCAGCCCGATAATGCGATAGCTGATGTTGTCGAGGGTGTCAGCGAGGGTCAATCGCTGGGGCGAGAGCTTCACCTTGGGGGTTTCAACAACTTCGACTTTTTCTAAAACGGCGGTGCCTCCGCCTTGCACCTCAACAGGAGCGTCTGCATTAGGCTTCACTGGAATCTCAATTTGCTTGCGCAAGCGGCTGTCGCGAAAGCCGCCGGTTCCGACGGAGCTGCCGCGTAGCTCGATCGCTTGGCCTCGGGTCACCACCAAAAACGCGATCGCCATTAAGGCCCCCACCATCAGGGCAGCGTAGCTGAGCAGCATCACGCTCACATGCATCATCAGCCAGTTGGACTTCAGCGCTGGCACCAAGGGCTCAGAATGCTGCATTGTCTCTGGCAGGGTCAAGGTTGCGAAGGCGGCGATACCCATGGTTACCGGGGCCGTCACCGTTCCGACGAGCTGACTCTCGCTCATGCGCTCGGCAATCAGGTGAACTGCCGTCAGCCCCCAAGCCACGAAGAACAGCGACTCGTATAAGTTACTCA
This sequence comes from Leptolyngbyaceae cyanobacterium, assembly GCA_050043365.1. Taxonomy (GTDB): domain Bacteria; phylum Cyanobacteriota; class Cyanobacteriia; order Phormidesmidales; family Phormidesmidaceae; genus PCC-6406. Next base: position 13,139 of record JBHJIP010000159.1, read on the forward strand.
CCGGGAAATAGCCCCCCTCAATCCAACGGGCCACGAGCAGGGCCGCAATGGTGAGATTGGCGATCGCCATGCCGGTCGTCCCCACCTTGGGTAGCCAAGTGACCTGCCGGAAGGCGGCTCCACTCCAGTAGCAGAGCATGGTCAGAAACAGCACGACAAAGGCTAGATTGTCTAACCAACCTTCGAGGGTGACAAGATCCATGGGGTTTAAAAATGACGGCGTTTACTCATCCTAGCCAGTTTAGGGACATTGGCCTGGCTTGTGAACGGGTTTTGATCAGAATTCAACATGGCTAATGGGCACCCCATTCGCCCAACCCTCCTCCAAAGGGAGAGTTTATTCTGGAGTGTCGCTATCAGTAGGGGTTGAATCCGTCTTGTCTGCTAGGGGTTCTGAGGTGGGCAGCGCCCCAGGGCGATTACCTCGGCGCAGGGCCACGAACAGATCGTAGCGAAGCTGCCGTTCATCCAAAATGGTGGCGGTGACCCCGATCGCTTGAATGGCCTGCAAAGCCCCCTGAGTGTCGGGGGGCAGGGTGGGCAAAAACAGATTGCGGTTACTGTCATCCAGCTCGCCCAGATTCACGTAAAAGTGGCCGTTATTAGCATCCGGTGCCCCAGACATGACTAACTGATAGAGCGGATCGGTGGCCAGGGGGCGGTTGGGCGTGGGGGCAATCATATCGACGACACCATTGCCGACAGTGAGGAAGGTTACTGAATCGGATAACCAGCCTCGGCTGAGGGTGAGGGAGCCAAACGGCGAGGCCCATTCCGTCAGGGTGGCGTCTTCGACTTGAGTGTTGTTGATGGCAAAGCGATAGCGGCTCGAAACCACCTCATCCAGTTGGCTAAAGGTCTGATCGGCCTTGGGGCGATCGCTAACCTGAGCCATCAAAATCAATCCAGGATTCGGCAGGGTGACCGGGGTTGAGTCTGGGTCGACGGCAACTTCAGGGGGCGACACCAGGGCTAGGGCAAACTCGCCCCCCAGCCAAGGAACCAGGTCGTTTTCCATCACTAGGCCAGTGCCTGACTGCAGCGTGAGGGCGAGGGCATCGGGATCTAGCGAGGTCAGGGCGCTCCAGGTGCGGCGCTCTTTGAGATCGGTCCAGAACTGCTCAAAACTGCTGCCAGAAGCCATCATCACCGTCTCTTGGGGCAGGTAGTCGGGGAGCTGCTCGGGCAACGGTTCGGTGACGGCATAGGTGCGATCGCTATCGGGCAGTAACCAGCTCACGCTTTGAATCTGAATCCCCTGGGAGGCCAAGTCCATAGTCGCCACCAGCCCCCGGCTGGCCTGAAAGCCTGACAATACTGCCGGTGGAATCGCAGGCTGGGAGGCCTGGGCTAAAAACTGGGTGGCCGCTGGCACCGCCACATAGAGCTTGCCAAAGGGATCGACCGCTTCGGTTTGCTCGAAAGCGCGGCCATAGCCCGGTAAGTCCGTAATGGTGCGCCCCCCTCGATAGGCATCGATCGCCTGCTCAGCCGCATCCATATCGTCGGCGACGAGCACCAGCTCAGCGCCCAGGACGCCCATCCAAACCGCCTCGTCGTCTGGCACAGCTTCTTCCGTCTCTTCAGGCGCGTAACGGGTGAGGGTGACGCCCCGATATTCAACCTCATCCCCTTCACTGGTGGCGGATTCCGCTGGCTCTGCGGGCTCAGTTTCACCAGCATCGGTCGCCGTACTCTCAGAGCCCTCTGTCGTAGGGGATTCCACATCTGAAAAGCCCGTCATCACCTCCTGAGCCGCTTCTGGATCGGCAATCGGCAGCAGCACAATTTGATGGTGCTCCCGAGGGATGAGCACCTCTTCCGTTTCCCCCTCAGCTAAAGGGGTAGGCAAGAGGGCAATCGTGACTTCATCCCCCACCCAGGGCTCTAAATGGTCTTTAAAGGAGAGGCCGTATTGGGTAAACCAGCGATCGCGCCATTTTGCCAGTTGCCGATCAAAATCCGCCTGGGTTTCGGGAGTGCCAAACTGTCGGAGCTGCCGCCATTGGTCTGGATCGGTAGACAGGCTCACCGTCAGGGTGGCGGACTCGGGAATCGCCTTGGCCCCTACCGGTAAGCTCTCAGCGAAAAAACGCTGCAAACTCAAGCCCCAATAGGCGATCGCCCCGCCCCCAATCAGGAGCACAGCGGTCCCAATCGTGAAGAACAGAGGTGGTTTTTTGGGCAGCGCCATGGGTTTTGGGGTCCAGGGATTTAGTAAAGCCCTGCCAATTTAGCAAACGGTCATTGTTGCTGACAGGGTGTAACTGAAACAGATCGCTAAGCTCGGACTATAGTTCCGTGGGGTAAACCGCGATCTATGCTGATTGAGCCCTATGTGGGTTGCGACGTTTTCCCTGCTTGGCCATGACTGATGCCTCTTCCCCGTCCCGCCAAAAGCTCTGGTTGGCGGCCCTCAAGCCCCCCATGTACAGCGTGGCGATTATGCCGATCATCGTCGGCACCGCTGCAGCCTATGGGGAACTGGGCATTTTCGACCCGGTCACCTTCGCCCTCTTTTTGCTCTCAGCGGTGCTGATTTTGGTGTGGGAAAACCTTAGCAACGATGTCTTTGACTCTGAAACGGGCATCGACATCAATAAGCCCCACTCTTTAGTCAACCTCACCCAAAAGAAATCTTTAATCTTTGCCATTGGTAACGGCTGTCTGGGGCTGGGCATTGCCGGGATTTTTGCGATCGCCCTGCGTCAACAAGACCCGACCGTGCTGTTGCTAATCTTGCTCTGCTGCGGCTTGGGCTACACCTACCAAGGTCCGCCGTTTCGGTTGGGGTACCAGGGTCTGAGGGAAATTCTCTGCTTTATCAGCTTCGGCCCACTGGCAGTGGGGGCGGCTTACTACAGTCAGGCCCAAACCTGGTCCATGGGCAGTCAGATCGCTGGAGCCGTGATTGGTCTGACCACATCTTTGGTGCTATTTTGCTCCCACTTTCACCAGGTGGAAGATGACATGATCGCCGGGAAGCGATCGCCCATCGTCCGCCTCGGCACCCGTCAAGGGGCAATGCTCCTACCGGTGGTCTGCCTGGTTTCCTTAGGGCTAATTATGGTGGGCATCGGGCTCGATTATTTCCCCATCTGGACACTGCTATCTCTGGTAAGCATCCCGACCGCAGTCCGCCTCAGTCAGCATGTGTGGCGCTATCACGACCAGCCAGAACGGGTAAGTAATGCCAAGTTTTTTGCGATCGGGTTCCACTTTTGGAGTGGGCTGCTGCTGGGATTGGGCCTGGTGCTACCGACAGGGGTTTAGCCCAGCTGATCAATCACGTTGGCCATGTCGAAGTCTTGGACGGTGAGGCCACCAGCATCATGGGTGCTGAGGCTAATGGTGACGCGGTTATAGGAGATGGCGAGGTCGGGGTGATGGCCTGCGGCTTCGGCAGGGTCAACTAGGGCGTTGACGAAGGCGATCGCGCTGGGAAATCCATCAAAGGTTTTGGTTTGCTCGATGGTTTTGCCTTTGAGGGTCCAGTTGGGATGTTGCTGGAGTTGGGCTTGAATCTCGCTGTCGTTGAGTCGTGCCGCCATTACATCGGTCCAAGTAGAGGTTATGTTGGCATCTTAAAACCTGGGCGGGGTCAAGACAGGACAACAAGGCAAGGCTTAAGCCAACCGAGTACATTCCGTGCCTTGCAGAGACCAGAAGAGAAAAATACAATCCAAACAAAAAGCTTTCAAAGCCTTACCTCACAAAGATTTTAAAGCTTTTTTGTAAAACAAATTAAAAATGACTATATTGACACATAAGACAATAAAGAATAAAGTATCAATTAAATACAAAAAAGCAAGTACGCCTTACAATACAGGCGTACTTGTCAAGTGAGGTTGTTGTTGTGAGCTCTTTTAAGCAGCTTCCGCTGTCAGACCTAAGGGCGAAGTTGCCGAAGTTTAAACGGCAGGTCCAACTAGGTATGAAGAGAATTGCCGCTACTTATTACGGTCAAGTTGTGGGTTTCTTGGTTCCTTTGAAAGATTTAGAGGTGGCAGAGCAAGAAAATGCAATTCATGAAAGCGAAGAAATGTCCCTGTCAGACTTTCGGGCGCAGATGACAGAGTGTTGGGAACGTCTGCAGGTAGATGTGGACTGCATTTACTTGACATATCACAGCCGTAGAGCGGCGGCATTTGTTAGTCCTCGTCTTGCAAACTACCTTTCAATACCAGTATCGGAAGTCGCCCATAAGCTTCTTGCTATAGAAAGTGGGCTCATTGAAGTTGAACATCTCTATGTAGAGGATTGATTCAGATGTACAAAATTGTGTGTGCAGATCCAGCACTACAACAAAAATTAAGTAAGCCAGAACAATATTTCATTCCTGAGGTGCTTCGGGAATTGAGCATCGTTTTGCAAGCTTTGAAACGTGATGGAACATTAGCAGGTACTGATTTCTACGACACCAACACAAACAAAGTGTCGATGAAGACGTTTTACCTCTTTTATAAGCCCAGAATTTACACGGGAGAAGATGGGGAAATTTCTCAAGAGATTCTTTTGATTGATCTTAAGACAAAATCTTCTGAAGTTTTGAAGCAAAGATTCTCAGTGTCAGACAATTGGGATGACAAAGATGTCGTGGAATCAATTCCTCAATATGATAAACCCATCAAGATCATTGCCGCTCTTCAATATATTTATGAAGGCATAGAAGATTCTTTTGAACTTGGTTCTGCACTGGGACATCGTGGCAAAAAAAGAGAGTACATTGCACGGCATGGAAACTATGCAAAACATACCCTTGAACAGTTGAAGCTGATTACAAGAATCAAAGAGGAGCATCATTGGTCAGCGCATCTAACTGAAAAAGGAAAATTGATTGCCGAAGCTCCTAGTGAGGAACTGAAACTCAGGTTACTCATAGAAGCGATGCTCAATTATCCACCTGTTTGGAGAATCATTGTTGCTGTCACAGAAAGGCAAGGAGAATTAGGTGACAAAGAGATTCTTACTGATGAGCTTGTGAAAGATTTAACCTTTCCAGAAGTTTTGAGAGATTCTGATACAAGTAAGCGACGTGCTCAGACTTTACGAAACTGGATCAAATGGATCTCTGACTACTCTGGAATTCCAATTTGGTTACATAAGGATGGTGTACAGCTTCTGATTCCTATGCTCTATGCAGAGAACAAAATCTAGTCTGAAAATGCGAAAACAGACTCAAGCCAGAAAGTATAGTTTCCAAAGTCAGGAGTCTATAGGCAAGTCAGGTGAAAAAATCCTGGACGAATGGCTGAAGTTGAATTATAAGATCTTGGATGTTTCAGATATTAGTAAGTATCAGAAATCTGGAATTGACAGAATCTTGATGAGACCCGATGGCACAATGGTCAATGTCGAATACAAATTCGATATAGCTTCATCTAGAACAGGCAACTTATTCTTTGAAACTGTGTCTGTTGATAGTCGAAATATACCTGGTTGGGGATGGCGTTCTCAAGCTGACTATTGGATCTTTTTATTGCCTAGCATGGAGATCTTGGTAGTTGAGCCTGGAAAACTAAGGAATTTAGTGTGGCAAGAAAGATTAGCTATAGAAGATAAGACAGTACGAAATTCGAATTATCGGACTTTGGGTATTCCTGTACCTTTACCTAGAGCCCGTGAAATAGCAGTCCATATTACTAAGCTGGCGTAAAAGCAGTATATGCATTAGCAGACTTGCATCTCACTTCATCAAGAATCCTTACGCTTACTTACTCGAATATCTTATTTTCTACGATTAATTTTCGATTTTTCACGTTACTCGTAGCTAGTATTTCTGTTTTCTTGAAGAGCGATATCCCACGATATCCATAAGATTAACTCACTTGCAGTTGTCCCTTCAGAACCGTAATCGCTTGACCGCTGATAAAGACTCGATCGCCCTCACTGCTCAGCTTCAACACCCCACCCCGCGCCGAAATCTGTTTTGCCAATAGATTCGTCTTACCCAGCTTGGCTTGCCAATAGGGCATCAACGCACAGTGTGCCGAGCCCGTCACCGGGTCTTCATCCACCCCCGCTGACGGCACAAAATAACGAGAGACAAAATCCACCGCTGGGTCATCGGCTCGGCTGGTAACAATCACTCCCATCATCGTCAGCGTTTTCATCAAGACAAAATCCGGCTGGAGCGATCGCACCTGCCCCTGATCCGCCAACTCCACCAGATAGTTGGCGTTGGGCGCACCGAGATTTTGCCCCACAAACACCGGCTCAACCCCGCCCAAACAGTCGATCAAAATCTGGTCGGCTGGGGTCGCCGTCACGGTTTCTGCTGGGAAGTTGAGGGTGATCCAATCGCCCTGTTTCGTGGCCGTCAGCACGCCACTCCGCGATTCAAATCGGGCGGGCTGATCGGGAGCAAGATGCCCCTCACTCCAGAGCACATGGGCGCTGGCCAGGGTGGCATGACCGCACAAATTCACCTCCACCGTGGGGCTAAACCAGCGCAGATGATAGCTCTCTGAAATCGGATACAAAAAAGCGGTTTCCGAGAGATTCATCTCAGCGGCCACCGCCTGCATCCAGTCTCCATCAGCGGGTTCAGGCAACACACACACGGCAGCAGGGTTGCCGCTAAAGGGGCGATCAGTGAAGGCATCCACCTGGGAGATAGCAAGGGAAGACGGAAGTGGCATGGGTTGTTCAATTAAGGGCGAATTTCATCATCCTGCGTCGTGGATAGGGTTCGACGTAGGGGCTGTGCCTTGTGCCTGCCCTCCGCCGAAAGATCATCCTGGCTAGATGAGGGGCAACCACAAGGGATTGCCCCTACGATCTGGGCTGGGGTTACCGGTAGTAGCGACCCTCTAACCACTGACGCACATCAACCTCATCGCTAAAGGTTTGGCGATCGCCGTTAACGGGATCCCATACATGCCATTTAGCGTTGCCCTTGCGATCAATTTCGCAGCGTACGTGGGGCTGATCGCTTCCGGCTAGTTTTGTCATCCATTCGCCTAGAACTGTCTTGAGGCGGTTGGGTGTGGTGGCACGCGCCGGACGGCTGAGCGGGCTGTAGGACGTAGAGAATTGGGATTGCATAGGAACCTCCCTCGGTTCGAATGGGCGATTGACCTCGATGAACCTACTTTGCCAATCGAGAATCCGAGCCGGAAGGTACACCTGGGCCAATTTTAGGTAGTACAGTTTCGTTATTTTTAACTGTTCTAGTAAAAGTTGGTGAAACTGTACCAGCCCATTGCCGATTAAATCGCCTACAGTGCTGACATGGCCTATGGCACTTCGTGGACAGTAAGGGTGCTGAGGGTCACTCACCCTGCCTGCGGTGTCATTATGAAAATTGCCGTTGATCGTCAAGCTACAGAGCCGGTTTATCTCCAAATCCGCGATCGCATCAGCTACCTGATCCAAGCCGGTGGGCTGAAGGTGGGCGATCGCCTGCCGTCGATTCGGTCCATGGCTCAAACCACCAATGTCAACAAGCTGACGGTGATCGAGGCTTACAGCGTGCTTGAAGCCGATGGGCTAATCTACGCCCGCCAGGGAGCAGGGTATTTCATCAGTCAAGCTACCGTCACGCCCCCGGCCCGCCCTGCCAGCTTTGCGCCTGAGCAGACGGTGATTATCCCTGAGCAAGGGCTGACCTCATTTTCAGAGGTGAGTGACGCCTTTTTACAGGCCCAGGCTCAGCCTGGAATGATCAATCTGAATAGTGGTTATCCCCAAGCAGTCGGCGTTGAAGACCTGCAGCGGATCTCTCGCCGGGCGATCAAAAACGTGGCCGGTCAACTGTTTCATCACAATCCCCCTGAGGGGGATCCAATTCTGCGGGAGCAAATCGCTCAGCTCCTCTCCAAACTGGGTTTGGGTGCCGCGCCTCAAGATCTGATTATCACGAATGGCTCCATGCAGGCCCTTTGCTTGGTTACTCAGCACCTGATTCAGCCCGGAGATTGGGTGGTGGTCGAGTCGCCCAGCTTCCATGCCTATCTCTCCCTGTTGCAGCAAATCGATGCCCGCATTATCGGCATGCCCATGACGGCAACGGGCATGAACCTGGACCTGCTGGAGCAGTTCCTCAAAAGCCATCGCCCCAAGCTGATTTACACCAACAGCACCCTCCACAATCCCACCGGCATCACCACCAGTCTGGCCCATCGGCGGCGGCTGGTTGAGCTGGCAGAGCAATACGACTGCTGGGTAATCGAAGATAACGCCTACGAATGGCTCTCTTTTGATACGACGCCCCCACCCATTAAGGCGCTGGATCGGCGCGATCGCGTCATCTACACCGGCACCTTCTCTAAGAGCCTGATGCCCGCGCTGCGATTGGGCTATGCAGTGATTACGGGGGATCTATATCGAGAAATTGTAGAGCGCAAGCTGCTCCATGATTTGCATGTCTCTATCGTTTCCCAAGGCATCGTTCGGGAATATCTGGCCACGGGCCATTATCGCCGCCGGATCAATCACCTTAAGGCCCTCAACCAGCAAAATCGCGGGGTGATGGTGCGGGCGCTAGAAGAACATTTCCCGGCAGAGGCGTCCTGGACTATTCCCGCTGGGGGGGTATTTCTCTGGGTACAGCTCCCCAAGCAAATCAATGTGGCCAAGCTGCACCGGGCCGCTGTGAAAGAGAACGTGTTTGTGGGCAGCGGTCAGCCCTTCTTCCCCGATCAACAGGGGTATCCGGCCCTGCGCCTCGGGTTTGCTCAACCCATGGAAGATATTGAACGGGGTATTGCCGTGGTTGGGCGATTGCTCAAGGCCCACATGGCACGGCACCGATAAGGTCAATCCATTAGCGGCGATAATGGTGGAATCACTGTAGTCCCGCCATCGTCGGCAAGAAAACCATGGCAACCGTTCAAACCGAGCTGTATTTAATTCGCCATGGCATCGCCGCGGAGCGGGGCACCTATGAGAACGACGGCGATCGCCCCCTCACGGCGAAGGGCATCCAACGCACAGAGGCGATGTTCAAACGGTTCTGGCAGTTGGGTTTGCAGTTTAATGCAGTCTTGACCAGCCCTTTGGTCCGCGCCCAACAAACCGCTGACATTTTGGTGCGGGTGGGACTAGCAACTCAGGCCGAAACCTTCGGGGCGTTGAAACCGGGCGGGCAACTCACCGACTGGCTGGCTTGGTTGGAATGGTGGCAGGGGCATACCCCCCAGGGGCGGGTGGCGTTGATCGGCCATGAACCCGACTTGAGTGATTGGGGCCAGCAACTGGCCATGGGTCAAGGGGGCGATCGCTGGGTGCTGAAAAAAGCTGGGGTGATTGGCCTGATGTTGCCTGCAGCTGACATGGCCCTGGGCCAAAGCGAACTGTTTTGGCTCTCCTCCCCTCGATTACTTTTGGGGCAAGGGCTGACGTTTGGTTAGGTATCGCCACAACGCTTATAGCATGGACGCGTTAGACGTTCCCTGCTAGCACAAAGTTGAATTGGGCTTGGGGGCGACTGCCGCTAGCATCAACCGACATCAGCAGCTCAGGCTGATAGAGAAAATCACCCTCATTCAAAGGTTCGTCGGGAAAGTAGAGCTGTGTTGTCAGCGCGGGCCGATCAGCTGGCTGATTGGGGGACTTGATCCGCACGTGAATGTGGCGCGTCCGCCCTGGGTAGAGACCGGGGGAGATTCTCCTTCGGAGAGGCTACGCCAACGTCTCTAGTTGGTAGCGTCCCTCAGCGTCAGTGAACTGCTGCCCGCGAAAAGTGTTGCCTGCATTGTCGTATTCTCCCTGGGCATTGGTATGCCAAAACTCAAGTCTGGCCCCGGCAATGGGCTGACAGCTTGTGGACAGCACCTGGCCCGTGAGCCTGATCGACGTGCCAGTGAAGCCTGGCTCTAGCAGCGAAGTGCGCTCAGGGGAATTGAGGCGATAGAACGGTCCAGAGGTTTGCGGCGGTGTGGGGTCGTCGCCGCAAGCGGGTGTTGGGGGTAGGGCTTGGGCGGAAGCGGAGGGCTTGGTCGTCTGCAAAGAAGAATTGGCAGAGCGCTGACTACAGGCCGCCAAAGTCAGAGAGCCGAGAAAGAACGGCCCGGTTTTGAGCAGCACTCGACGGCGGTGCCGGTTCCCCAGGGGTGACATGGCAAGGCTTCTCTTTGCTCTGGTGCAAGGACTGTAGGGATAGGAATCCTCCCTCGATACATCCTAATCAGTACTCACCGGTTTGGGGCTCCTTCAGTCCTTGGGGTTATCGGCGCTGTCCATTGCCCTCTGAAGACGCTATTTGCCAGCAGCCCCCCAAATCACAGCGGTGGCTCGATATAGCACCAGATTTCTGGCATGGCTAAACGCGTGTAAATGGGAAGGCGATTAAGCGATTTGTTCGTGATATCGATGTGTACATATTTGTCCGGCGCTAATTTCAATCCTCCCGTACCCCTATGACAGGTTGCGACGAAGCTGCTCTGCCAAAGCAATGAAGGTCTTCTGATTCTCTATCTCAATGTCATGGGTCATGCGGCGTAAAACTCGATCTTCGACGGCATTCATGGCTCGCAAAGCCGCTTCACCTTTGTCAGACAAGCGTAGTAGTTGACTGCGTTTGTCAGCCGGATTCGGCTTTCTCTCAACCATTTCTTGGGCCACAAGTTCTTGAACCACCCGGTTCACCTGTGCCTTGTCTCTATGGATGGTTTGGGCGATGCGTTGCGCCGTGCAATCCTCCATGGTGGCAATCATTTTCAGGATCTTCATATGCGTCGGGGCAACACTTAAACCCTCCGCTTCTAATTCGACTGCCAGGCGTGATTTGAATGAACGCACAAGCCGAAACATCGATTCAATCAGGTGTGGCGCCGTCAATTTTGCAAACCTCCAGCCAATTAGTTGACACTATCATCTATCTTGAATTACAGTGAATACATCAGGTAGATGACACTGTCAACTATATTCCGTTTGGCACAAGTAAACCAGGACTCATTTCCATGAAACCCAAATTAAGACTGACACAGGTTCACGAGGTTCAGGATTTAGGCCCCCATATGCGACGTATCGTCCTCAGGGGTGACGACCTCAAGGATTTTCCAATTGGCCAGGAGAGTGCTCACGTTAAAGTTATCGTTCCACAGCCCGGTGAGACCAAGCCCAAACTAGCGTTTAGCTTTGGCGCCAAAAAGTGGATGCGCTCTTACACCGTGCGTGCATTTGATGCCGAGCAATATCGGCTAACCATTGATTTTTCAGTCAATAACCACCGCGGTGTTGTGGCCGATTGGGCCGTACAGGCAAAACCGGGTGACTATCTGGGCATCGGTGGCCCTGGTCCGGTAAAACACACGGATCTCGCAGCAGATTGGCATTTGATTGTGGGTGATTTCTCGGCGCTACCCGCTCTGGCCGCGACGGTCGAAAAGCTGCCGAATAATGCTAAGGGCTATGTACTAGCGCAAGTGCCTACCGTCGAAGACCAACAGCATATAAACGTTCCGCCTCATCTACATTTTCAGTGGATTGTGAACCCGGATGTATTGCGCAACGAACTGCTGCAGCACGTTCAGCAAATCGATTGGATGGATGGGCAACCCGCCATATTTATTGCTGGTGAGGCATCGCAGGTTAAAGCCATCCACGGTTACGTAGAGTCACAACCCGGCTATCAGAAAGATAAGACCTATGCCTCTGCCTATTGGCAGGCGTGATGCCGACAAACACCTTCCCGATACTGCATTCGGACACACCGCATCAAAGGAAAATAAGCATGCAAAAAATCACCGACGCTACAGTACTGAACACGCTGGATGTGCTTTACCAGGACGCGTCTTCAGATAAGCGTAGACTGCTCACTGTCTTTCCCAAAATATTGTCTGGCAACCTTCAGCCCAGTGATGCTCGGAAAGCCTATTTGCCGATTAATCGCGACCAGGGTGAATTTATCTATGACCTGTTGATTACGGAAGGCGCAAAACACATTGTTGAATTTGGTACGTCCTTCGGTATCTCTACTTTGTTTCTCGGGGCTGCGGCGCGTCAAACCGGTGGACATGTTGTAACCAGTGAACTTTTACCTGAGAAGTGCGCGATCGCAAAAAAGAATTTCGAACGCGCTGGCATCGCAGACTTAGTGGATCTGCGCGCAGGAGATGCCATGGAGACGCTTGCCACTGTCGATGACGGCATCGACTTTTTACTACTCGACGGATGGAATAATCTCTACCTACCGTTGCTACAAATGGTGGAGCACAAACTCAATAAAGGCGCGTATATCTACACTGACAATGCATCATTCCCTGGGACAGAAGCATTGCTCTCCTATTTGAGAGAAAATCCGGCCAAATTCGACTCTGAGCACATGAAAACTGGGAAGGGAGGAGTCGAATTGACAAAGTATTTGGGTGGCGCGTGAAAAATCTGTGAAAGTACTTACATTGTAGAGATGGAAACCGGCAGAAGTCTGCTCGATTTAGGGGGCTTACTGATGGAGCTTCAAGATCTGCTAGATTGCCCGGTCGACATTGTTACCGAGAAAGGACTGCGCCGCAGAATCCGGGAACGTGTGCTGAGTGAGGCAATTCCCCTATGAAAGCGGATGACCATCTGGGCCAAACACATCCGCCTCGTGAGCGCCAACCTGTTCTGCCTGCCCCACATATCCACTTCGCGCCTGGGGAAAGGCGTCGCAGTAGGGCACATAGGGCTTGATATCTAACACGGGGGTGCGATCCAGTAAGTCAATCCCCTCCACATGGAGGATATTGTCCTCTATCGTGAGCAACCGAATTGCGCTGAGACCAATGGGGTTGGGCCGATGGGGAGCCCGAGTTGCTAGGGTGCCGCGCTTCACTTTGGGGCCACGGGGGGGCGTCACGGTGGGGTTCCAATGGTGGTTGAGGTGCAGCCAAGCAATCACCCAGATGTAGTCGAACCCATCCAGATCTTTGAGGGCGATCGCCGGTACCCGTTCAGGAAATAGTTCAATCGTCGCCGCTACCGGTTGATAATCCGCTGGGGCTGCCTGGAGCTGAGATTGGCGGGGAGTGCCGTGGCGTTCAGTGTAGGGCGATCTCACCTGGCCAATCGGCTCCAGAGTAACGGTTTTAGGGAAGTCAATTGCCTGGATATAGTCCTTGGGCGGCAGCTTGGCCATGTTGCTACTGAATGATGCTCTCGTTTTGAATTGTTTTGAGGTTTTCCGTCTTGCCACCCAAGCTGCGGACCTTAAGACTTGCACAGAATGGCCTTGTCACAATTCTCGTTGCTTAAGTTCAGATGTGATGACAGTCCAGACAGCCTGGGCCTGAGCTAGAGCTATTTGAGCATCTTCAGCCGTCGCTTCTTCAATGTGACTGGGATAGCGGGCCTCTACTGCCCACTCTGTTAAATCGGTTAAATCAGGGTGCGCTTTGTGAATGGGCCAGTCTGCGGGTAGCAAGTTACGTAACAGGTCCAGATCATGCCGAAAGGGAAACTCTATTTGCATGAAAATCAGCGCCGCCTTTAAGCTCTTCTCTGCCGCTTGTTGAGAAAGAAAGCAGATTTGTTGAGCAAAGCTCTGTTTCTGTTTGAACAATGCATGGGCTGCTTGCAAGTCGGCTTGTGCATAAGCCAGCCATCGTTGCGTTTCGGCAAAAACTTTATCCTTGCTCATACAAGGTCTTGCCCTCTTTCAGCGCTGGCCGCAGTATAGTGCCAATTAAGTCTCCATATTCATCAATTTCTTTCGGTGTAGTCACGATAATGTCTTTGGCAATGGGTAAGTCAGATAGCACCTTACGAATGGATATTGCTGTTTTGCGTTTGTGACTGACCTGCTGAAACACGATTAATAAATCAATATCGCTGTCAGGCTTAGCATCTCCTCGGGCATGGGAACCAAACAAGATGATCTTGAGCGGTTGAAAATGCGTGATGATGCGATCGCGCATGATCTCCAGCCAAGGAGAAGCGGATTGGATATCAGCGAGTTGTAGAGACATCATGTTCTGAATCGTGAGTGGACAGCATTCATTTTTGAATAGCTACCCCAACCTTCTCAGTGTAGTTGCCTTCCTCATCCTCTTTCTGAACAGCAATTTTGAGGGAATGTGTCAGCATTTCAGAGATGTTCAATGTTGAGCTGTTCACACACTATGGGTTTTGCTGAATGGCAGTGGCAACAGCTATCTCGCCACAGACTACTAGGAGCCGCCTTGTTAGGTGTCATGCTGACAGCCAGTGGTTGTCGGGGACTGCCTCGGGTCGTAGCCCAACCGGAACCGCCGGGTGCAAGCCAAGAACAGCCCCCGGCGGTAGAAACGCTAATCGTCGCCACGGGCAGCATTGAAGCCCCGATGATTTACACCGGCAGCACCCAACCGGCAGAAGCGGTGACCCTGCGCGCCCAAACTGAGGGCCAAATTACTGCGCTAACAGTGGATGTGGGGGATGCCGTGGCCCCAGGGCAGCCGTTAGCCCAGATTGATGCCAACCTGCTGACTGTTGGCGTTAACCAGGCCCAGGCAGAACTCACCGCTCGACAATCGGAAGTTGCCCAGGCAGAAGCAGCGGTGAGTGATGCCCAAACCTTGGTGGAGCAGGCCCGCTTGCAGGTGCAGCAGGCCCGTATTGATGCCGATCGCTTCCAACAACTCGCAGTAGCGGGGGCGGCGTCGGACCAAGCTGCAGAACAGGCCCAGCTCACCCTAGACATTGCCCAGCAGGCTTTACTATCCGCCCAAGAGCAAGTGGTGACCCGACAGCAGGCGGTGAATGCGGCTCAGGGTCGGGTCGCAGCCCAAGGGGCTACTGTGGATCAAACCCAGGAACGACTGTCCTTTGCGACGGCGCGATCGCCCCTGAATGGCCGCGTCCTCAGTCGCCTGGTGGAAGCGGGCGACTATGTGCAAACCGGGGCGGTGCTGATGACCCTCGGAGACCTGGCCACCCTGCATGTGGAGCTGGCGGTGTCCGAACTAGACTTGGCCCAAATCACTCGCGGTCAACCGGTGCAGGTGCGCCTTGATGCCTTCCCCGATGAGGTGTTTTCAGGTCGGGTCACCCGCATCAGCCCTGCCGCCGATGGCACCACGCGGCTCGTGCCGGTAGAGGTCACCTTTGGGAACCCCGCTGGCCAGTTGGGTAGTGGCCTGCTGGCACGGGTGCAGTTTTTATCAGCGGGGGAAGCTCAGGTGGTGATTCCTGAATCGGCTTTAGAGACCGGGCCACCGGGAGCTGATCCGACGGTCTTTGTGGTGCAAGGCGCTGAGGAGAACGCCACGGTGCAGGCCCGCCCGGTGGAGCTGGGCGATCGCGGTAATGGCCAGGTGGAAATCCTTGCCGGTCTCAATCCGGGTGATGCCTTGGTGGTGCGCAGCGATCGCCCCCTTGAAGAGGGCCAGTCGGTGCGGTTGAGCCTCTTGTCGGAGCCGCGACAGTGACCCGCACTTCAACCCAACGCCCCAGTCTGAGTACCTTAGCCATCCGCCGCTCCGTCGGTACCTTGATGGTGACCCTAGCGATCGTGGTGCTGGGGGGCTTGGTGATCAGTCGATTGCCGGTAGACCTGTTGCCCGCCGTCACCTATCCCCGCATCGGGGTGCGGGCCGATGCTCCAGGGGTTTCTCCGGAGGTGGCCGTTGAGGAAATCACCCGGCCCCTAGAGCAGGCCCTGGCCGCCACCGATGGCGTCACCCAGGTGGTGTCCAATACCCGCGAAGGGCGGATCAGTATAGACCTCTACTTTCGACCTGGGGGCGATATTGACCAGGCGCTAAATGACGCCAATGCCACCCTGAACCGGGCTCGGGACAGTCTGCCCAACACCATTAGCCAGCCTCGGCTGTTTAAGTTTGACCCGTCGCAACTGCCGGTTTACGAGCTAGCGCTGACTTCTCCCAGCCTGCCGGGGGATCAACTGCGGGTGTTTGCCGATGAAGAACTGGCCCGTTCCCTGGGCACGGTGCCGGGGGTGGCCAGCGTGGATGTCTCCGGTGGGGCGGACCCAGAAGTGCGGGTGAATATCGATCCCCAGCGACTACAGCGGTTGGGGTTGAGCCTGACCGATGTGGTGAATGGATTGGGCGATCGCAATCAAGACACCTCCGGCGGGCGACTCCAAGGGGAAGTGGCGGAACCGTTGACGCGGGTAACGGGACGCTTCCAGACTGCTGATGAAATTCGGGCGATGTTATTCGAGGTGCCGGGAACTAACCCGCCCCAATCGGTTTATCTGCGGGACTTTGCCGACGTGGTAGACGGAGGCTCCGATCAGCGCATCTTTGTCTCCCTCAACGGTCAGCCCGCCGTGAAGGTGAGCATCCAAAAACAGCCGGATGCCAACACGGTCACGGTGGTCAAAGCCGTGAAGCAGCGGCTGGCCGAGCTAGAAGCAGGCGGAATTTTCCCCGCTGACCTAGAGACCAACATCACGCTAGACGAGTCGGTCTTCATTCAAAATGCCCTCCGCAACGTCACCTTGGCGGGGCTCACAGGTGCTGGGCTGGCGGCGATCTCGGTGCTGCTATTTCTCGGTTCCCTGCGCCAAACTCTGATTATTGTGCTGGCGATTCCCCTCGCCACCCTGGGGGCAGTATTGCTGCTGGGGCTGTTTGGCCTATCGCTGAATGTTTTTAGCTTAGGCGGCTTAGCCCTTGGGGTCGGCATCGTGGTGGATAACGCCATTGTCATGCTAGAAAACATCACCCAAGGCATCGACAATCACAGCTACAACCAACCAACCAATCTCCACCCGTCATCTGTAGGGGCGCAAGGTTTTGCGCCCGCTCCGCTTGCGCCCCTACCGGTGGATTTGTCCCTCAATCGTCAAATTGAGCGCAGCAGCCAGGAACTGGAGTCAGCGGTACTGGCCTCGACCCTGACCAATCTGGTAGCGGTGCTGCCGTTTTTGCTGATCGGCGGCTTTTTATCGCTGCTGTTTAGCGAATTAGTGCTCACCATCAGCTTTGCAGTGGCTGCGTCCCTGGTGGTGGCCCTCACCGTGGTTCCGGCCTTGGCGGCGAAATTATTGCCCCTTAAAAGCACCAGCAACATCAAAAATTGGGTCCTGATCCGGGCCTTCAACCAACGGCTGCAGGGGTTAACGCAACGGTATCGCCAAGCCTTGCTCTGGGTGTTGAACCGTAGGCTGACAGTCTTGATGATCGTCTTCATCTTCTTAGGAGGCAGTAGCCTTACCCTGATCGACCATATTCCCCAAGAAATTTTGCCGCGCATCAGCACCGGACAGGCGCGGGTCTGGGTCTCCCTACCCCCCGGCACCACCCTGGCTGAGAACCGGCAGGTGATGGCCGCTGTAGATGAACAAATTTTGGCTCAGCCTGAAACTGAATATGCCTTCACCACCGCAGGTGGCTTTTTGTTTGGCAGCGGCACCAGCGAAAACGTGTTGCGGGGCAGCAGCACCATCACCCTCAAGCCCGGTGGTCAGGTAGAAGCGATCAGCGATCGCCTCAATGGTCTGCTGAGCCAGCTCAACCTGGTCGATGCCCGCCTAAGGGTCTCTCCCGGCTCGGTACGGGGACTGATTTTGAGCAACGCTCCGGTACGGGCTGATGTGGATGTAATCCTCCAGGGCAATGATCCCGAGCGGCTGAATCAGGCCGGGTTTCAAGTCCTAAGGCAACTCAATGACCAGGCCACCCAAGCCCGCTATCTCCCCGATGACGATCCGATTCAACCGGAAATTCAGATTCGCCCTGATTGGGAGCGCGCCGCCGCCCTAGGGATCTCGGCTGAGACCCTGGGCGACACGGTGCAAACCCTGCTGAATGGGACTGTCGCCACCGAACTGCAGCGGGGCGATCGCCTGATTGATGTGCGGGTGCAGCTCCCCGACAGCGCCATCCCCAACCCCGAAGCCTTGAAGGCCCTGCCGATCTTTGTAGAGGGTGGTCCAGCCGTTCGCCTGGGGGATGTGGCCCGCATTGAAACCGGTGAGGCCCCTGGGAATTTGCAGCGCATCGACCAGCGGCAGGTGTTTATCATTGAGGGCAATCTCTCCGAAGACGCCACCCTTAGCACCGCCTTAGCGGAAGTAGAGGAAATTCTCGCAGATGTGGAATTACCCCCTGGGATTCTCCGTCTGCCCAGCTTTGCGGCTGCTAGCAACCAGCAAATTCAGCAGTCTCTCAAAACCCTGGGTGGCTTGGCGGTGTTTCTGGTGTTTGCGGTGATGGCGGTGCAGTACAACACCCTGATTGATCCGCTGGTGATCTTGCTGACGGTGCCCTTGGCCTTAACCGGGGGGATCTGGGGACTGTTTATCACCCAAACGCCGATTGGGGCAACGGTGGTGGTGGGGGCGGTGTTGCTGGTGGGGATCGTGGTCAACAACGCGATTATTTTAGTGGAGCTGGCCAATCAAATTCGCGATCGCACCAACTGCTCCCCCACCCAGGCGATGGTACAAGCGGCCCCGCAGCGGTTGCGTCCGATCCTCATGACCACCCTAACCACGGTGTTGGGTTTATTTCCGTTGGCGTTGGGTTTGGGGGAAGGGTCGGAGTTTTTGCAGCCCATGGGCATTGTGGTGTTTTCGGGGCTATCCCTCGCAACCGGGCTGACTCTGTTTGTGATTCCCTGCTTTTACACCTTGCTTCACTGGCATTCTCAGCCCATACCATCTGTCAAGATTGCTAATGGAAAGCTTTAGGACAAACCAGTATTTTTTTGATTATCTGTAAAATCAGGTCATAAAGGATCAGTGTGATGTAGATACTCGTCGAATAAATACCCCTCAAAAAATAAGCAAAGGCTAACATTGCTTTTAAGGCACTAGACAGCTCGACCTGTTTCCCAATCCTGCACCATCTATGTCTATAGAAAACAACGAAAAAACTTCATTTGAAGATAACATTTCTGAAAAAATAAATCGCAATCGGAAATTTGATATTTTTATTTCGTATAGAACCAATCCCGATCAAAGCTTGGCCGTTGCCCTCAGGAATCTACTTGAGAGTGGAATCGATCCATCTCCAAATGTTTTCGTTGCTGGTGCAGGAGGATTACGACCATCTCACATTGGCTATAAGCCACAAATACAACAAGCAGCACAGACTGCGAAATCATTCATAGCCATAATTACTCAACAATCGAAGGAACGTGAGTGGCTTTTTTATGAGGCTGGGGCTGCTTGGGGACGAAATCAGCTTTTTGCTCCTTTACTAATTGGTACAAATCCGACCGAACTTGCTAGTACGATGGCTGACTATCAAACAGTTCGTGCATCTATAAAAGAAGAGGTAGAAAGACTTCTAGAAGCCATTTCTGAAGCTTTAGGTGGAAAAGTAAAATCTCGTTTCAGTCAAAGATACAAAACTTTTATCAAGGCAATAGAACAGCGTCAGATTCCTGACAATGATGAAAATGAGGAGTCAGATGATTCTCCATCGGAAAAAGCAGTAGAACTTATAAGAAATGGCGAAATTGAGGAGGGCAACAATCTATTTGAAGCACTTATAGAAAAGGCCGAGGATAAAGACAAGAAATTTGACCTGATTATCCATCAGATGATTGTCAACCAGAAAGATGCTCGATCTATCCTTGTAGAATTAGAAGATTTAGAACCTGAATTTAGAGAGGTTTATCGCTTTCAATTTTGGATGGGTTTACTGGAGGCTAGAGCCAATGAATCTATCGCCCACTACGAAGAATGTTTGCGTCTAACCAGCAAAATAAAGCGAAGTGAATCTGGTTATTTTCGGAGAGAGTCAGTAGTTGAGATAGCCCAAAAGAAAATTGAAATCGGCGAAAAAACATCAGCATTTGAAGATTTTAAAAAAGCAGTTTCAAATGAAGATAGAGATCTCCGTGTTAGAGCAATAGAAGCATGGTTTGATCTTGATCTTGGCTATTCTAGTCTTGAGAAGTTAGTCCTTTTATCCTTTGGCCTCCGTAACCAACCAGAATCCCTGAAAATACTAAGAGCTCTTAGAGGATATTTGGAAAGTATCAATCAGCACTCATTTCGAGAAAAGGCTTCCTAAGTATTAGGCTCAGAAAGTAACCTCTGTAGCCCCTAGGAAGCTATGACATCAGCGTATGCCAGCAGCCTGAG
>JBHJIP010000160.1:0-2123 GCA_050043365.1 Leptolyngbyaceae cyanobacterium
ACTGGTCAAGGCTCAGGCTGCTGGCATACGCTGATGTCATAGCTTCCTAGGGGCTACAGAGGTTACTTTCTGAGCCTAATACTTAGGAAGCCTTTTCTCGAAATGAGTGCTGATTGATACTTTCCAAATATCCTCTAAGGCATCAATCGCATTGCTGAGCAAGTTCATAAAGACTTGATTGAGCTGCCCCGCATAACACTGGTGCAAAGGCAGGTCACCGTAGTCTTTAATGACTTGAATTTCAGGTCGCCAATCCTGGGCTCTGAGTCGAGTTTTCAAGATCAGCAGAGTGCTGTCAATGCCCTCATGGAGATCCACACCTTTGACCTCCGCCTCATCCAGGCGCGAGAAATTTCGCAGCGACTGGACAATGTTTCGAATTCGCTCAGTCCCCACATTCATAGACTTGAGCAGCTTGCTAAGATCCTCCTGCACAAAGGCCAGATCGATCTTGTTTATTTCTGCCACAATCTCCGGATGCGGGTCAGGATAATGGGTTTGATAACAGTCAATTAAACCCAGTAAGTCGCTGACGTATTGAGTCGCATGGGTAAGGTTGCCATAAATAAAACTGACTGGATTATTAATCTCATGGGCAACCCCGGCAACCAACTGCCCCACACTCGACATCTTTTCACTTTGTACTAATTGGGTTTGGGTGCTCTGGAGCTGATTCAAGGTTTGTTTGAGCTCTTGTTTTTTTTGCTGGCGTTGATGAGCTTCTAGAACTAAGGTGACTAGATTCGCTACAGAGCGGGCGAAATTCTCCTCAGCTGCTTTCCATTGCCGGGGTTCATCTAAGGCTTCCAGGCAGAAAATACCCGTAATCTGACCGTCTTGTCCTAAGGTCAAGTCCAGTACAGAGGTAATACCAAGGGGGGTTAAGTAGGTGTCAGCAAATTCGCGCGTGCGTGGATCTGTATGAGCGTTGGTCACGCTGCAGATACTTTCTTGGTGAAGGGCGGTGAAATACGCTGGATAATCTGCTATCTGCATCGTCTGTCCCGAGGAATGACGACGGGTTTTCAGCTCGAAGAGGGACTGGCAACGAACTTCGGCACCGGACGGGTCAAACAACCAAATACTGGCTCGATCCACCCCTAGGCTATGGGCAACACGCTCGGTAATTTCACGAAAGGCAACATCCGTCTGCCCCTGACTAATCGCCGGATTTCGGGAGAGTTCGTTCAGGGTAGAAGCTTGCGCCCGCAAATTTGCCTCTCGCTGTCGGAGATCAGCTTCGGCCTGAATTCGGTGGGTAATATCTTGTACGACGGAATAAATCCCTAAAACCTGATTCCGTGTGTCGTACAGGACCGTATTAATCCATTCACAGGTGATAGTTTGGCCAGCTTGAGTGACATTTTGATTGACGCTGTAATTCCCACCTCGTTCTTCTACTAAGGCAAGCATTAGATCATCAACGTAAGGCTGAAATTCAGGGGGAACAATTAATTTGGCATGTTGTCCCAACATCTCTGCAGCGCTATAGCCGAAGATTTCTTCTGCAGCAGGGTTCCAACTAACCACTTGAAATTGAGTATTCCATTCAATCACCCCAAGGGGCATTTTCTGAATCAGAAATTGGAGCTTCTCTTGATATTGAATCCTCTCTGCTTCCTTATTTTTAGCGTCGGTGATATCAAAAAAAACGCCTTCTATAAATAGACATTGACCGTCAGCGTCAAAAATGCCTTTTCCTTTTTCATAGATCCAACGAATCGTACCGTCGGCATGAAGGATGCGATATTCCAAAGTGAATGACACCTGGTTGGCTAATGCCTGGGCAAAAATTGTCTCGACAGACTCAGTATCACCAGCATGCATAATGCTGGCGTAGGAGCGAACATGGTTGCCGATAAAGTCGGTGGCTGGGTATCCCGACAGATCTAAAATCCCATCGCTAATAAAGTCCATAGTCCAATGGGCATCATTTCGACAGCGATAAACAGCCCCATTGATATTGCTGACCAGAGTACGGAACCTTAGTGGTGCAGAAAAGTCCTGCAACCCCTTTGAATAGGTGAGTCTCATTTGAGACAGAGGTTTTTGAAAGAGGCACTCCATGAGAAGCTCAAGTTCCCCAACTTAGAACTAAGCTCATGGAGCATCCTCCTCTCCAC
>JBHJIP010000161.1:0-7286 GCA_050043365.1 Leptolyngbyaceae cyanobacterium
CTGGTGTCGACGGCTCAATGTTGATTATGAGCGCTTACCTGAATCCTCTGAAGCACTCATCTACATCGCCATGATCCGTGTCATGTTACGCAGGTTAGCGTGACGATTTAGACGCTCTACGTGTTTCCAAATATCCTCTAATATGTTATGTGGTGGCAAAGCACAGAAGATATCAAATTTGTCGAGCAATCAGTCGATCAGAAGCAGATTTAATCTTGCCGGAGTTAGAGAGCTTCTTGGCTTTTTATAAGGCAAATTCCATGTAGTTCTTTCTTTGAGATATGATCGCTGCACACCACTCTATCCTTATCCGATGTCTAAAGCACTATCGACTACTACCTGCGCCATCAAGACACTGTAGAAACTTATCTGCGACGGCGCAAACAGCTCTCAGGATCTTTACAGAAGTGCCTCTCCAACATTCAAACTGCCCCCAGTTCGATTCGTTCTCGATTGCATCAAAAACCAATTACTAAGTCTTTTATGTCGTCATGAACTATCAAAATATTATTACTATCGAACCCGGAAAACGTAGCGGCAAACCCTGCATCCGAAACATGCGCATCACTGTGTATGACATCTTGGAATATATGGCGGGTGGCATGACTCAGGCAGAAATTCTAGAAGATTTCTCTGAACTCACTTCAGAAGATATACAAGCCTGCCTTGCCTTCGCTGCTGACCGCGAGAGAAAACTATTCGTGGCCGCGCTGTGAAACTGTTGCTAGACGAAAACTTGTCTGATCGGATTGTTGGCAGAATTCTTGACTTATATCCTGATTCCGCCCATGTCAAAACATTGGGGCTGGCCAATACAGATGATGCTGTGATCTGGGACTATGCGAAAGCAAATAAGTTCGTCATTGTTTCCAAAGACTCAGACTTCCACCAGCGCAGCTTGGTCTACGGGCATCCACCCAAGTTCGTTTACTTACGGATTGGTAATAGCCCAACATCCAGGATTACTCAAATCCTGGTAGATAACCTCGACACTATCAACCAGTTTGGAGCAAGCAAAACCGAAAGCATTTTGGTTTTGATGTAGAAAAAGCGACTCATAACCCATTTTCTGAAAGAGAACCTGATGGAGAAGTACTTTCCCAGATTTCATTCCAAGGATCCTGGAAAACGGGAGAAAAATTGACCGGATAGCGTGCTTCAAACTGTTCTCGAAAAGTTTCCGGCAAATTAAACAAGAAAATCGTTTCTACGTTTGTCGGCAAATCTTTGACCGTAAACGACTCTTCAACTCGGGGCAGCAATAAAAATTGCGTCTCTGGCTCTAGCAGGTAACTCAGCGAAATCATGCTTGCCGGGTTATAGCTAAACGCATCCGTCACAATCAGCGGAGCTTCTGCCCCATTAATCAGTTCAGCCACCTGATGGTAGTTAGAACTCAGCGCCTTGTTCCACCAGGTATTTGCCTGGGAATATACCCCGCAAGAGAGCACCCCCAACACAATCAGTAATGAGAAGGTCAGCGTGGCAAATCGAGGCTTCCAGTTTGGACGAGCTGTCAAAAAACTCGATAGCAGATAGACCACCGCCAGCTGTAACCCCACAAAACAGGGAATCAGATAGCGGGTCACCGTGAAGCGCTGTCCCCCTAAAAAGAGATCAGGCAATCCAAAAAAGAGCGCTGTCGCCCCTGTAAAGGTGACAATAAACCACCCCGTTTTTCTAGGTGCCGTGCGCCAAAGCTGATAAAAGGCATACCCCTGCAGCGCCAGAATGGGTAAGGCCAAGCCATAGGCGATCGCGTTGTCAAACCCAAAATTAAAGTCGACTAAACTGCGACTGAAATTAAACGCACTGGCCTGCAAACTGGTCAAAAACGGTAGCGGCACAGCCGTCCAAGAGGTGGTTCCGCCCAGCGCTTTGTTAGCCGCAATGATGAAATACACCCAGGGCAGAAAGAGCACCGCCACCAGACCCAGGGTCCCGAAGCAAAACAGGGTTCGCTGGCCGACCTGTGGCGATCGCCCCAACCGATTATCTGTATCCGTCCCCAGCACATAGGCAAAATGCCCGATCGCAATGCACACCGAAAATAGCGCCGTGTAGGCCGCCGCCACCATCGACAGCCCGTATAAAACCCAGTTGCGCCAAGACGATAAGCGCGTGGCTCGCAACAACAAGGCACTGCTGACCAACATTAAGGCAGTCCAAAAGCCAAACTCGCGGGCCTCTTGCCCAAACACCAAATGAAACGGCGATACGGCAAATAGGGCGATCGCTACCCAGCCACTGATTGGCGTTGTGAACAGTTCTCGGCAAAGCCAATACAGCGCCGGGAACAGCAGGAGGCTGAGCAGCGCAGAAAAGCCCCGCGTGATCGCTGGGTTCGTCCCCCAAAGCTGTGCCCAAAACCGCAGTAAGACGTAGTAAAGGGGCGGGTGCTGGACATCTTCAATGCCCTTACGCACCACCATGTCCTTGAGGGTCAAATCAGGGACAAAATCTTGGTAGGCCAGTAGGTCAGTTGGTTTTACCACCCGATGCTGAAACAGATCTTCGCTGAGATATCGCCCTGGACGAGCGGTGATCACCATCGAGGTGTAGGCCTCATCATGCCAGTACACCTTGCGATCCAGATGGGCAAAGCGAAAAATCGTCGCCAAGATCAAGAGGGCGATCGCGATCCAACGAATGATTTTAATCGGCATCGGGCCAAGCCTTGAACGGTCGATTTCACCCCAGGATCTTTAATCCATAACCCATGATTATGTTTGGGTTTCGCGGGTCTGCTCTCGAATCAACGCACTCCAGTTGTCATCATTCATCGCTGCGGCTAGACCCTGCTGCTGTTCCTCTCCCGTCGGGGGTTGGGGCTGGGTTGAGTTTAAAGTGCCATCCGCCATGGCTCGACGTAGCTTCAGCTTCTTTTCTTCATAGGCTTGGCGCTCTGCTGCCGACATCGCCTGGGTTGCGGCCTCTCTCACCGTTCCCGCCCAACTGCCGTCTTCATTGCCAGGGGGTGCACTGGGCAGGGCGGCAATCCATTCATCCCGCAGCTTTTCCATGGCGTCCCGCTTCGGGAATTTAAAGGGCTGCACCGTGACGAAGGCGCAAACGACCTCACCCTTCTGGGTTAGATGGCTGCGTAACGAGAGCGAGACGTTGCGAGAGTAGCCAATGAACTGGGTTTGGCGATCGCGATCTAGCACCGCATACACCCCCGCGACCTTGGCATTTTGCGCTTGCTCGCACCAGACTTGAACCGCCATTGGGGTCTCAGCCGCAGTCTCTAGAACCGTTGTCGCTGCAGGTTCGGCCCCATGCTCATCATCGGAACTGTACAAAAAGTCGTGGAGACCCTGATGGGCTGGAGGGACATTCTGGTGCTCAATGGGGTCTGCGTTTTCAGAGGTCACAGGTTTAGCTGCCTGAAAGGGATAATTTTATTATGGTCTGTGGCTGGATCATCAATTGAACATTCGAGGCATCGCAGCCCGTTCAATTGAGATATGGCACCATCGAACTGACGTTCGATAATGTAGCTCTGGTCCCTTTGCTTCAGGCCCTCCCAATCGTTCTGATGCCCAATTTAAAAGCAACGGGGCTCGCAGTCCTAACCGGGCTGACAATTGCACCGCCGTTTCATTGGGTGAGTTAATGGTCTCTTTGGGCCTTCTTTTAGCCGTCTGTTTAGCCCTGCTGCATCTGTTTGCCAGCACCATCCCAGGGCCGAGTTGGCTGCCTCAGCGGCGCTGGGTGTCCTTGGCAGGGGGGATTTCTATTGCCTACATCTTTTTGGATGTCTTCCCAGAGTTGGCCCATGCCCAAGCAGAGATCGAGCATGTGGGGGGCCTGGTGGAATATCTGGAACGCCATGTGTACATCCTGGCGCTGCTGGGGTTGGCCCTCTTTTATGGGCTGGATAAATGGGCGCTGCGATCGCGCTCCCACAACCAAGCGATGACCGAGAACGACCACACCACCATTGGGGTGTTTTGGGTCCACATTGGGGCTTTTGCCATCTACAACGGCGTCCTGGGCTATCTGTTTCGCGAGTCCGAAGACCATGGGTTAATTGCCTGCCTGTTGCTATTCGTCACCCTCGGCGTCCATTTTGTGGTGAATGACCTGGGTCTGCGGGAGCACCACAAACACGCCTACGATCGCTTCGGTCGCTGGATTTTAGCCGCTTCGATCATCACCGGCTGGGCAGTCGGCCAGACCCTAAAGCTAAATCCCGCCGCGATCGCCACCGTCTGGGCCTTAGTGGCGGGCGGCATTATTCTCAACGTGCTGAAAGAAGAACTGCCGGAGGAGCGGGAGAGCGATTTTGGCATGTTTTTGATGGGGGCGGTGGGGTATAGCGCTCTGTTGCTGACGGCGTGAGTTTACCAAGTTCAAAATTCAAAGTTCTAAACCCATTGCTCGCCCGTAGACGAACCCGGGTGAACGCGTCACCAACGCATTTATATTTCTGTGACTAGAAATATAAAGAATCAAGCTTTTTCAGGCAGACAGAATCAAGCGCCCTCAATAATATGGGCGTCATTCGTCCTAGGACCCTACATCCATGTCAGAACAGCTCACGAAAATCACTGAGCACCAATGCGAAAACGCACCGACGAAGTACGACGATCTAAAGGCCCTTTTTCTAAACTGCACCCTCAACCGCACTCCGGTGCTCTCCCACACTGAGGGGGTGATCGAAATTGCTCAACGCATTTTTGAAGCGAATGGGGTGCAAACCAAAGTCATCCGCCCGGTGGATTATGAAATCCCGGCAGGGCTAGGGGTGGATATGTCCCAAACCGATGAATGGGATCGAGACGACTGGCCTCAAATCCAAAAAGAGATCGATGCCACCGATATTTTGGTGCTGTGCACCTCCGTCTGGCTGGGGGAAAAAAGCTCCGTGTGCAACCGCGTCCTGGAACGGATGTATGGCTATACCCACCTGTTCAATGACAAGGGGCAGTACCGTGACTATGACAAGGTGGGGGCCACATTAATCACCGGCAACGAGGATGGGGTGAAGCACTGCGCCATGAACATCCTGTTTTCCCTCTCCCACATTGGCTACACCATTCCCCCCCAGGCGGATGCAGGCTGGCTCGGGGAAGTGGGGCCGGGTCCGTCTTACCGGGATCCCGGCTCCGGTGGCCCCGAGAATGATTTCACCAATCGCAACACCACCTTCTTGACCTGGAACTGTATGCACCTAGCCCGACTGCTGAAAGACAGCGGCGGCATTCCCGCCCATGGCAACCAGCCCGATGTCTGGGATGCGGGCTGCAAGTCGGACTTTGCCAGCCCAGAGCATAAGCGGTAAGGGTTCATACCGACTCTCTAAGCTATTGCGACAAACCTCTACCCCTCCGCCTCCGGCACCTCCCCGTGGCAAGGCTACTAGTACACACATCTCGGTTGCTTCCCCAAGATGCTGCATTTGCCCCCCCTTACCCCCCAATTCTGGGGGGAGATCGGAATTCAAAGTCCCCCAGAATTGGGGGATTTAGGGGGCCACAAGCCCTTAAATGACATCCCATTTGACTTGTGTGTATCAATTAGCCGGGGAGGATGGGTGGGGTTCCATAGACTGATTGCAGGGAATGGGTATTAATGCAAATCGTCCATTTGCTGCTAGATCGCATCCTCACCGCCGCACGCACACCCGTCACAACCGCAGGCTGGCTGAAAACGACGGGTTGGGTGGGGCTGTATGGGGCAGTTGCTCTGCCGTTTGGCTGGCTGACCCAATCCTTGCAGTGGCAGCCCCTATCGGAAGGGCTGCAAATCCTGCGGGTGGCAGTGGTTGCCTTCTTTTTGCCCGCCCTAAGTGAGGAGCTGCTGTTTCGGGTCTGTTGGCTGCCTCGCCAAGGCGCAACCCGCAGCCAGCTTTGGTTTTGGGGAGGCACCGGGCTCGCCCTATATGTGCTTGCCCATCCCCTCACGGCCCTGCTGGTGCTGCCCGGCCATCGTCAAACCTTCTTTGACCCAAACTTCCTGGTGCTGACCGCTCTCTTAGGGGTGGCCTGCACCGGGGTGTATCTGCAAACCCGCTCTCTTTGGCCCCCGGTCATCATCCATTGGCTGGTGGTGGCGGTCTGGTTGGTGGGTCTAGGCGGGTATGACCGTCTCCACGCTGCGCTTTAAATCACGCGAGGGGCTTTTCCCATGGCATCCCCCGAATGGTTCCGCGTCTTAGATTTAGATGAACTGCCGGAAGGCCGGGTCAAAACTGTGGCCGTGGGTTACAAGTCTGGCCATGACCCATTTTGAAGGTCAGTACGGTGCTCTGGATAATCGCTTTGATGAGTGATGGGGCGGTGAGAGACCGGGTTTCTTGAGGAAGTGTTGAAGGGTGTGGGTTTACACGATAGAAACCTGGTTTCTGGGAGGGTGGTTTCTGGGGTGGCGGGTTTAGTGGGCGGGGGGCAGGTTGGGGCAGGTGGCGCGGTAGGGTTCATCGTCAAAATATTGTTGCCATTCTTGTTGGGTGAGGTTGCGGGAGAGGCGGCTGCAGGCATCGGTAACTAAGCGATCAGAGTCAATTAACCAGGCACTGTTCTGGTAACTACTGCGGGTAAGCAAATAGCGGCCACTAGGACTAAGCTGCATATCCCAAGCATAGAAAGGATCACCTCCATGCCAGATCCGGGCCATCAGCCATCGTTTCTGCAGGTCCCAAAATTGCCCCCCAAACTCGCCGCGAATGGCTAGGTATTGGCTGTCGGGGCTAAAGCTCCAGTCATAGATGTTTTCTTCAGTCAGAGAAAACTGTTGTTCCGACTGCAGGTCCCAAAATTGCACCCCAAACTCGCCGCCAATGGCTAGGTATTGGCTGTCGGGGCTAAAGCTTGATCCGTTAACGTCGTTTACTGGTAAGACAATACTGCGATTGGTCTCAATCTCTGAAAGCACAACGCCTGCATTCCCTTCTGTGAGGGCGTACCGACCATCATTACTAAACCATATATGGTTGCGGCTATTTTCATGAATAATACGGGCTACATCTGGAAGCGTTCTAGTTTGCCCGATATCCCAAACCTCTTGTGTTCCATCGCGAGTTGCGGCGATCACAACCTGGCCATCAGGACTAAAATGAAGTCCATCAATATTAAATCTTAGGTCAATCAATCCTTGGTTAGGGACAAGGTGTGCTACTTCTTGCTCGGCTTCAAGCCACCATATCCGCATTGCATTCTCATTAATCTGAACAGCCAAATATTGGCTGTCGGGGCTAAAGCTCCAGTAAGAGATGTTTTCTTCAGTCAGAGAAAACTGTAGTTCCGACTGCAGGTCCCAAACTCGCCCCCCAAACTCGCCGC
>JBHJIP010000162.1:0-24266 GCA_050043365.1 Leptolyngbyaceae cyanobacterium
GCTAGAGGGCCATGTCAATTTACTGGGCACCCGTCGAGGCTACCGTCGCCAAGGGTTGGCCAAGGCATTGCTGTTGGTGAGTCTGCAGCAGTTGCGGGAGCGGGGCATGGCGATCGCCAGTATTAGTGTTGATGCCCAAAACCCATCCGGTGCCCTGGGGCTCTACCAGTCTGTGGGGTTCCAAAGGGTCAAAAGCTCCACCGTTTTTGAAAAGGTGGTCATTCCTTGAGGCGGATAATCAATAAGCGGCTACGCCGGTTTCGTGCTGGTACTGGCCAATGATTTGAGCTAGCGCTGGCACCGCCGCTTCTACATCCCCTTGCACCGATTTGCGCACTTTGTTGTAGGCCGATCGCACCAGGCTGCTGACATGTTTAATTCGGGCGTCGGTAATCCCTAGCAGGGTATTGGCAGTCTCTGTTTGATGTTGAGACAAATAATTAACCGGGTCTCCGGTCTTGCAGCCCTCTTCCCAGAGCGGATCCAGAGCCTTAAAAATGGAGGGAAGTAGGCGGGCGATCGCCCCTGAAATATAGTTGGCATCGATGCCCTTTAAAACCTTATAAGTGGCCTTCAGCGCAAGCCCAGAGATGCCCCCTTTCGCACTCACTTGGGTCTCGATCAGCTGAGCACAATCGGCCACGATATTGGCTTTGACCGACGGGTTCTCAAGCATCTCACTGAGTTTCATTGAAATTTCCCTTCCCTGTAAACGCGCTATGCCTAGAGTGTTCCTAACTCCCACCTGAAATTCACTCAAACGCAGCAAAATTACAGATCGCGCTCAAATAGCCTCTAAGAACATTTTTTGAAAAGAAAATGGCTTGCGTTACACCTCGCGATAGCTGATGTAATGGCACCTCTTGTGGGTGCCCTCGATAACTTGTCTGGCAATCTCCCAAGCAAAGTGGCTCGGGCTATAGAACCACTATCAATAATCCGGGTACGATCAGAAGACCTTTCTGCTTGAGTCTGTGTTGAAGAAGCTCAAAAAAGCCCCTGGCATTCAACTGCTGAAGTCTAAACCCGTGATCTTATTAGTTCAAACGGTTCTGAAATGGCAGCGGGATGACTGTTGGGAGATGGGTGCGGCGCTGTCTTACTACGCGCTCTTCTCCCTGTTTCCGATTTTCTTGGTGGTATTGAGCGTCTTTGGTGCCTTCATTGGTCCGACCAGCCAAGTCCATGAGCAAGTGCTGCAGTTCTCCCAAAGTAGCCTCCCTCCTGAAGCCCACACCCTGGTTGACAGAACCCTCACCCACCTCAACCGCAATAGCGTCAGCGCCGGGATTGTGAGTTTCCTGCTCGTATTCTTTACCGCCAGCGGCGTGTTCGGGGCGCTAACCCGCGCCATGAATAAGATTTGGCATGTACACCTAACCGACACCAATGGCTCAGGGGTGCAATCAGCAGTGGCCACGTTCCTGCGGAACCGCATCCTGGCTTTTTTATTGGTCTTTAGCAGCGCCGCCTTGATGGTGGTGTCCCTCGTATCCAAAATTGTGATCGAGGTGATTTTGGATTTGCTCCTTGACTTGGGCAATGTGGTCTGGTTCATCCAACTGGATGATTTGCTATTGCTTAGAACCCTGCAAGGATTAACCACCTATTTGATTTTGTCTGCAGTGCTGATGGTGCTCTTTAAAGTTCTGCCCAAGACCCGCATCGCTTGGCGAGATGTTTGGCTAGGGGGATTCGCCTCAACCGGACTCTTCATGCTGCTGCAGCATTTGGTCAGCAACAGCATCATTCAAATGGGGGGCCAGTTTCGCTCCTATGGGGTAAGCGGCAGCGTCATGATCCTGATGCTCTGGATCTTTTTGACGTTTCAGATTCTGCTGCTAGGCAGTGAAATGACCTATGTCTACGCCCACCTCTGCGGCAGTCGGAGCGGGATTAAACGGAATAGTCCCTAGGGCGCGTCATCAACACCGGGTGAAAGCCTTGCTGGGTAAGTTAACCGCGCCCGTTTCTACCCTATTGCTAGGGACTGAAACTGTTACACCACAGGGATCCTAGTTTTAATTGATGACAGCCCCTAGCTGGTCCGGACTTTCATTAAAGGTTGACCAAATTCAACCGGCTGGGCATTTTCGACCAAGATTTCAACAATCTCGCCGCTAAGCTCTGCTTCCAGCTCGTTCATCAGCTTCATCGCCTCAATGATGCAGACGGTTTGGCCGGTTTTGATGCGATCGCCCTGCTCAACAAAGGCGGGTTCGTCCGGGGCTGGGGAACGGTAAAAGGTCCCCACCATCGGAGAGGTGATTTCAACCAAATTAGGATCCACGGTGGGAGGGGGCACCGGAGCCGAAGCAGGGGCGGCTGGGGGAGCAGCGGACGGAGCTACAGGGACAGAAGGGGCCGCAGGAGCCGGTGCGCCAACCTCGGGTGGGGCGCTTGCCATGACGGTCATGGCTCCTGGCTTTCTGAGCGTTAACTCAAAATCTGCACTCTTCAGAATTAGCTCTGAGATGTCGGTTTGATTCAGAGCTGCCACCAACTCCCGTAACTCACTAACGTTTAAATCCACCAATTGCACTCCCTGCTCTGTTAGCAGTGTTCACTGTAATGCCAATGCCCTTCCCATCCATCTGGGCGTTTAGGCAATAGCTTAAGACTCTCGACCCAGGTACGTATCAGAGCGGGTATCAATCTTAATCCGCTCACCAATCGAGATAAACAGCGGCACCATCACCTGGGCACCGGTTTCAACGATCGCGGGTTTAGTGCCCCCTGTGGCGGTATCGCCTTTCACCCCTGGATCGGTCTGAGTGACTTCGAGTACCACCGAATTAGGAAGCTCCACTTCCAAAATTTGCTCATTCCAAAGCACCACATTGACGGCCATCTCCTCACGCAAATACTTCACCTGCGTGCCAATTTGATTGGCCGTCATCCGCACTTCTTCATAGGTTTCCATATCCATGAAGACTAGGTCATCTCCGTCTCGATAGGTATGCTGCATGCTTTTCTTTTCGAGATTGGCCTGGGGAACCGTCTCACCGGCCCGAAAAGTGCGCTCAATCACGTTGCCGCCCTTGACACTTTTCAACTTGGTGCGAACAAAGGCAGATCCTTTGCCGGGTTTGACATGGAGAAACTCCACCACCCGCCATACGGATCCATCCAGCTCAATGCTGACACCGGTGCGAAAGTCATTACTGGAAATCATGACGCTGGCTACTTTTGGGTTGGAATAATCGGCAATTCATTTTACCGCCCAGTCGGAAATTCCCAACAAGGCAGAACCGTTCATGGAGTGAACCGCCCTATGGCAAGATCAGAAGTGGCCTCCTACCATGACCACCGTGATTTCCACCCCACGCCCGATGCAACGACTCATGCGATCACTGACGGTCGCTTTCCTCGCGACCTTACTCTGGACCGGATTAGCCCTTTTCGGTGGGGGAGGGCCCGTTGCCGAAGCCAGCCCGCTATCCAACTCGTTAGTGGCCTATTTACCCCCAGGAAACGCCATTACCAATGGCAAGGCACTGCTGCGCTACGGTTTACCCATTCAAAATGAAGATATTCGCAAGATCCAGGCCGATATTGAGGGCATATCGCAATGGTTACGCAGCAAGCGCTGGGGACCGATCAAGCGTGAAACCAAGAAGGTTAATAAGTTCTTAGCGCGGCGATCGGCGACGATTTTAGCAGCAGTGCCTGCCGCCAACCAAGCTCAGGCAGAGCAGTTGCTTACCGATTTGCAGGCGGGGCTAGAAGCGCTGGATGGCATTGTGGAGGCGCGCGATAAGTCAGGGGTTTGGCTGCAGCGAGCCGCTTTACTGGATATCGTTGGCAAGGTCGAAGCCCTGATGGTCGAGGGGTTCCCCTTTGAAGTGCCCGAAGACTACGCCAATCTGCCCCAACTCAAAGGTCGGGCCACTATTGAATTTGAAACCACCCGAGGAAAGGTTACTGCCATTGTTGACGGCTATAACGCCCCGGTCACGGCGGGTAACTTTGTCGATTTGGTGCAGCGGGGCTTTTACGATGGCATGCCCTTTATCCGAGCTGAGGATAATTACGTGCTGCAAACCGGTGATCCGGAGGGGCCAGATGAAGGCTTTATCGACCCGAAAACGGGTGAATATCGCGCCATTCCCCTCGAAATTATGGTCAAGGGCGAAACTGAGCCCCTCTACGGAGCCACTTTTGAATCCCTAGGCATGTATTTAGAGGATCCGGTGCTGCCATTCTCGGCCTTTGGCACCCTAGGCATGGCCCGTCCTGGGGGTGAACCCGACGGCGGTTCTTCCCAGTTCTTCTTCTTCTTGTTTGAACCGGAGTTGACCCCTGCGGGCCTCAACCTGCTGGATGGCCGCTACGCCGTATTTGGCTATGTGGTTGACGGCAAGGACGTGCTCGATAAGCTCAATCAAGAAGATTCCATTGTCTCTGCCCAGGTTGTCGAAGGGTTAGAAAACCTGTTGGAACCCAGAGCCTAGTCGCCGTTAACGCCCATGCCAGGGCGCACAGTGCGCCCTAACGCAACCTCCCCTGTCGCAAACGCTGGGTTTAGGGATGAACGGATCTTTTAGGACAGAGGCTGCGTTGCCCCCTTCATTCCCTAAGTTTGGGGGCTGGAACGATAATCACCTTGGAATCGTATTCGGAACGAGGAAGCATTCTAAAATCTTGTTTGCAAAGGTTGTCACTGGCAATGTACGCCAGCAAGCATTGACGAGGATTTAACGGGTATGGGTTGGTTCACCATAGGGCTGATTGGGGGGCTGGTGGGCGTCACTACGATGGGACGCTTTGTGGCCTTGCCTAAGCTAAAAAGCGCGATCGCCCAGGCCCGGTTTGTGATTTTACTGGGAGCGCTGTCATTTCTATTAGTGGTGCTGGGGTTAGTCCAAGCCCATAACAATTACCGGGTGAGCCAATGGCTGACGATGTCGCCTTTAACCAAAGCAACTGAGGTGCAGGAAGCCGTAGAAGCGCCTTATGTGCTCATCGCTGGACGCATTAGCCCGAATATGTCGGCCAATCCAGACGGTTATGTCACTTACCTGCGTCTAGAGCGAGATAGCAACGACAGCTTTGGCGACTACGAAGATTTGGACGTAGTTCTAAGTGACGGCACAGAGGTGCGAGTTGGTCGTGAATATGGCTCTCGCCCGGTATACCGCTACGACTACTACAATTGGCCCACCCAGCGAGAAGGCTTTTACACGTTTTACTACCTGGAGCCGAACCAGCCGGTATTGGCCCTGGGTCATCCCCGCCGCACCAATCGCGGCATTACCCTTGCCGACACTGAGTTTGTGTTAGCCGGTACCGCTGAGGACTATGGCCCCCTCTTTGTTGATAAAACGCGCCCATGGCTCCCGGTAGGGCGGGCAGCCATGGCCCTTGCGCTGGCGATCGCCCTGATTATCTGGGTGTCATTGCTACCGATTTTGATCCGCCTACAGCGGGATGAATCCTTTCATTGGCAAGCTATCCTCAGTCAGGTACGTATCGGTTAGAGATTGGGTACCGGCTGGTGTAAATTACAGCGCAACATAAAAGTTCTAGTTCCCCTGTGCTTGTCCCGTCAGACTTCTGGATTTGATTGATGAAGCGCCCTCACCCTTTACTCCCGTAAGCGCGGCATCAGTTGGGCTAAATTACAGGGGCTATGGCGAATGTCGAGCTGATCTTTGATCAGAGCGTCCCAGCCGGTGCGGCAGGCCCCTGAAGAACCAGGCAGGCAGAATAGGTAGGTGCCGTTTGCCACCCCTGATAGCGCCCGTGACTGAATGGTTGAGGTTTTGATCTCCTGGTAAGAGACCATGCGGAAGATTTCACCAAAGCCTTGGATTTCTTTGTCTAATAGGGGTTGAATCGCTTCTGGGGTGCCGTCCCGTCCGGTGACGCCGGTGCCGCCGGTTGTGATCACCGCCTGCACGCTTTCATCGGCAATCCAGCGGGAGACCACGGCCCGAATTTGATAAATATCGTCGGGTACGATCACTTTTTCGACCAGGTGATGACCGGCGTCTAGGAGGCGATCGCAAAGCAACTTGCCGGATTTATCGGTCTCCTCCGTGCGGCTATCGGAGACGGTCATCACGGCAATTTTGATTGGGATAAATTCAGCGATCGCCATCGGAGTCAGCCTTGATTTGCAATAGTCTCCACTGTAACCATTGGCCCGTTGGCGTGACACTAGGCCATCGTCCCCTGTGCCTTGGGCCTTAACCCTATTGACCGTTGATCAACAATCCGGAACTTTTCGGAGCAGGGCTGGTCTCGGGTGAAGTAGATCCTAACCAACGGAAAAATGCCATCATTAACCCGTTCTGTATCATTTCTGATGCATGCGGCCTAATCCCTCCATGAAAATCAGTCTTTCTCCTTTGACAGCCGCCACCACTGCTCTGCTGATCGGTGGTTTGCCCCTCACTGCCTTTGCGGCCCCTTACGTGGCCCCCTCTGATCTCGGTCTGCCAGGTCCCCGTGAAGGGGCGGGTACGCGAGGCTGTGTATTTGGCGATCCCAGTAGTTTGACCCTGCTCATGCCCGACAATAATGTCGGCTGGACTACGGCTGCTTACCCTGAATTCCACTGGTATACTCCCGTTAACGTGGCTAGCTTTGTGGAATTCACCCTGTATAAAGCCAACCCCGAAGACGAGAGCGATCGCACTCAGGTCTATCAAAGTCGCTTTGCCGTCAGTGGTGAGGCCGGTATTGCTAGCCTGCAACTGCCTGCTGACAGCGGCTTGCCGCCCCTAGAACTGGGGCAGATGTATTACTGGCAAGTGGCTATCTTCTGTAACCCTGACAGCGAAGCTGGGGATCTCCAAGCCGGGGGCTGGATTGAGCGCCGTGAACCGGATGCGGCTTTGGCGGAGTCCCTGGCCACGGCCTCTGAATCGGAAAAGGTTGATCTCTATGCCGCAAATGGCTATTGGTTCGATGCGGTAGAGAGCCTGATTGCCCAGCGTCTAGCCGATCCTGAGGATGTAGCGGTCCAGGCAGGTTGGATGGAATTGCTGGAGTCTGTAGGTTTACCGGAGTTGGTCGATCAGCCCTTATTCAGCCAAGGGTTAACGTTGGATGTCGCCGCTCTGGATTGCCTAGATCTTTCGGCGTTGAGCGATCTGGCTGAATAACCTGAGTACGGGTTAGGAAAACTAGGCTGAAATATCCCCTCCCTGGAGGGGAAAATCGACCAAGTTTTATGGGTTTCTGGCTTACCCTACACTGACGTTGAGTAGGTTCCGGGCGCGTTAACGATTCTTGTAGGGGCAGGTCTCGTGCCTGCCCTTTCTTGTGCCTTCGGGGCTACAGCCAGCCCCGAAGGCGATACACCAACAGCCCCAGATATTCCTTCATGGCGCGGCTGACCTGAAAGAGGTTGCCTGCATCTGGCAAGAGACTCAGCATGACCGCCTGACGACTGCCGTTGATTTCCTCCACAGATTGGGCCGACACCAAAAAGTCGGTGGGGGCAGCGATGGCGTCCATGCCCTGATGGCGAAAGATCGCCAGGGCGCGGGGCATATGCATGGCGGAGGTGACCAGCAGAATTCGGTTGATCCCCTGCTCTGTCAGCAGCGCTTTGACATTAACGGCATTCTGATAGGTATTGAGCGAAGTGGTGTCTTGGGCGATCGCCTCGGTCGGCACCCCCCAGGCGGTGGCGATTGCCGCCATATCCGCCGATTCTGGGTTGCCGCCCCCGCGCCAGGCAATCCGTCCACCGCTAAAGACCAGTAGCGGGGCTTTTTTGGCTTTATACAAACGAATGCCGTGGAGAATACGATCGCCCGCCTCATTCAAATCCACCCAGGGGCGGGGATAGATCGGTGAACGGGTACTGCCCCCGAGCACCACAATCGCTTCGGCTTGGGGAACCGGCTGAGGCGGCAGGTTTTGCCACTCTAAAGACTGCACCAAGCGGGTCGCCACCCAGGCATTGCTGCCGATCAGCAATACGACTAGGGCCGCCGCGATCGCCCCCATGGCCCAGCGATGATACCGCCGCCACAGCAACACCATTGCCACCAACATCAGCCCACAACTGAGTCCTAGGGGATAGACCAGCAGGGGCAAAAGCTTTGACAAAAATAAGAACATCAGTCAGCGGGGTTCATTGCTAGGGGCTGAAACCGTTGCACCATAAGAATTCTAGTTTTGATTGATAAAAGCCCCTAGAGGACGCCAATAAAAGCGATTGCAGGCGGTATGGCCCGAGCAGCCCAGGGCCTGCGGCAGGCGAGTAAAGCCATTTCTTTCATAGAGGCGAATGGCTCGGGTCATGGTGTCCAAAGTTTCGAGATAGCACCATTGGTAGTCCAATTTATGGGCCGTGGCCAGTAAACGGCTAATTAAGGCTGCGCCGACCCCTTGCCCACGCACCTCCGGGAGGCAGTACATTTTTTGCAACTCGCAGGTGGCCGGGTATTCACAGGCAAATGGGGCAATGCCGCCACCGCCCATCACTTGCCCATCGCGCTCGACCACAAAATATCGGGTGCCGGGGTGGTCGTAGGTCTGGGCCATGGCATCTAGCTCAGGATCTGACCAGGCAAAACCCGGTCGGGCTGCCCCCATTTCGGCTAAAACTTGTCGAATAATACGGGCGATCGCCCCATTGTCTTTCGTCTGAACCGGCCTGATTTCAAAGGATTTCACCAAAAACCCACCACCCTAAACCGAGAAGCCGCCAGGATTGTACCCCATCCCAATTCAGGTGCTGTGGCGGTGTTTACCCCCCAAGGGCCGTGCCGCAGTGGTGGCAGTGGGGGGTGTATTTATAGGTGGGCTGATGGCAGTGGTTACAGGTTTGATATTGGCCGAATCCGCAATGGGGACAAAAGGCATCGTCTGAGCGCAGCTTGGCGCTGCAGCGAATGCAGCGACCTTTTTGGATGCGGTTTTTGGCTTGCACCCTGGGATTAAACACAAACCGCTGCAGCAGTTTGATTAAGGCAAAGCCCAGTAACGGGATAATCGCAATCAAGAGGTAGCTGGCCAGGAAGAGTAGCCCGCCGAGCACCTGCACAATCGCCTCCACCACCGCACCGACCAGATTGCCAAACTGGACAAATTCAAACAGGCGCACCGCCAGTGGCAAGCAGACAATCAGCAACAGGTGCCAACTCAGCAAGGTCTGCAGCCCCCATTGCCGACGACTGGCCAATCGATGCCAGCCATAGGCCACGACAATCAGCGGCGTCAAAAACAAGATTTGCAGCCCCAGCACCTGGTTGGGGTGCCAAAAGGCGGCATGGTCATAGGCGGCCTGGAGAGTGTCGTAGCGAGCCCGATCCCCCACCCAATCTAAATAGACGGTCCCTTCTGGGCTGGCGATGAGGGCCGTTTCAAGGACCGTCACCTCAGCTTGCTTCTGATCAATTTGCTGTTGGTTGGCGTCTATTTCGGCCTTAGTCGTTTCAGCGGTGGCTTCGTTAATGGAGGCATTGGGATCTTGATCGGCAATGTTCTCTAGCAAGGTCGAGTCATATTGCTCTCGCAGCACCCGATTCTTGTCTTCTATGGCAGCGATGTCTGCTTTCAGGGTGCGAATCTGATCACGGTAACCCCGATTCTCGGCTGTATTGACGGTGGCCTGTCGCTGTTGGTGGGTTTCGCAGATCGGGTCCACACTCCCCAGGCGGGGGGGTGTTTCAAAGGGGATGGTGTTTTCATGGGTGGCGATCGCGCTTTGCAAAAGCTCAACCTTGACCAACCGTAGATCCTTGTCGGGTGAGGGCTCGTGGAAGGCGGCATAGTCTGGCAGGCAAGCAAATTGCTCGGTCGGACTCAGGGGCCATTGGGAAATGCTGGTCAACCCCCCAAACACATTCACCAAGACGAACAGGTCAATCAAAATCAGAATCACGATACTGACTTTGTTGATCGGTTCTTGGTGAATTTGAGTGGATTTCCGTAAAAAGCGCCGACCGGCACGACGCAAAAAGCGCAACATGGCTGCCTCTCTCCCAAGCGGACTGTCACCCAATGCGGGTGTGGTCCAACCTTAACCAGGGCAAGTTGGGCTGCGCGGGAATACAGCCAGTTTTAGGATTTACACAGTGCGAAACTCTACCGATTGGGAATCAAAGGTTCAAGCTCCGACAAAAGTTGAGGCAAGTCTTCACGAATCACCGTCCAAACTTCGTTGAGATCGACTTCGTCGTAATCGTGGGTAATGACATCGCGCATCCCCGCCATTTCTTTCCAAGCAATATTGGGGTGCTGCACTCTAAAGTCTTGGGTCAGCCTTTTTGTGGCTTCGCCGATGATGGTGATACGGCGCAAGATGGCGTCTTGTTTCTCAATGTTGGTTGCAAGGGCATCAAAGTCCTGGTTGGCTGAATATTGCAAAATCAGCTTGATTGCCTCAACGATATCAACCAGGGCTTCTTGATTACGCGACATAGATAATCTGGGCAGCGTTCAGAATGTTTTTGCGACGCAGCCAGTTACGGCTCTGTTGAATAGCGGTTTTACTAACCAAATCAACGTCACGGTGCAATAGGGCCTGCAGGTCTTCTTGCATACGAATTTTTTGGAACAGCCCGCGTTTAGCTGTGGGCAGGTAGGTAACTAATACATCTACATCGCTACCAGGGTTAAAGTCATCGCGCAGAATGGACCCGAAGCAGGACAATTCGGCCACATGCCACTGCTGGCAAAAGGCTTCGAGTTGAGAGGCCGTAATGCCTAGGCGGTTATAGATGTGAGATTGTGGCAGAGGCGTTGCCATCGAATTACGGAAGTGTCGGCTGGATGCGATGGTTTAAAACTCAACTTTAACGAAAATTGTGTTGGATTCTGTGACCGCGTCTCTCACCCTATATGGATAACCCAGATCAGCCCACACGAATACAACTGCTGGGCGGATATGTCGTCTTGCTGGCCATCGTGGGCGGGATGGTTGGTGGCGTTTTTTATCTACTCAAAGCGTCGGATGCCTATCAAACCGGTCTTGAGTCGGTGCAAAACAGCAAGGCCGTCGAAGATCAGATTGGTTCTCCGGTGAAAGCGGGGTTTTGGGTCTTTGGCTCAATCAGTCTGAGCGGTGAGTCGGGTGCTGCGGCTCTCTCTTTTCCGGTGCATGGACCCGAAGGGGCTGGCAGGGTCAATGTTGTGGGGGATAAGACGGATGGGGTTTGGCAATACTCAACGGTAACTTTCGAGCCTAAACCTGAGGGGCGGGAGATTGATTTATTGCCGCAACAGTAGGTTGGGTGGAATGCCATGGAACCCAACAGGGACAAGGGTTTAAGGGCAGCGGAGATCCCAGGGTTTTGTCGCTGTGCTGAAACAGTGACTTGTGGACCCACCCCAAAAACCCTGGGATCTGGGAGTGGGTCAGACGGTGAGGAGGCGGACTTCTAGGTCGGCCCAGGCTTGTTTGGAAATACGGACCGCAGCGTCTTTGCAGCGGAGGAGGAGTTCGGTGGCGTAGAAGTAATCTCGCAGGGCCTCGGCTTCAGCCTTATTAAAAGTCAACGCTGCTCGGTCGAGGCCAAGAACATCGAACCAGATTGCCTCCAGCTTATTGGCCCAATCTTGCCAAGCTTGATCAGGGTCTGCATCAGTGGGGATCGTTTCTGCCATCTGCTGAAGTTGGGCGGGCAACGTTGCAAATTCAGGAGAGTTGAAGACATTAGCAAAGTCTTCAGCGCTGTCGCTGTCGATGGCTATGGCTATGGCTATGGCGATGGCGCTGTCGATCGCCCTTACCACCGCCTCCGACTTCTGCACATCCAACGCATCCCCATGAGGTACCGCAAACCGCCGCGAATCATTGTCAAAATGCGGAGTCTTGTCAACGTCAAGCATGGGGATCTCCCTCTCAAGGTGACCCCCATAGGGTAGCGACTACGGTGCTTCCTTCAGGGATTTGGATTGGAACATCGTATTCAACCCAGCGCCGATTAGATAGCCTGCGGTGCAAATCATGAGGCCATAAATATTCAGCCCCAGATCCAAGGCGTATTTGCCGCCACCCATGCTCATCCAAGTGGGAAAAATCTGGGTACCGAGAGCGCTTTCGAGCACCCGCAAAATCCCAAAAGTGAGCCCTGGCCAAAAAGATAGATGGAAGCTCAGTGCCCCCGCCCCCCGCACGAAGGCCAGCAAGAAAATCGGAGCTAACCCCATCACCATGGTGCCGCTGATGGTCGTGGCCTGAATGATCGCTGGACCCACCTTGTCACCGAGATAGATGCTGAGCAAAGGGATGTTGCCCAGTAGGGCGATCGCCACAATCCACCAGCGCCCC
Organism: Leptolyngbyaceae cyanobacterium; assembly: GCA_050043365.1. GTDB lineage: Bacteria > Cyanobacteriota > Cyanobacteriia > Phormidesmidales > Phormidesmidaceae > PCC-6406. The sequence goes on from JBHJIP010000162.1 coordinate 12,239, forward strand.
AGATAAGCCTGGGTTTCAGTGGGCTGACCTTTGCGGTTAAACCAGTCCCGTGCCCCCAGTTTGGCCACGCTAGAAAAGGTGGAATCAAGGGTGGACCCAGCGCTGGTGAGCATGATCGCATTAAACACCAGCAACATCGGCAGACCAAACAAGGCCGGTACATTCAAACTAGGAGAGCCTTCCACCCCAAAGGCGCGAGCATAAAGCCCGACGGTGCTGAATAGAAAAATGAAGCCACCGCTGATCAACCCCGCCCAAATAAACCCCTTCACCATCACTTTGGGGGAGGTAATGAAGGCGCGATCTGTCATCACCGGATCATGGAAGGGATAGCTAAAAATCTGCACAAAGGCCAAGCCACAGAAGGTGAGACCCGCCAAGCGCGTATCGCCATCGACTGCCGGAATACCCTGAGAGACCAAACCCGGCCCTAGCACCCCCAGAATTACCACCAGCAGCACCGCCGCCAGCAGCATCTGTGCGCCATCAGTGAGCAAGCTGCTGCGGAGCCCTCCCAACAGGCTGTAGTACACCGTAAAGGCGGTCACCACTAGAGCCGCCAGCCAATAGCCGCCGCTGCCTTCCGGCCCAAAGTAGAGGGAAAACACTTTGGTGTTAGACCACACCTCATTAATTAACCGGATGGCGATCGCCAGTAAAAATAAGCGGGCACAGACGGTGCCATACTTGCTGACCAGAAATTCGGAAATGGAGCGGTGTCCCCCACGGGTGCGGATGAAATAAAGGGCGATCGCGGCGGTGACAAAACTGAGGTAATAGATCGAGTAGCCCAGTCCGCCCCAGATGCCAAAGGCATTACCGAGGCTGGCGGCATTGTCGATGGACTTAGCAAAAATCCAAGAGATCGCAGCACTAGAGACCAGCAGCCACATGCCTGGTGCTTGCCCCCCTTGGGACTGCCCCCCAAAAAACGCTAGGGCCGAGACTTTATTGGGTGTGGTCTTTTGTACCAATCGATAGATAAAAAATCCGTAGCTGGCCAGTAAGGCCCAAGTAATCGTCGTTGTGAGCATCGCTATGAGCAGTAAAGGTTAACATCCCCTCCTGAGAAGGGGTGCCCGCAAGGCGGGGTGGGTTTTCGGGTGGCCACAGGGTGGAATGGGTTCTTGAGGTGCGGTTGTGCCCGTAAAGCGTGTTAACCCACCCCTAGCCCCTCCCAAGAGGGGAAGCTCCTGGGACCAACTGGCGTCCTCGGGGCTGAACGGCCTTTTCGGCATCGGGCAAGATTTCAGCACAGGTGGTCCAGATCCCCTGCTGTAGCGAGTCTTGAAATTCTAGAGGCAAACCCGCTGCCGCCATCGCTGCTACGACCAGCGCCACGTCGTAGGTGAGGGTGTGTAGCTGAGGTCGAGGCGGTTGCATTCCGCCAGAAAAGTCCAATGTGCCGTAGTAAACCTGCGGCTGGCCGTCATGGGCCGGGCGTCCCAATACGCCCACATTGCACCAAAAGCCGTTGCTGACCTGGCGAATCCAGGGGAGCCCCGTATGGGTCGCGCAGATGACCTCAACGCTATATCGCTCTAGGGTGGCTTCAATCCAGCGATCGCCCGTGGTCGAGTCCCAGACGAACTCGTTCACCACATCGGGGCTGCCGTGGCAGAGCAAGATTGAGCGACCTCGCCATTGCAGCCGCATCAACGGCGGCAGCTCTCGCAGCCAAGCCCGATGGTGCTCTGCCGTATGGGCATAGGTGTAGTCATAGCTGAGTTGGGCAAAGGCTTGATCGCGCGGATCGCTATAACCACAGCCACAGTCCCGCTCCCCATGGCCAACGGCATGGTCGTAGTTCCCCTGCAGGCAGATCACTTCGGCTTGGCGGAGTAAATCCAGGGTGCGGTTGGGATCAGGGCCAAAGCCGCCTAAATCCCCCAGGCAAAATCGATAGGCTTGATCTTGGGTCGCCTCTAAAAACGCCTCAACCGCCCCAAAGTTGCTGTAGGGTCCGCCACAGAGGGCAATGCGATCGCACTGCTCTGGAATCACCATCTCAACGGGCACATTGTCCATCGCATGTCTGAGGGCCATGAGCCCGAACGTTGTTTCTATGCATCTAAGCAAACAACATCGGCTGTAAAGCTGAGTTTTTTGTGAGAATTCCAGAAGGGAAACCCTTTTGAACGCTTTCCAGCTCCCAAAAGGGTGTTCTCTCTAGGGCATCAACATACTGGGTTGGCCTAGCCTATGCCCTCACCCCAAACCCCTTGCCCTTTAGGCTGCTTATACATATCTCTGACTTGAGCAACATGGGCCGATGCCCCGCTATCGCTGCCCCCTTAAAATGGACTGTCGCCAGCCTCGCCCCTGTCGTCTTACCGTCGCATTCACGACCCAACCCGTATCTCCCTTTCGGGGGGTTTGGGGGAGTTAGGCCCCCATATCAGGGGGTTTGGGGGCCAGCCCCCAATTCCGGTATTGGCTCTTCTGGAGGACAAGCAACCTCCAAACCACTTTTCTGAAAAGCAATAGAACGACTTTTGCGTAAATAATAGAATTTGGGGGCTGGGGGCCTCGGAAGCCTTAGAGTCATGGATAGGTTGATTCCGCCATGGGTGTCAACTTTGGGGTCTCCTCCGTTCCCTTGCACCCAATTACCGCAGTACCCTAGGCCTTTGGCTGGATCAAATACCCACATTGATGCTCCCCTTCCACCAGCCAATGGGTGCGCTCCACAGAGCAATTGGGTAGCGCCATGCGAAACATCTCAAGCTCATGGCCGCAGACGCTAGGAAAAGATTCGGCAATGGTAGAAATGGCGCAGTTGTATTCCGTAATGATGTAGCGCGGACTATCCCCAGCCTCAGTTTCCACCTGATGCCATTCCGCCATATAACCCTCAGCCTGACGCAGCTTTACTAAGCGCTTTACCCGCTCTAACACAGGCCCCTGACCCACCTCCGCCCGATAGGTTTCAGCCTTACGCTGCCATTGTTTATACAAAATATCTTTGACCTGCTCTTGGCCTACGGTCTCCGCCAAGGTGGCTAGCAGGGATAAGGCAAATTCGCCGTACTGGGCGGGCAGGCGATCGCGCCCTTTGCGGCTCAGCGTATATAGATAGTTAGGGCGGCCCATCCCCTCTCGAACGATGCGGTGCTCAACCAACTCCTCTGCCGAGAGATCTTTGAGGTGACGACGAATCGCCTGGGTACTCACTTTTAGGTGTTCTGCCAAAGCTTGAGCTGTAGACTCTCCCTGCTTCAATAGGTGCTGCAGGATATCTGCTTTTGTGGAGGGTGGCTGGAGAGACGTCATCGGCAAACCACGAGATGAACCGGCTGGCGGGCACTAGGACAAATGACAATCTACTTTGACAACTTTTGTGTTGCTAAAGTACTCTAATGAAGGTTAGGCAACTTGTATGTTGCTTTAATTATAGAATTACTGGGTTGATACGACACATAGGGGTCTGATGAGCGAAGCTAACTCCAACCAAGCCACCGAAAAAAACTTGGAGCTGATGCGTAACTTTGCCCAAAGTTATGCCAAGCGAACCGGCACCTATTTTTGTGCTGACTTGGGGGTTACTGCGGTCGTGATTGAAGGGTTGGCTAAGCATAAGGACGACCTTGGTGCACCCCTCTGTCCCTGTCGCCACTACGAAGACAAGGAAGCCGAGGTTAAGGCCGCCTTTTGGAATTGCCCCTGTGTGCCCATGCAAGAGCGTAAGGAATGTCACTGCATGCTGTTCCTGACTGAAGACAATGCCTTTGCTGGGGACAAGCAAGATATTGAGTTTGAGACGATCCGCGCCGAAACGAACAAGTATTAATGGTCTGACGGATCTCAGGTGAATTGAGATCTCGGGTTGGTTTGCTGCTGTCGATTTATTCCCCTTGGTGCCATGAGTGCTTCTGTCCAGTCTTTAGTGAGTCAGCCCTATAAGTACGGCTTCGTCACCGATATCGAGGCGGATGTCATTCCTCGGGGATTGAGCGAAGATACCGTTCGCATGATTTCGGCTAAAAAGAATGAGCCAAAATTCATGCTGGAATTTCGCCTCAAGGCCTACCGAAAGTGGTTGACCATGGCGGAGCCTGACTGGCCCAACGTCGACTATACCCCCATTGATTATCAAGACATCGTTTATTACTCCGCCCCCAAGCAGGAGAAAAAGAAGCTTGACAGTTTAGATGATGCTGACCCGGCTCTGCTGGAGACTTTCGAAAAATTGGGGTTGCCCCTATCGGAGCAAAAGCGCTTAGCCAACGTGGCCGTAGACGCCATTTTTGACAGCGTCTCGATCGGGACCACTTATAAGGAGAAGCTGGCGGAGCAGGGCGTGATTTTTTGCTCGATCTCCGAGGCCGTGCAAGAGCATCCCGACCTAGTGGAGAAGTATCTGGGCACCGTCGTGCCGGTAGGGGATAATTACTTCGCCGCCCTCAACTCTGCGGTCTTTAGCGACGGCTCCTTTGTGTACATTCCCAAGGACACAAAATGTCCGATGGATTTGTCCACCTACTTCCGCATCAACAATGGCGACTCAGGTCAGTTTGAGCGCACCCTGATTGTGGCCGAATCCGGCAGTTCAGTCACCTACTTAGAGGGCTGCACCGCCCCCATGTACGACAGCAATCAGCTCCATGCGGCGATCGTCGAGCTAGTGGCGCTGGATAACGCCGATATCAAATATTCCACCGTCCAAAATTGGTTCGCTGGGGATGAGAATGGCAAGGGCGGTATCTATAACTTTGTGACCAAGCGCGGTCTCTGTGCCGGTAAGAATTCCAAGATTTCCTGGACCCAGGTGGAAACCGGCTCGGCCATCACCTGGAAATATCCCAGCTGCGTGCTGGTGGGCGATAACTCCGTTGGGGAGTTTTATTCCGTCGCCCTGACTAACAACATGCAGCAGGCCGACACCGGCACCAAAATGGTGCATGTGGGCAAGAACACCCGCAGCACCATCGTTTCTAAAGGCATCTCTGCTGGGAAATCCAAGAACAGCTATCGCGGTCTCGTGAAGGTCGGCCCCAAAGCTACAGGAGCCCGCAATTATTCCCAATGCGACTCGATGCTGATTGGCGATACCTCTAACGCCAACACGTTCCCCTATATCCAGGTGCAAAACCCCACCGCCCAGGTGGAGCATGAGGCATCCACCTCCAAAATTGGCGAAGACCAACTCTTTTACTTTGCCCAGCGCGGTATCTCCCCGGAGGATGCGGTTTCGATGATCATCAGTGGCTTCTGCCGTGAGGTGTTCAACGAACTGCCCATGGAGTTTGCCGCTGAAGCAGACAAGCTGATGGCCCTGAAGCTAGAGAACACGGTGGGCTAAAGCAGTATGGGCATCACCTACGCCGAGATCGAACTCATTCGAGCTGATGATTTAGCCCTAGAGCGGGCAGGTTACCTTGACCCAGATCAGATTAACCGCATTCGCGTATTGTCTCTAGTGGATACTGGTGCTTCCATGCTGACCATCTCTCGCACCCTCAGCCAGAAGCTAAATCTAACCAAGTTGGATGAAGTCGATGCCGAGTTGGCGAATGGTTCGTTAATGCGGGCCGACGTCGTGGGTCCGTTAGAGGTGCGGTTTCAGAATCGGAAAACGGTGGTGAATGCAGTGGTGGTGGAAGCCGATACGGACGTGTTGCTGGGGGCAATTCCGATGCAGGGCATGGATGTGATGGTGGATCCGAAGCGAGAGCAGTTGATCTTGAACCCCGATAGCCCCGACAAGGCTCGGATGCTGATGAAGTAGGGCTTTTTGATACTTGATAACGGACTTGTGACTTCCCAAAGCGATGATTAACGAAAACAGCAACATCATTCTCTCGGTGCAGAACCTCCGCGCCAACGTGGACGGGACCGAAATCCTCAAGGGCATCAACCTGGAGGTCAAGGCCGGAGAAGTTCACGCCATCATGGGTTTGAATGGCTCTGGGAAAAGTACCTTTTCGAAGGTGTTGGCGGGGCATCCCGACTATGAGGTCACTGGCGGTGAGATTGTCTTTAAGGGGCAAGACATTTCCGAGCTGGAACCCCATGAACGCGCCACGGCTGGCAGCTTTTTGGCCTTCCAATATCCCCTGGCGATTCCCGGGGTGAGCAACCGCGACTTTTTGCGGGTGGCGTTCAATGCCCACCGCAAGGCCCGCGATGAAGAAGAGCTGGATGTCTTCGATTTTGATGACTTGATCGAAGAAAAGCTGGATGTGGTGAAAATGGACGCCGCTTTCCTTGACCGCAGCGTTAATGAGGGCTTCTCCGGCGGAGAAAAGAAGCGCAACGAGATTTTGCAAATGGCGCTGCTGGAGCCCACCCTGGCCATCTTGGATGAGACCGACTCCGGTCTCGACATTGACGCGCTCAAAACTGTGGCGGGCGGGGTGAATCAACTCACCAACCCCAATAACGCGGTGGTGATGATTACCCACTACCAGCGACTGCTGAACTACATCGTGCCGGACTTTGTCCATGTGGTGGCGGATGGTCGGATTATTACTACGGGCGGCAAGGAATTGGCCGAGCGATTGGAAGCCGAAGGTTACGAAGACATTTTGGCCGAGCATACGGTGGCAGCGTAATGGCAATTCAGGTTTCTAACTCAGAGGTGGCGGCTAAGCCCACGCCCCAGGAGCAACGGCAGGCTTATCTAAATGGTCTCTTGGCAACGGTGCAAGCGGCTGTGTCGGCGACCTTGCCGTTGACGGACTTAAGAGAGCCAGCGGCTGCAATCGCCCAAGAGCACGGCTTCCCCGATTCCCGTCAAGAAAATTGGCGCTTCACCAATCTGAACGCGATGCTGTCCATCCCGTTTCGGGCCAGTACCAATCTGGCGGACGTGGATGCAGAAGCATTGGCTGGGGTGATTGCACCGGAAGCCCTCATCCAATTGGTGTTTGTGAACGGCCAATTCAGTGCTGAGCTGTCCAACCTAGACGCGTTACCCCAAGGGCTAGTCGCCGGGAGTTTGGTCACCCTACAGGGGGACTTGCAGGAAAAGCTGGGCGCACGCCTCGGCAAATCCGCTGGCCACGGCGTATTTACTGCGTTGAATACGGCAGGCTTCCAAGATGCATCTGTGGTTTGGGTTTCTCGAAATTGCGCGGTCGAAGCGCCCGTTCAGATTGTGAATTGGTCCGTGAGCCCAGACGGAGCCACGATGAGTCAGCCCCGCTGCCTGGTGGTCGCCGAAGCGGGCAGTGCCCTGACCTTAGTGGAAGACTTTACCGGGGCAGCAGAATCTCACTTCACCAATAGCGTTACTGAGATTTGGGTGGACGATAACGCTGAGGTGAACCATGTGCGCTTGCAGCGAGAAGGCAGTGACACCTTCCATATCGGCAAAACCGCCGTCACCCAGGGGCGCGATAGCCGCTATACCTGCATGCCCATCACCCTGGGGGCACAACTGTCTCGCCACAATTTAGAAATCACCCAAACCGGTCCTCAGACCGAAACCACACTGCAGGGGTTGAGCGCGATCGCCGGTCATCAACTGGCCGATACCCATAGCGTCGTGGCCCTCAACCACCCCCATGGCATCGTCAATCAGCAGCACAAATGCATCGTGGATGCCCATGCCCACACCGTGTTTAACGGCAAAATGTGGGTGCCCCGTGCGGCTCAGCAAACCGATGCCAGCCAGCTTAACCGTAATTTGCTGCTGTCTAACAAAGGGCGGGTTGATACCACGCCAGAATTGGACATTGTGGCCGACAACGTTAAGTGCGCCCATGGCGCTACCGTCAGTCAGCTGGATGCCAACGAGGTGTTTTATCTGCAAAGTCGCGGCATCAGCGCCGAACAGGCCCAGCAGCTCTTAATCTATGGATTCGCCATGGAAATTATTGACGCCATTCCCATTGTCTCCATCCGTGAAACCCTGACCCAAGTCATCAACGCCTGGACCCGTTAATTTTGTCTCCTGTATCTCCGCACACCGCTATGACCCTCGCCCAAGACCGCACCCTCGCTACTCAGGTCCGTGCCGATTTTCCCATTTTGGCCCAGACGGTGAATGGTCAACCTTTGGTGTATTTCGACAATGCGGCCACTTCTCAAAAGCCACGGGCAGTGCTAGAGGCATTGAACCACTACTACGAATACGACAACGCCAATGTCCATCGCGGCGTCCATGCCTTGAGTGCGCGGGCGACGGATGCCTATGAGGGGGCGCGGGACAAGGTGGCGGCCTTTGTGAATGCGGCCTCCCGCGACGAGATTGTGTTTACTCGCAACGCCAGTGAAGCGATCAACCTAGTGGCCTATAGCTGGGGCATGAGTCAACTGAAGGCGGGGGATGAAATCATCCTGTCGGTGATGGAGCACCACAGCAACTTGGTGCCCTGGCAGTTTGTGGCCCAGCGGACCGGGGCGGTGCTGAAGTTTGTGGAGTTGACCGACACTCAGGAATTTGACCTAGCCCAGTTCGAGCAACTGATGTCAGGGCAAACCAGACTGGTGGCCATCAACCACGTTTCTAACGTGTTGGGCTGCGTCAACCCGGTGGAGGAGGTGGTGGCGATCGCCCATGAATATGGAGCCAAGGTCTTAATCGACGCCTGCCAGAGTGCCCCCCATATGGGGCTGGATGTGCAGGATTTGGATTGCGACTGGCTAGTGGCGTCCGGCCACAAGCTATGTGGCCCCACCGGAGCGGGCTTCCTCTATGGCAAGTTAGAGCTTTTGCAGGCCATGCCCCCTTTCCTGGGCGGTGGCGAGATGATTGCTGATGTGTTCCTAGACCATTCCACCTATGCGGAACTGCCCCACAAGTTTGAGGCGGGCACCCCGGCCATCTCTGAGGCGATTATGTTGGGGGCTGCGGTGGATTATTTGAGCCGGTTAGGGATGGATGCGATCGCCCGCTATGAGCACGAACTCACCGCTTATCTATACGAGCAGTTGAACCAAATCCCTGAACTCACCCTCTACGGACCACAACCTCAGGCAGATGGTAGTGGTCGCGCGGCGTTGGCCACGTTCACTGTGGAGGGTCTCCACGCTCAGGATCTCTCGACGTTGTTGGATCAATCGGGCATTGCAATTCGCTCTGGGCACCACTGTACCCAGCCGTTGCACCGTCATTTGGGACTGACTTCGACAGCGCGGGCGAGTCTGTATTTCTACAACACCACCCAGGAAATTGACACGTTTGTCGCGGCACTGAAGGACACGATCGAGTTCTTTGGCAGCATCTTTGACGAGGACTGATACCCAATTATTCTGTGGGGGTCTTGTAAATTGCCATCAGGATTCAAGAGCATCGTCGTAGCTAATGCCAGCTTCAGAAAAGCTGATGCCTAAATCAGCTCAAAATCAACACAAGAATTCTGAGCCAGGCAAACTTGGAATCTTATTTTTTAGAGCTCAGCTAGCTTTTTTAGATTACTCCTGAGTTCAGAAAGAGTATGTGCAATAGCAATTTCCCCAGGGCAACCATTTAAACAACAAGGAAATTCTTGGTTGTCAACTAGGAAAACTATTTTATTTTTTACAAGGCTTCCTTTTTTGTCAGAAGCCCTTGCAGATCCGCCTGATGCATAAGTATACTCATGCATCTTCCAGGTCGAAGAAGTCCAGTATTTATCGATCAGAGCAACGAAGATCTCCGACCGGTCAATACGCTCTTCTATCAATTTATACGAGCTAAATTCGAAGCTTCGCCAACAAATAAAATTATTTTCTTCACAGAAACTCACTACTGCATCTATTGCGTTTTCGTATAGGAAAGAGCCATATTCTCTAGCAAAATCAGTTGCAATTTCAGACAGATAAAACTCCATATTTATTAGGAGACGAAACGTTTTAAACTGGAAGCTATAAATAAGGTTGGCCCATTCAAGAATGAAGTGCAACACCTGCCAAAAGCCACTCTTGATGGGGCAAAGGAGATATCTAATCGAACAGGACGAAACCCTTTCTGCTGTAGGGACGGCAAGAAATCCATGTATTCAGATCCCTAAGAGCGTTTCCAGCAGCTTTGTGCAGGCCGTTGCACTTGAGATTTGAATCTACGGTTGATTTCAATTCCGCGTAAATCACTGCCTCGACTTAACGCTTTTTTGTGCCATTTTCTGATTGTTATGTCATGTGCTGAAAGTGCAGTTTGTTTCTGTATCACTCAAAATGATTGTCATTTGGTTGCACGATAATGAGCTGTTCCGAATCGATATTATTGGCAACAAATAATTCTGGAATGTCTCCTTCAGGGATATCTTCAAGCATTAATGCTGCCTTACCTTGTTCAAATGCAGTCCAGACTGACTTCCCGAATCCTATGGCTGAATAGAATTGAGAGGCGAATACACGGGCAGCCTCATCACCAATGGAGTCATTCATTCCAATAGCTGCTTCAACATGCTCAACGACAGCCTCAGCTTGGCCACGAGAATAGCATGTGTTGAAGAACACAAAACGGAGTTCGTCGGAGGATGCTTTCATCATCTGCACAATGGCGTCAAGGGAGACCACCTTTGCATTTCCTTGTTCATTTTGAAATACGATTTCATCTTGATCTGATCCATGACCACTAAAATGCACAATCGTTGGCTGAACTTCATTTATCGCTTGCAAAGCGTCTAAAGGACGGACTGCCCACCTGGACTCAAGTTTTACTGAGTCTCGATGCTCCGATTTTCTAATCATTTCATGGATCGAACGTGCTTCTTCATCAAGTCGCAGCTCATCTTCATCCAATGGATTGGCGGCCAGGAAAAGCACATGAATTGTCTTAGGCAAGTTCTTCAAAGTGTCTATATCTCTAACTGCAGTCTCTAAAGTCGAGTCGATTTGGTTGAATTTTAGACTAGTTGAATCGGTAAGTCTCTGGGTAGCTTGATCGCGTTTTCTGTCTTCTTTGGATTGCTCCCTCGACAAAGCCTTCTCTGCTTCATTGAGTTTCTTGGACTCCTGAGCAATCTTTCTTTCCAGCTTTCCTATATCACCTTCAACTTTGGCAATATCCTTTTCGGCACGTTCAGCCTCACGAAGTTTCAATTTAATTATCGCGGAATTCGACGTTTTCCTCGCGCGATCATTGGCATCGTTCTTTTTCTTTGTCAGGATCGCTCGTTTCGTTGCAAGACGTCCCTTTTCTTTGTTGAGCTGTGAAATTTTTCCTTGAGCCTGTTCAACCTTTCTCCTATATTGCTTTGAGGACATTACTCTTTCACTTCTCCATTCATCAAATAGCGAAAAGTCTTCTAACCTTTAACATCACGCCCCGATTTAGCTGTGGCAGGAATTTCTCAACAATTTTCAGGAGTTATTTCTGTTAGGTGCAATCGTTATCCAGGCGGCTTATTATGCTAGAAATTAACAGAGACCTATGCTGTTTCCCTTATATCAACCTAATCTACGTTTATAAATATCGTACTATGTGAGATTTGCTATTGCTCTAAGTTCTATTGTTAAGAACAGCTTTCTCCAGGGCATACCCAAGGTCTAGGATTTCTCTAACATCCATAACGTCGATCGAACCAGTTGACTTGCCACTGCCCTTGGTCAGATTGGTCGCAACCACCTCACCAGAACGCCCCAATAGTCATACTCATACATCAACATTGAAGCTTTTAGAAAAGCCTCCAATGCTGATTGCCACCAATATAGTTCAACAAAATGAACGGAAAGCCGACAAGATAGTGAGAAAGGGCGGGACCCGATAGGCTCCTAAACTTCCAATAATGCTTTCCCCAGAGCCAGCCCAAAAGCCCCATGCCCAGGAGGATGAGAACACTGCGAAAGTAAATGTGTGAGAACGCAAATAGGCTGGCAGAACCCAACACGATGGCCCTCTCGCGATCTCAGCAATTCCACCACGCAAGGGAGCAAAGATCTGGCAGCACGGCAACACCAAAGCAGCGTGGCATAATCGCGACGAAAATCTGCGCCGCATTTTCAAAGTTGGGCGTAACCCCCTTAGTGGTGCAGAAAACTTTTCAGCATCTTAGTCAGTCTCACCATGAGAATCTGATCACCTTGTTGAACTCTATGCGCTGCTCTAAAGCAAGCCGTTTTCGTTGAGAAGCATAGGCCTTAGGTGGACTTTTACTGG
>JBHJIP010000163.1:0-7034 GCA_050043365.1 Leptolyngbyaceae cyanobacterium
CCTGGATCAGAAGATTAAGGGCAGGCTCAGCTGATGGGTTGGCCAGGGAATGCTTTGCCAACGGATCAGGTGGCTGTCAATAATAAATGTCGTACTGATGGTGGTGAGTGGGGCGCATAGGTTCAGGGTCTAATGTTGAGCTGGTCTGAACGGCCCACAATGTTGTGCCAAATCTGCTGCTGCCCAACAGTACAATAATGCGCTGGCAGGACTATAGGGAGAGCGGTCATGGCGATGAAGCTGAGCAGTCTGGTAGAGCAGCTCACGCAACGGGGAACGGAGCTGAAGGTCTCTTTGGGCAATGACCCAGAGTTGCAAGGGCTTTCTCCGATTGAGCAGGCCCAGCCCAATACCCTTAGCTATATCGGAGGGGACAAATACGCCCACCACATTGCCACCACCCAGGCAACGGCTTTGATTCTTCCCATGGACCCGACGCTTCAACAACAGGCGACGGAGCGGGGGTTAGCCTGGTTGGCTACAAAAATGCCGCGAGCCCTCCTTGCTCAAGCGATTGACTGTTTTTATCAGCCCTTTCAGCCTGCGGCGGGTATTGATCCCACTGCGGTGATTCACCCCACGGCTCAACTGGGTCAGCATGTGGCGATCTCGGCCAACGTGGTGATTCAAGCGGGGGTCAAAATTGGCCATGGCGTCTGCATCCATCCCAACGTGGTGGTGTATCCAGAGGTGGCAATTGGCGATCGCACCGTTCTCCATGCCAACTGCGTGATCCATGAGCGATCGCAGATCGGGCCAGATTGTGTCATTCATAGTGGCGTGGCGATCGGGGCTGAGGGGTTTGGATTTGTACCGATCCCCGAAGGCGGGTTAAAAATGCCCCAGTCGGGCTACGTCGCCCTAGAAGCAGGGGTTGAGATTGGCTGTAACTCAGCGGTAGATCGCCCTGCCTTGGGGGTGACCCGCATCGGCACTAACACCAAAATCGACAACCTCGTCCAAATTGGCCACGGCTCGGATATTGGCCCCAACTGCGCGCTAGCCTCTCAAACCGGCTTGGCAGGGGCGGTCAAGCTCGGTCAACGGGTGATTTTGGGTGGGCAAGTGGGCGTTGCTGACTACGTCAAAGTCGGTGATGGTGCGGTTGGCTCTGCCAAAGCGGGCATTAGCAATGATGTGGCTGCCGGTGACACTGTGGCGGGTTATCCGGCGATTCCCCATAAACTCTGGCTCAGGCTTGCGGCCATCAATAAGCGTCTGCCAGAGATGTACCAATACTTCCGCAAAATGACCCGTTAGAGGTTTCAATCAATATTTCGCATCGCTCAAAAGGGTTTAACTTTTGCTTTACAATCTTTGGGACGTTGATGGAAGCAACGTTGTGATTGATCCCCACCCCTTTACGCTATTCCCGCACCTATGAGCATCGGATATCTGGCCCTGGTTCTCCACGCCCATCTGCCTTTTGTACGCCACCCCGAGAGTGATTTCGTACTGGAGGAAGAATGGCTGTTTGAGGCGATTACCGAGACCTATGTCCCACTCCTGACGATGTTTGAGGGGCTGAAGCGGGATGGGATTGATTTCAAAATCACCATGAGCATGACGCCACCGCTGGTGTCGATGCTGCGAGATCCGCTGCTGCAAGATCGCTACGACGCCCACTTGGCTCAGCTCGAAGAGCTGACCGAGATGGAAATTGAGCGCAACCGCCACAACGGCCATGTGCGCTACCTGGCGGAGCATTACGCCAAAGAGTTCAACCATGTGCGCCAGGTTTGGGAGAACTACGATCGCGACCTGGTCAAAGCCTTTAAGCAATACCAAGACAGCAATAACCTCGAAATCATTACCTGCGGAGCCACCCACGGCTACCTGCCGTTGATGAAGATGTACCCCGAGGCGGTGTGGGCGCAGATTCAGGTGGCTTGTGAAAGCTACGTAGAGAATTTTGGCCGAGCCCCCAAGGGCATTTGGCTACCGGAATGTGCCTATTACGAGGGGGTTGAGCGGATGTTGGCCGATGCGGGCCTGCGCTACTTCCTCACCGATGGTCACGGCATTCTCTACGCCCGACCTCGCCCCCGCTATGGCTCCTACGCGCCGATCTACACAGAAACGGGCGTGGCAGCCTTTGGGCGAGATCACGAATCCTCCCAGCAAGTCTGGTCTTCTCAGGTGGGCTACCCCGGTGCGTCAGAGTACCGAGAGTTTTATCGAGATTTGGGCTGGGATGCGGAATATGAGTACATCAAGCCCTATGTGATGCCCAATGGCCAGCGGAAGAATGTGGGCATTAAGTATCACAAGATTACCGGCAAGGGCCTAGGGCTCTCTGATAAAGATTGGTACGACCCCTATTGGGCGCGGGAAAAGGCGGCAGAACATGCCAGCGACTTTGCCTTTAACCGGGAGTGCCAGGTGGAGCATCTGCACGGCATTATGCAGCGGCCCCCGATCATCGTCTCGCCCTACGACGCGGAGCTATTTGGCCACTGGTGGTACGAAGGCCCCTGGTTCTTGGATTACCTGTTCCGAAAGAGCTGGCACGACCAAGGCACCTATGACATGACTCACCTGGCCGATTATCTACAGAACAATCCCACCCAACAGGTGTCTCGCCCGTCTCAGTCGAGCTGGGGCTATAAGGGCTTCCATGAATATTGGCTGAATGAAACCAATGCCTGGATCTACCCCCACCTGCACAAGGCGACGGAGCGAATGATTGATCTGGCTAAGCGGGAACCCGCCGATGAGCTGGAATGGCGGGCCTTAAACCAAGCGGCGCGGGAACTGCTGCTGGCGCAGTCCTCAGACTGGGCGTTCATCATGCGGACGGGGACGATGGTGCCCTATGCGGTGCGGCGGACGCGATCGCACCTACTGCGGTTCAACAAGCTCTGGGAAGATATCCCGGCGGGCAAAATCGACTCAGGCTGGCTAGAGAAGGTGGAAGTGATCGACAATATCTTCCCCAACGTCAATTACCGGGTTTATCGCCCGCTGTAAATGCAGCTGCAACTTGTTTATACAAGCCTGAAACCCGCTGGTGCGTATTCTTACAGAGCTGGCACATGTTCTTACAGATAGGTCTCAGGGAGTTTTAAATTTGGGCTGATATACTCCCAGCAATGTTGCATCTCAGCCCTCGCCATGACTCAGGATGTCTTTATCTCTTATGGACGCCGCGACAGCCTTGAGTTCGCAACCTATTTGAATCAACGGCTGATTGAAGCGGGTTACAGCGCCTGGTTTGACTTCAACGACATTCCGCAAGGGGTCGATTACCAAAAACAGATCGACGACGGCATCGAAAAAGCCGACAACTTCCTCTTCATCATTTCACCCCACGCCTGCAATTCGCAGTACTGCCGCAAAGAGATCGAGCTGGCGATCGCGCTGAACAAGCGGCTGGTGCCCGTTATGCACGTGGAGGAGATTAGCCGTGAAACTTGGCAATCCCGCAATCCTAACGGCATAGATGCAGCCTGGGACACTTACACAGCCGAGGGGCTGCACTCCTGCTTTACAAACCTGCATCCCGAGTTGGCCAAGATCAATTGGAACCAGGTCAGCTTTAAGGCAGGCATCAACGACTTTGAGCAATCCTTTCAAGCCCTGCTCGATATCTTTGAGCGCCAGAAGAACTATGTGCAGCAGCACACGGTCTTGCTGAACAAAGCCCTCGATTGGGAACGTACCCAAAAACGCACCCGCTATCTGTTGACTGGAGAAGAACGGCAACGGGCCGAGACTTGGTTAGCCCAGCGCTTTACAGAAGAGCAGGCCCCCTGCTTGCCCAGCGATTTGCACTGTGAATACATCACCGAAAGCATCAAGAACGCCAACAACTTGATGACCCAAGTGTTTCTCTGTCACGCCGAAGCCGACCGAGCGATCGCAGAGCAGGTCAGACGCAGCTTAATGCGGGCGGGCATTACCACCTGGACCCACCACGGCGATATTGAATATGGCAGCGACTTCCAAGCGGCCATGGGCAGGGGTATGGAAGAAGCAGACAATGTTGTCTTCTTGCTCTCGGCCCACGCGCTGGAATCAACCTATTGCCGCCAAGAACTAGACCATGCCCTAGCGCTGAATAAGCGAATTATTCCGATGCGGGCGGGGGACGTTAGCCCAGAGCAGATGCCCCGTGCTCTGCAAAATCTGCAGTATATCGACCTCACCGATAACCTCACCGAGGCTGATTACTCCCAGGATGAAAGCGATCTACTGCGCATTCTGAAGCGTGAGCGGGACTATCACCACGAGCACAAGGTCTTACTCACTAAGGCTCTGAAATGGGAGCGGCAGCAGCGCAACCCCTGTATTTTGCTCAGAGGCTATGAGCTGCAACATGCCGAAGCTTGGCTAAAGCTGGCCCAGCACCATGCTTACGGACCTCTACCCCTGCAAACTGAGTTCATTGCCGAAAGTCAGCGACAACCGCCCGGTATCAGTCTGGATGTGTTTGTCTCCTATTCCAGAGCGGATTCTGACTTTGCCCGCAAGCTCAACGATGGCTTACAGCGCTAGGGCAAGCGCACCTGGTTCGATCAAGAGAGCATTGCCTCAGGATCAGACTTTCAGCAGGAGATCTATAAGGGCATTGAAGCCTCAGATCACTTTCTATTTATCCTCTCGCCCCGGTCTGTAAAGTCGCCCTACTGCGCCGATGAGGTGGAGTATGCGGCCAAGTTAAACAAGCGGATTATCACCGTTAGACATCGAGCGGTGGAGGCGGCGGAGCTACACCCGGAGTTGGCGAAGGTGCAGTGGAGTGACTTTCTGGGGAAAGACCGCGACTTTGCCGCCAATTTCAAGGAGTTGATTCGCACCTTGGATGCAGACCCCGAGCATTTGCGGTTCCATACCCGGTTATTAATGCAGGCCATTGCCTGGGATGAGCGGGGCCGACGGGAAGGGCGGCTACTGAGGGGTGAGGACCTGAGTGAGGCGGAGCAGTGGTTGTTGAAGGCGGCGGGGAAGCAGCCGAGCCCGACGGCATTGCAGGGGGAATATGTGGCGGCTAGTGCAGCTCTGATTGAGGCGAACCAGAAAGCTGCAATTGGGCGGCAGCGCGTAGTGATAGGGGGGTTGGTATCGCTCTTGGCGTTGGCTGTGGCTGGTGGCGGTTTTGCGGTTGTGAAATCACAGGAAGCTGCAGAGCAGTCAAAGGTTGCGATGGAGCGGCAGCAAGAAGCAGAAGATGCAAAAGCTGAAACTGAAAAAGCACTGGCTGAGGCCAAAACAGCCCAAACATTAGCGGAAGACAAGACTCAGGAAGCAGAAGACGCACTTGCTGATGCCAAAGCCGCTCAAGAAGCAGAGGAGGAACAACGGGATATAGCGGAGGAGAAGACTCAAGAAGCGGAAGCGGCCTTAGCGACAGCAGATGAGCAGCGGTTGAGGGCTGAGGAGGGGGAAGCCGCAGCGCAGGAGCAGGCGAAGATTGCAAGAGAGCAAACCCAACTGGCAGAAGACAATGCCGAGACTGCAGAAAAAAACGCTGAAAACGCAAGACTGGCAACAGTAGAGGCAGAGCGACAAGGGCAGATCGCCCTCGCCCGGCAGCTCGCTGCCCAAGCGGCGTCTTTGCAACAGACGCCCAGTCAATTTACTCAAAACACGCTATTGGCCATAGAAGCCATGAGAAGGCTGGAAGAATACGAATTGTCTACTGCAGATGCCAAGAAGGTTTTGAATGACTTGAGGTCAATGCCAGTTGCCCAGACTCGCATCCTTAGCACAGGTAATGGTGTTAGCAGCCTCCCATTATTCAGCCTTGATGGTCGCTATGTTGCCACTTGGAGTGAAACTGGATTGCAGTTATGGGATATACAAGCCGATCAAGCAGTTTCTCCTCCAACATCAAACATTCTAAAATTCCAATCATCTTTCTCTCCCTTTCAAACACCCACTGAGGTTATTGGTATTTTGAATAGTTCTGAAGAACTGCCATTGGGTATTGAAGTGGATCAAGAAATTTTCCCGCCAGAAGAAAACGCCTGGATTTTACTCTTTAGTCCCAATGATCGCTATATCGCTATTCATCATAGCGACGGAATGATCTTGTGGGATACTAAGAGTGGCAAAGAAATTCCTTTGCCGGCAGAGAATGTTCAGCATATATCCTTCAGCTCTGATGATCGCGCTGCTGTCATTTATAGTGAGACTGGAACATTACTGTGGGATATAGAGACTAATCAAAAAACCCTTTTGCCGATAGACAATATCTGGAATGTATCCTTCACTTCGAATGATCGCATAATAGCTATCAATAGTGGAGTCAGAAGTTTTTTATGGGATATAGAGACTGGCAGTGAAATTACTTTGCCAGTAGAAATTGCCTGGGAGATATTCTTTATTCCTGGCAGCAACACTGTCGCTATTCGCAATGGAAATGAAAGTTTTTTATGGAATATGGAGGCTCGCAGAAAAACGCCTTTTCCAGTAGAAAATGCCTGGATTGTAGGCTCTAGTTCCGATGGTCGTACTGTCGCTATTAATAGTGAAGATGGAAGTTTCTTATGGAATATGGAGACTGGTAGTTCTATTGATTTGCCAAAAACAAATGTTGGACATGTATCTTTCAGCTCTGATGGTCAAACTGTCGCTGTCAATAGTCAATTCGGAACGTTTATATGGGATACGAATGGCAATCAAGCATCGCCTCGAATTTTTGAATTTGACGGCAAGCCTCTGTCCGCTAGCCCTGACAGTCGCTATGTAGTCCTTCAAAATGGGACTGAGAGTTTTCTGTGGGATGTAGAAACTAACAGCCAAACTCTTTTGCCGGCAGAAAGTATTCAGTATTCATTCTTCAGCCCCAGTAGTCGCATTATAGTTCTTGAGAGTGATACTGGGAGTTTTCTGTGGTATTTAATAACTAATGAACAAATTCTTTTGCCAGTGGAAAGTGCCTGGATTTCAGGGTTTAGTCCTGACGGCAGCACTGTTTTTATTGGTAGTGAAACTGGGAGTTTTCTGTGGGAAATAGAGGCTAAAAGCAAAACTCATTTGCCAGAAGAAAATGAAAGGATTGCATTATTAAGTCCTGAAGGAAGAAATTT
>JBHJIP010000164.1:0-6631 GCA_050043365.1 Leptolyngbyaceae cyanobacterium
GTGTCGACGGCTCAATGTTGATTATGAGCGCTTACCTGAATCCTCTGAAGCACTCATCTACATCGCCATGATCCGTGTCATGTTACGCAGGTTAGCGTGACGATTTAGACGCTCTACGTGTTTCCAAATATCCTCTAACACTACCTGGCGGACTTGCTTAATGTCGGACCCATAGGCGACGCCGAGGGAAACATGCAGCCACGACACCGGCAAACCATGGTTCCAGTTGATCACCTTGCCTTGGATGAATTCGGTATTGGGGACAATGATCGACACTCGGTCTAAGGTGCTGATCTCGGTGCTGCGAATGCCGATGCGCTCCACCGTGCCAGTCAGGTCACCCAGTTTAATAAAGTCACCCACTTGAATGGGGCGCTCCAGCAAAATAATCACCCCGCTGACCACATTGTTGGCTATGTTCTGGAGGCCAAAGCCAATCCCGACCCCGAGCACGCTGGCCAAAATCGCCAGGGAACTAACATCGACCCCCACCACTTGCAGCAGCACCAACACCCCCAGGGTGACCAGGGCAATTTGCAAAATGACGCTGATGCCATCCTGCACTTCGCGATTGGCCCCCATGGCCTGCAAAAACCGGGAGCGAATCAGCCCGGTTAAGGTTCGCACCCCCAACCAGAGCAGCAATATCAGGGTGAAGAGCTTGATTAAGCTCAAAATGGATAGGGCTTGGCTACCTAAATTGACGACTGGATTGGTCAGGATTTCGCTCAGAAATTGAACGATCTGATAGCGGCCCCGACGCAGTAGCGGCAGTAGATCAGTGAAGCCATAGAGGGCGATCGCCCATACGGTGAGTTGGGCACAAGACAACCCGATTTGCACGGGTAACATTTGGGCCGTGGTGGCCTTGCGAGTGGCTTGGGCTCGCAACCGTCGCCGCCCCAGCCGCAATCCGCCATGGGCTAGGGCAGACAGCAGCACAATCCCGATCATCCAGCCTGTAGCCCAGCGGCGATAGGCGGGGGTGCGCTCTCGCTGAGCTTGGGTGAGGGCCGCTTTGGTCCAGTCCTGCCAGAGTTCTGCTTGTTCTTCGGGGGGAATGCCGCCGATTAGGTCACTCTCGGTCAGAGTGAGGAAATGGCGTCCCCCCACCCGCAGCGTGGTTAACTCGCCGCGCTTAAAAATGCTGACGGCGATCGCCTGGTCTAAGGGAAACCGCTCTACCTGATCGACCAAGACCTGATGGGCAAAATCCACCCGTTCTAGGGCGGTAAAGCCTGATATGGCCCCTAAATCGAATAGCTCTCGGCCATCGAGGGTGAGGGGAATGGTTTCGCGAGGGGTATCGGTTTGGGCAAGACCGACGGGTACGGCGGTGATGAGGATAAGGGCGATCGCCCCCATTAGCAATAGGCGC
The DNA here is from genome assembly GCA_050043365.1 of Leptolyngbyaceae cyanobacterium. Taxonomy (GTDB): domain Bacteria; phylum Cyanobacteriota; class Cyanobacteriia; order Phormidesmidales; family Phormidesmidaceae; genus PCC-6406. The sequence goes on from JBHJIP010000164.1 coordinate 1,379, forward strand.
TGACGCCAGGATCGAACCAGGATGAGCATGGGCGATTGTTCCATGGAGGTGGCAGCGCTTAACGCGACTCGGGCACGAAGGCAAAATCCTATAAAACTCGAAAGGGACTGAATGGGGGAGATGCCCACACAATTTACGCTTGCAGAGCGCAAGGGCAGGACGTGACTGAGTGGGCTTGAGATAGCGCTGATAAACAAGGCGTCATCATGGTAAGTCAATGCCTTAAATGCTGCGGCATTAAGAACGTCAAAAAGCCTGTAGATAAAGGCGTTTAGCCTTTAAAGCCGGTCGAGGGCTTTGGGGTCCCAGCTATATTGATGTAAGGCCCTATGGAGGTTGATCACATGTTCCATTTGTATTTCGGCGCGTTCGATGTGGTGCTCTACACCGGTGCGATTTACACGGCGATGGCGCTTTCAAAGGCCATTTGTGATGACTTAGAGCAGGGCAAAACCACCCAAGAAACTACGATTTCACCGGCCACCCAGACCACTCTTCCCACCCGAGCGGTGGCCCCCGATGCCCAAAAGGATGAAGGCCAGCAGCGGGTTTCGGTTGGCCTTTAACCTCCGTGTCCATTAGGCTTCTACCGCGATCCAAATTCTTCGCTAGGCATCCACTGAATCATTGCTATGCCCCCATGGGTTTAGCGCTGCTAAATCAATGGGGGCATAGCGATTAATAGCCTTAGGGACCCAATAATCCTGGGTAATCTCGTTCAGCCTGTTGGATGACGCGATGTCGGCCATAGAAAAACAGCCCGATGCCAATGACTAATGCCGCAATGCAGAAAATAAGTAGACGGGAAGGACCGTTACGCTCTAGGTCTGACATGGGACGCTATCTCACCGGATGTTGACCATAAAAAGGTAGCACCGTCTCCCAATCGGGGCGATCGCCCCTTTCCCACCCCGCTAACGCCAAGGCCAAGACCCCCTGCACCGAAGCTGCAAGGCCGCCGATGGCCTGGATCTGCTCCAGAGGTTCCGGCCAATCGGCCACCTGCTGTTGCCAGTGTTCCTGGGCAGTCACCTGATCGGCTAAGGCAACCGTGAGGCCCGCTTCACTGACCTGATAAATGCCCCCAAACACCTCGCCCCGTTGGGCCGCCATTTCCACCGCCAGGGTTAGGGTGGCGTCAGGATCTTGGGCAGCGAGCCAATACTGCTGGGCGATCGCCGCTAAACTCGACACCCCGAATAGGGGAATCTGGAGCTGCTGGGCCAGGGTGCGGGCGGTCACCACGCCGATGCGCGTACCCGTGAATCCGCCCGGCCCTTTCGCCACCGCCAAGAAATCAAAATCAGACCAGGGGTAAGGCTGGATGAAGTCCCTTAAATGGGTATGCATATGGCGGCTCAGCTCTCGCCCTAAGGGCCAAGTTTGATGGCGCAAAATCTGCCCCGCTGCGCTGAGCGCCAAACCGAGTTCGGGGCTGCTGGTATGAATCGCTAAACCAACCATTTAGAGAGGGTGTTTGAAAAGTATTCGGGACTTCCTTTAGCGACATGGATTACCCAGAAAAGTGACGGTAGCATCAGGGCTTCAACCATCCTACTGATGGGCTCCAGTATCGTTCAAGACTGACTTACCCCCTTTTCAAACACCCTCTGAGGTTCAATCGTGGACGGTCCCGTCGGCCAGGGTGGCTTGGCTTAGATTCGCCCCTTCTAAAACCGCGCCATCCAGATTGGCATCTTGCAAATTGGCCCCAGCTAAATTGGCCTGACTGAGGTTGCTGCCCGCCAGATTTAAGCCACTCAAGTCTTGGCCTGCTAGGTTGGCCTGACTCAGATCCGCCCCGCTTAAGTTGGTGCCAATCAAAAGGGCTCCGGCCAGGTTGGCACCGGTCAAATCGGCCCCCAGCAAATTGGTGTCTTTGAGCTTTGTGTCGCTCAGATCGGCCTCTGAGAGGGTGGCGCGGTTGAGACGGACGCCCGTCAAATCAGCTCCTTTTAAGTTGGCGGCCTTGAGATTGCCACTGAGAATGCGGGCATCGGTCAGGATAGCCTTACTCAAATTGGCTCCAGTTAGGTCAGCCCGCTGCAGTTCCACTCGCTTCAAATTAGCTTGGGTCAGGTTCGCCCCCGTTAGGTTGACCCGGTTCATCTCAACGCCGATCAAGCTGGCCTTAGTTAAGTTGGCCTTACTCAAGTTGGCGCTGCTCAAATCAGACCGATTCAGGTTTGCCCGTTCCAGCAGGGCTGCACTCAAGTCGGTTTTGGCTAAATCGGCCCCGAGTAGATTGGCTGAGGTGAGATTAGCCGCGTTTAAATTGGCTTGATTGATATCTGCTCCGCTCAGATCGGCGCGGGTGAGATTTGCCCCCTGCAAATTGGCCTTGGTAAAGATCACCCCAATGCCATTGGCTCGAGTCAAATCGGCCCCTTGTAAATTTGTGCCCGTCAGGTCGAGATCGCCCAAGTTTGCCCCAGTCAAGTCAATGGCCGATTCTGGATTATCTGTTCGCCATTGATTCCAGCTCTCTGCCCCAGCCCGGAGTTGGCTTAAATCTGCCTCGTTGGCCATGGTGCTCCCTCACCCGCGATCGTCCCCCATCATGACACAATTCCTCGGTTGCCTCGCCATTACTTTTTTGACCTTTTTGAAAGTCTTTTTACCTGTAGGGCGCACATGGGCTGCGCTACAGAAGACCTTTCTGCGTTGCGAGAGGCCCTCACCCATTCAAAGTCTTGGGTGGGTGTTAGATGCCGCCGCTGTGCAGGTTGGCAAGGTAGTCCGTATCCAAAATAAAAAAAGTGACTTCCTCACCAGTCGGCGCGATGGTGCGGACTACATGACTGGCTATCCCGAGGGTATCGGCCCGACGGTAGGACGGCGGCAGTACCCTCAGTTCCTGGCTGGGAAACTCCGCCAAGTTAGGAGCCCCCTGAATGGGTAAGGCAAATTTCTGGCCATTCTGGGTCTTAGCAATGATCAAATAATTTGTGCCACGGGCGTCCTGCCGCTGCTGAAACAGATGATAGTGCAGGTCAAACACCGTGATCGGGTTGCCTTCGTAGTGGGTGACGCCCATATGGTTGAGGCCACTGCCCAATACGGTCGTTTGCTTAATCACCTTACCGACCCGATCAATGGGCAGGGCAACGGTCAGCTGGTTGAGCTGGACCGTAATGCATTTCAGGGTGGCCTCGGAGCGCTGCTGCCGAGGGGAGGACTGGCGTGTGGACATCGTGGCAGTCATCTTTCAGAAATTTGGGCGGGATTCAAGCGAGAGACAGGGCCGGTTTGAGATGGGTTTTCAGGGCGGAGAGGAAGTCGGCTTCGATATAAGGCTTACTGAAGTAGCTGTCTGCCCCGAGCTGCATGGCGAGCATGCGGTGCTTTTGGCTACTGCGGGAGGTCAACATGACGGTGGGAATGTTCGCCAACGTTGGGGTTAGACGCTTTTGACTCAAGAATTCAAACCCGTTCATTCTCGGCATTTCAATGTCGCAAATGATCAGCTGAATCTCCCGACCCTGCTGCAGCTGATCGAGGGCTTCTCGACCGTCTTTGGCTTGCATGACGCGGTACCCGGCTTTTTGTAAGGTCAGGGCGAGGGTTCTGCGCAGTGCCGCCGAGTCATCCACAATCAGCAAGGTGGGTGAGAGCGATCGCTGGGCTGCTGGCTGGACTGGGATTTGCGGTTGGATTCCCTTGGGAACATAATCCACCACGCCAATGGCATCGATCACAGGGACCAAGCGGCCATCGCCCAGCACCGTGCACCCATTCATATAGCTGGGGGCAGCGATGCTCTTGCTAAAGGGCTTAATCACCAGTTCCTGCTCAGTAATGATTTGGTCCACCTCTAGGGCCAGGGCCTCATGCTCTCGCTGCATCATCAACAAGGGCTTTTTCGCTCGATAGCGGCTGGCCAATGGCATCTCGGGCGCAGCCTCAGGAATTGAGCAGGCGTAGGGTTGTAGGGCTTCTAGGGCATGGGTGGGCACCAACTGATCACGCCAGAATAAAAAGCGCTGCCCCGCCGACTCTTTCATTTGATTGTCTAGGGGGGTGACAATTTCCTCAATGCCATCGGAAGAGAGCGCCATCAAGGTGTTCCCAACCCGAACCACAATCAGTTTGGCCAGGGTGAGGGTGAGGGGTATGCGTAGGGTAAAGGTGGTGCCTTTATTCGGCTCAGATACCACGCTGACTTTGCCGTTGAAGCTCTGAAGGCGCTCTCGAACCACGTCTAAGCCGACACCCCGCCCAGACTAGTCGCTGACCTGCGCTGCGGTTGAGAAGCCGGGCTCAAACATGGCTATGTAGAGCTGATGCTTGCGCTGATAGATCAGGCGATCACAGTCCGCGTATCCACCCTTCGCGCTTACACCAGCGGCGATCGCACCGAAGCAGGCATTACCCAGTACCAATCGCTCATTGACTTCGTACATACCATCACCCCGCCTAGCAGCATGGGTGCTTACCACAACGACATCGTCCTAGCCCTACAAGCACAAAAAGCCTTTTTTCAAGACTGGCGAACTAAGAGCAGAGGGTTCAGCTACAAAGGCAACGCCACCGGCAACCATCCACAAATCCAAACCGCCTCGCGGCACCTACGCGCAGCCTACAACCGTCTCATGAGCCAATTTCCTCAGGAAGACAGCATCAATAAATCAGCCTTCTTCGACTACCACTGCGCTCTAGATTTTATTTGAGCGACTGAAGGAGCCAACAGCACTACTCAACAGCACTACTGAGCAACGCCGACAAGCTAGCACTGCTAAGACAAGGACATTGAGACTGCTGTATTATGAAAGCGTCTCGTGATGAAAGGCACATCTCAACAGGATGACCTACGCAGCTCACGGATCCGTCCGCGCTCTTACTACCTCGCAACTGGCCCTTGAAACCGAACACTGCGGCTTACGTCTTACTCATTGGCCTTTTGCTAGCTAGCTTTTGCCTCACTATGCCAGCACAAGCAGCCGTTTCATCGGCCCGATCCGCTATCACTCCAGCGTCAGCTAGCCAGCCAGCCAATGACCAAAGTTTCTACCAGCAGCAAAGAGACAAACTGAAGTACACACCCGAATCTACCTTGCTCTCACCAGACTTCTCGCGTCTACGCAAAAGGAACGAACCGCAAAGAATAGAACAACATGAATATGAGCTGGGTGAAGTAGAAACAACAAAGCCATCTTCAGACGATACAGCCAACAAGAAACAAACCAAACAACAAAACAAGCAGTCGCCAGCAATACTGTCTACGTTTCATAAACTCAAATGGAGCAATAAGAG
>JBHJIP010000165.1:0-8736 GCA_050043365.1 Leptolyngbyaceae cyanobacterium
TTATTCATGCTCCTCGATAGTGCCTATCTCATTGCTCTCATTGTCGGCATGAGTCTGGTGCAAAGGAGGCAGCACTCTCGATTAGACTGGCATGGACAGCGAGGGTTAAGTTTTCTGCAACTGGGGCTAAGGGAGATTGCCCGACTCAGTTATGAGCGATTGAGCCTGCCGAAGTTAGGGGCCTTGCCCAGTAAAAGTCCACCTAAGGCCTATGCTTCTCAACGAAACCGGCTTGCTTTAGAGCAGCGCATAGAGTTCAACAAGGTGATCAGATTCTCATGGTGAGACTGACTAAGATGCTGAAAAGTTTTCTGCACCACTAAGGGCGATCGCCAAAGAAGAAGTTGAGATTGTTTTGAAAGACAGTGGCCCCGGCATGAAACCGGACGTTCAAAGCAAGATTTTTGATCCCTTTTTCACCACCAAAGTGGTGGGCAAAGGCACGGGTCTCGGCTTAGGGATTTGCTACCAAATCGTTCAGAAACATGCTGGTGATATTCAGGTTTTCTCTGAGCTGGGTGAAGGCACTGAATTCAGGATTACCCTACCCGTTTATGCAGCGGCACTCAAAGAGCCAGCCCACGCCTAGGGGCGACTTGCATTGTTACCCAGCTACCGGCTCATATCCTCTCTCCATCCCTTACACAGAATGACGTCGGGACGACCTCAGAGCGATCGCATGTTGGCTCGGCTGTCTGTTTTATCGCAGATGGCCAAGGCTCGCCTCTCATGGTGTCTGATTTTATGGGTGTTTCTCAGCATTATTATCATCGAGATGCTGATGCCTTGTAGCCGCATCTCTGCTGTTACGTGCAACGGTTTAGAAAGTTAGGTCGTAGAGATTGAACTTGTGCTAGGGGCTGTCATCAATTGAAACTAGAATTCTTGTGGTGCAACGGTTGCAGTCCCTAGCAATATTATAGGGGCGGGCGCGGTAATGCCTGCTTAGCAAGACTTTCACCTGGTGTTGATGACGCACCTTAGGTGAAATAGGAGCTATGCCTACTTTCAGATAAGTTTTGTGATTGTTTCGGGTGAATCAGCCCTCCGTCACTGGGATGTCACATTTGCAATTTAGGGTGATATTGCCCCTGAAAATGCCGTTTCTATCTAGCTTGGCTTGCAAAATGTTGACCGACCATCCTGACTCTCTCTGGAGTGAGCCTACCGTTACGCATTCGCCCCAGCCTGCTCCCCAGGTGCCCCCGATTCCGCCCAACGAAAAGGTGCGTTTAGAGGCTCTGAGGCGTTATCAAATTCTGGATACCGAAGCGGAAGCAGCCCTGGATGATTTAACCAAGCTGGCGGCCTATATTTGCGGTACCCCGATCGCCCTGGTCAGCCTAGTGGATGAGCATCGCCAGTGGTTTAAGTCTCGGGTGGGGCTAGATGCTGCAGAAACCCCCAGGGATTTGGCCTTTTGCGCCCATGCCATCTGTGAGCCCGATCAACCCCTCGTCGTGCCCAATGCCTTGAATGATAAGCGGTTTGCCACCAACCCCCTCGTTACCGGGGAGCCCGATATTCGCTTTTATGCCGGTACTCCCCTGGTTACACCCGAGGGTCAGGCCATTGGCACCCTCTGCGCCATTGATCGCATCCCCCGCACCCTCACCCCCGAGCAGCTAGATGCATTGCGAGCCTTAGGGCGACAGGTGATTTCGCAATTTGAGCTACGGCTGCAGTTGCAGCGGGTTCAGCAGGCACAAGCACAACTGGTGCATACCGAGAAAATGTCGGCCCTAGGGCAGCTCGTCGGTGGGATTGCCCATGAAATCAATAATCCTGTCACCTTCATTAAGGGCAACCTGAACTATGTAGAGGGCTACACCCAAGCTCTGCTGGAATTAGTGACGGCTTACCAAAACCACTATCCGGAGCCGCCCCCTGATGTGAAAACTTTGCTGGAGGAAAGTGATTTAGAGTTCCTGCAGGCTGATTTGCAGAAGATATTGGCTTCGAGTCGAAATGGTAGCGATCGCATTCAAGCAATCGTCAGGTCCCTGCGTAACTTTGCCCGCTTAGACGAGGCTGGCCTCAAGGTTGCCGATCTCCATGAAGGGTTGAACAGCACTCTGATGATGTTAGACCATCGCCTCAAAGCCGTGGATTCTCATAAGCACCCAATCAAGGTGGAGAAAAACTACGACACGCTGCCGCCGCTCAACTGCTATCCAGGTCAGCTCAATCAGGTGTTTATGAATCTGATCAGTAACGCCATTGACGCTCTTGAAGATCAGGCTGTTGAGACTAAGGTGCTCAAAATTGAGACGAAATTAGTTGACGAAACGCGGATCGCGATTCGCATTTGCGATAACGGCACGGGCATTCCAGCCGAAATTCATCCGCGCGTTTTCGATCCGTTCTTTACCACTAAACCCGTTGGCCAAGGCAATGGCTTGGGCTTGTTTGTCAGCCACCAAATTATTGCGCAGCAGCACGGTGGTCAACTCTATTTTGAGTCTGGTCTGAAAGGCACTACGTTTGTGGTTGAGTTGCCTGTTCAGCGACGGTGATTAAGGCCTGAATGACTGACCCTAGGCGGCGATTTCAGCGTCACTGCCTTCTAAACAGTTGAAAATGTTATTTGCAACTGTTTCGTCTAGGTCAACTTCTTCAAGGTTGATGGGCTTGTTGTTGTCTTCGACAACGACAAGCCGGTGATAGCTAGCGCGGGCATCGGGGCCAAAGATCAGTTCATCCCCGTCTTTGAGATCTTGGGCTTTGATCTTTTTCCCATTCACGAACAGACCATTGGTGCTGGCGTCTCCTTTGAGGTTGCCATCCACAATGCAGTAGCAGCAGTCTTCGCGCTCTGAGAACGGCATGTACAGAAAGGTGGCGTGATGGCGAGAGGCAAATTGCGACGAGAGTTCAATGTCACATTCAGGGCTTCTGCCGACGGAATAAACGCTGTTGCTGAGGTCAACCTTATGCCGTCCTTGACCGTCATGGATGATCAGAATATGTCTATCCCGAATGTCCTGCTCCGAATCCAATAAGTCTGTTTCTAGCCCTTCAGTTTGTAATCGGTTTTGACTCTGGTCCATAGAAGTCCCTTTTTGATTTGACCCATGGCCAATATCGTCTATGGACTGATTTAAGGCTGTATTAAGGGATTGTTCTTTTACCTGGGGACAGACTTTTTTAAACGGATCTATAGGGTTCATCGGAATAACTCCTGCATCAGGAGGGCAGCACACGTCCCTTTAGGAATCATTTCAATTCGGCATTGTTCCCGAAAGTATGGGCAACTGATAAGAATATTTGCCATTGACCGGAAACTCACGAGGGGAGAGTGAGAGGGCGATCGCGGCAATACGCTATGCATCCGCCTGCTTATTTTTGAGAACCGTAAGCACCTCATCACACCAATCAATCCAGGCTTGTTCGTAGCGAATGCCGCGACGCAAGGTGAGGTAGAGGTATTGCTGCATCGCTGAAGGCTGAGGATTCGCCTGGTGCTCAGCCGCTTTGCCTTGGTAATACATCAGCCTCTCGTGATGACACTGGCGGCGATGGTGTAATTCATTGATCAAATCCACGGACGGCAAGTACGCCCCAGCCAGCACTTTCACCAACAAATCTTCTCGAATGGCGGTGGGTTCACTGGGCTCTCTATACCACCGCTGCAGTTCCCCGCGCCCATCGGCAGTGACGTGATAAATCTTTTTGTCGGGCTTACCGTCTTGGGGCACCGTCTCAAACTCCACCCAGCCCTGTTTTTCCATCTTGGCCAGCTCTCGATAGATCTGCTGCTGGCTGGCATTCCAAAAGCAACCGACCCCCATCTCAAACTGCTTGCTGATGTCGTACCCGCTGAAAGGGGCATCCATCAGGACGGTGAGAATGGTGTGGGCTAGGGCCATGTCGGGGTGAAAGGGGGAATGGGGTGGTAGGGGTAGGTCTCGTGCCTACCCGCTTGGATTTTGTGCCGATCTTGTTGGGATGATTGACATGCTCAACAAGTTGAGTATAAATTATGGTCATCTATTCAACAAGTTTGTTATCAACTTGTTGTACTAAAGCTTGTTGGTTATCAAAAGGTACCCATCATGGTGGCTGAACCCATCTCCCACGCGACATCCCCTGAGCTGGTTGGGGAAGTGGCTTCTGAGTCTGAAGGTCAGGTTAAACAGTCGCGGCATCGTTGGCGGCGGCTTTGGGCAGTGCCGCTGTTGGCTGGCACCCTTGGGATTGGGATATACAGCCTGCAGATTTTGAGGGCTCCGGCCCCTGAGGTCACCATTGACGCACTGCCTGTCGAAACCACGGTTTTAGAACCCGTCACCGGTTACACCGCCGAGCGGGAATATACCGGTGAGCTGAGTGCCCAGCGCCAGAGTGATTTGGGGTTTGAGCGGCCCGGTACGGTGGTGACCCTGCTGGTGGATGAGGGCGATCGCGTCGCGGTCGGTCAACCCTTAGCCCGTCTCGACATCCGCACTCTGCAAGTCCAGCGCCAGCAGCTCACCGCCCAACTGGCTCAGGCCCAAGCCCAACTGCGGGAACTAGAGGCCGGTCCCCGCCGCGAAGACATTGCCGCCGCCGAAGCAGCGGTATCAGATATTCAGCAGCAGCTAGAACTGGCCCGATTGCAGCGTCAGCGCCGCCAGGAGCTGTACACCGAAGGGGCAATTTCCCTAGAAGAATTAGACCAGCAGGCCTTTGGCACCAACTCCCTAGAATTTCGCTTGGCCCAGGCCCAGAGCCAACTGGATGAACTGCGCGCCGGGACGCGAGTAGAACAGGTGGATGCTCAAGTGGCGCGAGTGCAGCAGCTCCAGGCCAGCATTCAGGCGGTGGATGTAGATCTGGATAAGAGCACGCTTTATGCGCCGTTTGATGGGCAGATCAGCGATCGCGCCCTAGACGAAGGGGTTGTGGTCAGCGGGGGTCAGACGGTGTTTGGCCTGATTGAAGCCGGTCCACTGGAAGCGCGGGTGGGGGTGCCCGCCGAGGTGGCCGATACCCTGACCCTTGGCGATCCATCAGAGGTTTTGGTGGGTGAGCAGCGCTATGACGCCACTATCACTGCCCTGTTACCGGAACTAGACGCTACCAGTCGCACTGTCACGGTGGTGCTGGAATTGAACAGCGCCCCCCTCACCGTGGGGCAAACGGCCCGGTTATTGCTGGACCAAACCGAAACAGAATCGGGTTTTTGGTTGCCCTCCACCGCGCTAGTGCCGGGTGAGCGGGGGCTGTGGTCGGTGTATGTGCTGGAAACTCCGGAGGCCGCTCAACCTGCCGACCTGTTTACGGTCGGTCGCCGCGATGTGGAGGTGATTTACACCGAAGGAGAACGGGTGTTGGACAGAGGAACCGTGCAGACGGGCGCTCGCGCCATCACCAGTGGCACCCAACGGGTGGTGCCGGGTGAAACGGTGCGGGAGGGTTAGGGCGATGTTTAACCTCTTTTACCGCAACCGCCAACTGCTGATTTTGACCCTGACTCTGGTGGTGGTATGGGGGCTGTCGGCCCTGCTCACCCTGCCCCGCATGGAAGACCCCGAGATTACCCAGCGGTTTGGGCAGGTCATTACCTTTTTGCCTGGGGCCACCCCTGAGCGGGTCGAGTCCTTAGTCACCGAAAAGCTAGAGGACCGCCTGTTTGAGCTGGAGGAAATCGAAGCTCTCGATTCCACCTCCGCCACTGGGGTCTCGGTGATTTCGGTGGAGCTGAAGGAAGCGATCCGAGATGTGGAGCCGGTGTGGTCGAAGGTGCGGGGCAAGATCGATGACGCCGCCGCCGACCTGCCCGCTGAGGCTTCGGACCCTGAATATGAAGACAGCTCTGCCACTGCCAGCGCCTTGATCGTGGGCCTCACCTGGGAACTGCCCGACGCGCCCAACTACACGATTCTGGGACGGCGCATCCAGAGTTTGGAGGAGGCGCTGCGATCGCTGCCCGGCACCGACAAGATTGAGATTTTTGGTAACCCCGACGAAGAGATTCGGGTGGAAATCAGCGCTAGTGACCTGGCCCGCCTCGGCCTTACCGCCCAGACCTTAGCTCAGCAAATCACCGCCAGCGATGCCAAGGTGTCTGCCGGTCAGGTGCGTAGCGATCGCGATCAGTTCCTTTTAGAGGTCAACAGCGAGTTAGATTCCCTGGAACGCATCCGCACTATTCCCATCCAACTGGGCAGCGAAGGGGAAACCGCCCGACTGGGGGATGTGGCCACGGTCACCAAAGCGACCCAAACCCCCGCAACAGACCTGGCCTTTGTGAACGGTTACCCCGCCGTCGTCCTCTCTGCCACGGTGGAGTCGGGGCAGCGGGTGGACCTCTGGGCGAGCTATGCCCGTGAGGTCTTGGCCGAATTCGAGGCGGATCTTTCCCAGGGGATGGGGCTGCATACGGTGCTGGACCAAAGTCAGTACGTTATTCAGCGCTTGAACGGGGTGATCAGTAACCTGATTACCGGTTCCCTGCTGGTGATCGCCGTATCCCTGCTGGTGCTGGGCTGGAAGTCGGCCCTGCTGGTGGGGTTGGCCCTGCCCCTGGCCACCCTAATGGTGTTCGGCATTATGAATGTCTTGGGGGTGCCGCTACATCAGATGTCCGTTACCGGCATCATCATTGCCCTGGGACTGCTGATCGACAATGCCATCGTGGTGGTAGATGAGGTGCAGGTGCGACTGCGGGAAAAAATGCCCCCGGCTCAGGCCGTGTCTAGCACCGTCAGCCACCTGCTGGTGCCGCTGCTGGCCTCCACAATGACCACGGTGCTGGCCTTCATTCCCATTGCGACCTCTCCTGGCTCCACGGGTGAATTCATTGGCACGATTGGCCTGACGGTGATCTTGGCCCTGATCAGTTCGCTGTTTCTCTCTCTGACGGTGATTGTCTCCCTGGTGGGATTACTTCACCGCTGGGAGCCCTTACGGATCAGCGCCCAGTGGTGGCACCATGGCTTCGCCAATGGCCGGATGGCGGGCCTCTATCAATCCACCCTGCGCAGGGTGTTTCGCCGCCCCTGGCTGGGAATCGGCTTGGCGCTGGTATTGCCCGTGGCTGGGTTTGCGGTGTTTGGCACTTTAGACCAGCAGTTCTTCCCGCCCACGAACCGAGATCAGTTCCAGGTGGAGTTTCAGTTGCAAAACCAAACGGCGATCGCCACCACTCAGCAGCAGGTGATGGCGGCGCGGGACCTGATGCGTGAACATCCCAAGGTAGAGGACGTGCATTGGTTCCTGGGCAAAAGCGCCCCTTCTTTTTTCTATAACGTGATCGCCAACCGGGAGAATGACCCGTTCTACGGTCAAGGCATCGTGCAGTTGAACGACGCTGATGACTTGCGCGGCACAATCCAGGAGCTGCAAAACACCCTGGACAACGCCTTCCCTGCGGCCCAAGTGCTGGTGAAGCAACTAGAGCAGGGACCGCCCTTTGACGCCCCGATTGAGCTGCGGGTGCTAGGCAATGACGTCACCCGTCTGCGGGAAATCGGCAATCAACTGCGCTACGAGCTATCTCAAATCCCAGAGGTCACCCACACCCAGGCCAACCTCACCCAAGCCTTGCCCAAACTGGCATTGAATATTGACGAGGTGCAGGCCCGTCGGGCTGGGTTAGACAATCAGGAGATCGCCCTACAACTGAACAGCACCCTCGACGGTAGCGTCGGTGGCTCCGTGCTGGAAGGCACTGAAGATATTCCGGTGCGGGTGCGGGTTTCAGATCAGGACCGGGGTCAACTGGAGCGGGTGGCTTCGCTGGATTTGCTGTCGAATGATGGTAGCCTGGTGCCCCTCACCGCCCTGGCCGAGGTCAGCTTAGAACCCGATATTGCCACTATCAGCCGCCGCAACGGTCAGCGTATCAATACGGTGCAGGGCTTTTTAGAAGCGGGTGCCCTCCCGGCCACGGCCTTAGCGGAATTGGAGCAACGCCTGCAAGATCAGAACTTTGAGCTGCCTCCCGGTTTTCGGTTGGAATATGGCGGGGAGGCGGATGCAAGGGGGAGCGCGATCGGCAACCTGTTCTCCACGGTAGGGATTCTCACCGTGCTGATGGTGGCCACCCTGGTGCTGTCGTTTAATTCCTTTGGGTTGGCGGCATTGATTGGGGGCGTGGCCATCCTGGCGGTGGGCTTAGCGGCCCTGGCCTTGAAGGTGTTTGGCTCGCTGTTTGGCTTCACCGCCATTTTGGGGACGTTGGGGCTGATCGGCTTGGCCATCAACGACTCGATTGTGGTGTTGGCGGCGTTGCGAGATGACCCGGCAGCACGGGAAGGCAATCCCAAGGCGACGGAACGGGTGGTGATGAAGGCGACCCGTCACGTTGTTGCCACCACCGTGACGACAATTACCGGGTTTATTCCGCTGTTGCTCGACCAGACCGGTTTTTGGCCACCGTTGGCGATCGCGATCGCAGGCGGGCTGGGTGGTGCCACTGTACTGGCGCTGTATTTTGTGCCGTCGGCGCATATTTTGATGTTTGGTCGCAAAGGGCGATCGAACCTGGTTGACAAACAACCTCAACTGACACCGGCTCCCTTACAACCTACATATCACTAGCCATGCCAGGTTCGGTATCCTAGCGGTATGCGGAAGGAGCAAAGCCATGACCGCCTTCACCATTGACCTCAGTCCGATTACGCACCTCAACCCCACACAGTTTGAGGATCTTTGTGCCGCCAACCCAGATATTAAGTTTGAACGTACCCCTGCTAGAGAATTAGTTATTATGTCGCCCTCGGGTGGAGAGACCGGTAGAAGCAATGCTGA
>JBHJIP010000166.1:0-6753 GCA_050043365.1 Leptolyngbyaceae cyanobacterium
ATAACAACTTTTTCGTGCTTTTTCCTGGCATGTCTTGTTCCTCAATTTTACTCGCCGCTAAAAAATTTTTGCGGCGCTTCTTGCTAAATTGGATTATTTTGGGTTGATAGCTAGCAATTGGACCAGAGGACAAGCTGGCGATACAACGCCGCCTAAGTTTACCGGCGAGTTTATCAATATATTTACGGATCTTCATTATCTGAGATTCAGTAAACTTCAATACGCCTACGTGGATCAAGCTTTGTCAAGACACAAGCTTCCCCTCAAAATAAATAGGAATCATTGACCTGTATTGATACTGAATCTCAAGCAAATACTGTGGACAAACCAACAGGATGGGACACTAAGAACCCATTTGGTTTACTTGAATTTGAAAATAGCCTAGGAGATCAAACCCTTGCCCTCAGGCAGGACACAGATTTTCGATTGCGAGATGTTCGATGGTCTGCCCTGATTGGTAGCGTTGTCGTTTCTATCGCATTTATTGCCGCAGCTTGGCCTATTGTTCCAATCTCCATTCTCTTAAATTGGTGGATTGTTCATATTGCCTTAATTGGCTGTATGTTCTGTGTGCAAAGTGGTTGGATACTGAAAGATTGGCGGGATAAATATCAAGCACCGCAACTACTTGCGATCATCTATTGGTTTCGAGGCGTTTGGTTTGGAACGATTCCGCTACTGAATTGGGACGCCTTTAATCAAACAGAATATTTTTGGATCACTTTGACTTTTTGTGGCTGCTTCATAACAGGCCAAATGGTTTCCAATTCTATTTCGGCGATCCATGTGCTTACTGCAGTACTGATGATGTTTGCAGGAATGGCCTTCTTAAGTCAGGACATTTTAATTGGTGTCGGAATATTAGTTTCGTTAGCAATCACAGTTAAAGGTGTTCGAAGGATTCAGAAAACTAGGATTAATGAAGTCCGCTTAAAAACGCGTCTAAAGCATCAAGCCTATCTAGATACCTTGACGGGAACCCTGAGTCGCTCTGGTTTAGAATCGGCTATCCTGAATAACTCGAAACCGATTCGAAGTGTCCTACTTATTGATCTGGATCGTTTCAAAGAGGTTAATGACCAGCTTGGCCATGAAGCCGGCGATTACCTTTTGAGGCAGGTCGCTAAACGCATTAAAGAAACTGCAGAAATACTGGAAAGCATTGTGGCTCGACTCGGCGGCGATGAGTTCTTAGTTGTTTCAGACAGCGATGACTTGTCTGAGTTAACGGTTTTGGCTGAACATATTGTTCAAGCTTTAGAAAAGCCCTTTTCTCTGCCTTTAGGGGAGGCCCGAATTTCAGCCAGCATTGGAATTGCCCTTAACAAAAGTGATGAATTTGATTTCAATAAAATCTGCCAAGAAGCCGACGAGGCAATGTATCAAGCCAAGTCAGCACCCATAGGGAAAGTCGTTTATTTCGACAATGCTCTACGCCGTAAAAGCCAGAAGCGGAGAGAGATCAAAGCAAAACTCCGTGATGCCATTCAGCACAAAGAAATTGTGCCCTGGGGACAGCCGATTATTGATCTTAAAAGTGGCAGAATTGCAGGAGTAGAATTACTGGCCCGTTGGCCCCAAGCGGATGGCAGCATCCTCGGCCCCGGTGCGTTTATCCCGATCGCAGAAGAGCTGGGCCTGATCGAAGATCTCACCCTGTTGACGCTCGAATATGCCGCACCCTGTTTGACCCGATGGCAAACCTTACCTCATATGGCTGAGACCTATCTCACCATTAATGCTGTCCCCAGGGATCTGACTGAAGGGCGACTGCTCGATAAAGTTACGGCTCTATGTCAGCAAGGACGACTCAATCCAGCCCGTTTGGTGATTGAAATTACTGAACGAGAAATCATTGAGGCTGAAGACGTCGTTCGCAGATATATCGAACAGCTCCATCAATTGGGCGTGAAGATCGCAATTGATGACTTTGGTACCGGATTTTCGTCCTTCCATTCAATTGTCGCCCTGCCCATCGACATTCTGAAACTAGATCGCTCGTTGATTGCGTCCATTGCGGATGATGGTCGGATGCAAGCAGCAGTGGTAGCTATTCTGCAAATGGCCCGTCAGTTGGGCATTCATACTGTCGGGGAGGGGGTAGAGTTAGCCAAAGATGCATCGGTTTTGCAGCGGCTCGGGCTTGATTTAGTTCAGGGGTTTCTCTATGCCAAGCCCATGCCTTTGGACGATATCCCTAAGGCGATGGACTGGTCTCCTTATACATTCGAACTAATAACGCCTTCGCTATCCCAATCCAGTTAACACCCAGAATATTTGTAGCCGTTGATAGCGATCCAAGCCAGTACAAACCGCTTAGACCTGAGCAGTCAAGAATTCACCATGAAATTGGAAACTGATGCCAAGTCAGGCTATGCAGTAGGTCGAATATTAGTAGCAATGGCCGCTGTGATTCCTTTGATGGCAATGGCTCTGCCCGCACTACAGCCGCCTCCAGGATGGCATAGGACTTCAGACCGGCTGGAATGCACCTATGAACTTGCTAACTTTGTGGAATCTGTGGTGTTTGTGGCGCAGCTCATCGCCCCTGCTGAAACTTTAGGGCATCACCCCGACGTCACCATTGCCTACAACCGAGTTTCCCTATCGCTCACCACCCATGATGCTGATGGACTCACGGATCTGGATTTCCAACTGGCTGAGGAAATTGATGCGATTGCCCAGCTCCAGGACCCACCCTTAAGCTGTCTCAGTCAGGAATAAAAACACTTTAGAGGTGTTAGAAGTGAAAATTTGGCAAGATCGAGGGGTAGGGACTGCTGTACAGTCACCAATAACTCCCTTAGATCGCAACGCGTCAGGTTTGCCATGGCTGATCCCATTCCTCCAATTACTCTGCCTCCCGCGACGAATCCGCAACAAGAAGGGGAGTGGCTACGCACCACCCTGCACCGGTGGCTCGATGACGAGTTTTTACCCGAAGCCGTCAACGAAGACATCGCCGCCCGCGCGTCCCAGGTGTTTGTCCGCCAACGCATGGAAGGGGAAAACGATCTGGGCTCTTTGGTGATTGCCATCCTGACCGAAATGCAGGGCTTCGACTTTTCCCAAAGCTTTTATGGGGAGTTTGCGATCGCCAATGCGGTCAGTGACTTGCTGCTGGATAGCTTGGGCATCGATCGCTGTTGCGGTGCCAGCTAATGCCGCTATGCGCAATTCAAAATAACCTGCCCCAGCGCCCCAGCGATTCTATCTGGCCGACAAAAGTTCTTCCCGTTCAGCCACCTGCTTGAGTCGTTGCAGTTGGGCCTCCATGTCTTGTTTGGTCCAACGGGCCGCAACCAAGTCAAAACCAAGCGCTATCAACGGGTTTGGAATGGTGAACTCAAACCGATTCACCAGTTCGGTACCCGATTGTATCGGTTGGCAGTCCCAACGGTCTTGCCCCTTAAAAAATCCGTCAAAGCCCCAGACAATAAGCCCTGGCTGCCGTTCAATCACTGTGCTGATCAGGGTTGGCGTGGCCAGCGGCACATTCAAAATAAAACGACTTTTGCCGCCTAGATCCGTATCCCAAGTGGCGTCAAAGGGTTCACATCGTAGGGCCGGGTTGAGCCATTGATGCATTAGCTGCCGATTCGTAATACATCGCTCCACCGTAGTTGCACGGGCCGCAATAGTAACGG
The DNA here is from genome assembly GCA_050043365.1 of Leptolyngbyaceae cyanobacterium. Classification (GTDB taxonomy): domain Bacteria; phylum Cyanobacteriota; class Cyanobacteriia; order Phormidesmidales; family Phormidesmidaceae; genus PCC-6406. Next base: position 3,648 of record JBHJIP010000166.1, read on the forward strand.
CTTGTTCAAAAATGCGAGACTCTGCCATGGCGATTTAGTTGGTCAAAAGACTGCTTAAATGTCGTCTAGCCCACTCAGGAAAATAGGGGGTTGTATTAATAGTGGTTTCACGTCAGCATCTTATGGGTATATCCCCCCTTAGGATGAACCCGAGCCGAATATTCGTCGGTAGGATAAATCCCTAGCGAATTCTTCACAGGGTCTTTTGAGACCTACATTGCCAGATCGCTGTTACACATGCTGTTTATGGGAGTTGCTGTGGATTCACTTAGCCTAATGTCCCTGTCTCATCTACCTCCGCCATTACCGTCACTGGCACAGCTCGATATTGGTCCTATGGATCGCTTCTTGACTGAGCTTAGTGGAACCCTGGGAAGCTTTTTGCCCAGTTTGCTGTGGGCAATTGTGCTTCTGATCGGTGGCTGGATTATTGCCACCTTTGCTGCCTGGATTGTGAAAGGTGTGCTGAGTCGGACCAAGTTGGATAACCAACTGGCTCGCATGGTAATGGGCAAAGCCCCTGACCAAGACCTGCCGATTGAGGCTTGGGCCGCCACCGCCGTCTACTGGATTGTGATGACCTTTACGCTGGTGGCGTTTTTAAATGCCCTCAGCCTAGAGGTGGTTTCAGAACCGCTGAATAACTTCCTGCAGCAGATCTTCCAGTATCTGCCTCGCATTGGCGGTGCAGCGGTGCTTTTGGCCGTGGCCTGGGCCACCGCTACAGTGGTCAAGGTATTGATTACCCAAGGTCTATCTCGATTTAACCTAGATGACCGCCTTGCCGCACAAACGGGCCAGCAAGGGAGCCCCTTTGTGCTGAATGAAACCATCGGGAATATTCTCTACTGGTTCATTTTCCTCCTCTTTATTCCGCTAATCCTAAGTGCCCTTGATTTGCCTGGGCTGTTAGAGCCGGTTGAGGGGTTGATTAATCAGTTCCTGCAGGCGATTCCTCGGATCGCAACGGCCAGCATTATTTTGGTGATTGGCTGGCTGGTTGCTCGGGTGGTGCGGGGCATCGTCACCAACTTGCTCACAGCCACTCGCGCCGATGAGATCGGCACTAAAGTGGGTCTCGCCACCACTGAAGAAGAAGGCGTTTCACTGTCGGGCTTGATTGGCACCGTTGTCTACGTGCTGATCTTGCTGCCCTCCACGGTTGCAGCCCTGAATGAGTTAGATATCGAAGCCATCTCTGGTCCAGCGATTTTGATGCTGGAGCAAATCTTGGCCGCGATTCCTCAAATCATCACGGCTGGCTTGGTCTTGGTGGTCTTCTATGTGATTGGCCGCTTTGTTTCTGAGCTGCTAACCAACGTGCTGTCGAGCGTCGGCTTCGACAATATCCTCAGCATTTTGGGTCTACCAGAGCTCTCCGTCAATACGGCAGATTCCCCCGTACTCAATGCTGAGGGCCAACCTGAAACTCGGGTTCAAGGTGCTGCAAAAACCCCTTCTGAAGTCGCAGGGCTTCTGGCTTTGGTCGGCATTGTTCTGTTTGGGGCGGTAACCGCCACCGAGATTTTGCAGTTTGAGGCGCTGACCAACATTGTTCAGGCGATCATGCGAATTTCGGCCCAGGTGCTGAGCGGACTCCTGGTCTTTGCGGTGGGGCTATATTTTGCCAATCTTGCTTTCCGCTTGATTCGCAGTATGGGCAGCAGTCAGGCTAACTTCCTGGCTCAATCCGCCCGAGTGGCGATCATCATTTTGGTGGGGGCCATGGGTCTCCAGCAAATGGGCGTGGCCACTGATATCGTCAACCTCGCCTTTGGTCTATTGCTCGGCGCCATTGCGGTGGCGATCGCGATCGCTTTTGGTTTGGGGGGTCGTGATATTGCCTCTGAGCAAATTCGAGAATGGTTGAATAACTTCAAGAACGGCTAAGCAGATTAGCCTAAAGTCATCCCCCTAGGTCCGATGTTTATGGGCTTAGGGGGATTTTCTGTGACAGGGGAAGTGCGCCCTTATGAGAAGCTGTGAGCATTGTTATCGGCCACCTAATCCCTGAGGTCTGATCAGCTTTAGAAGGCCATGCCCACATTTTATGCATCTACCATGGGAAAAGCTGTTATCAAGGCCAAAATTGTTGGCACGGTAGAATCTGCCTTCTTCAGAAACTTCATCATTACGGTCACGATTTTGGCTGGGGTCCTGGTGGGCTTGGAAACCGTGCCAGAACTTGTGGACCGCCATGGGCAAATTTTGCAGGTTTTAGACCACTTCATTATTTGGGTCTTCATAGGTGAGTTCTTACTCAAAGTATCTGCAGAAGGAAGCAAGCCTTGGCGCTACTTTCATGACTATTGGAATGTTTTTGACTTCATTATTATTGCGACCTTCTTTTTGCCCCTAGAAAACAACTATTTGGTCGTCCTGCGATTGGTGCGACTCCTGCGGGTTTTGAAACTGATTCGGAGCTTACCTCGGCTGCAAATCTTGGTAGGAGCGCTGCTTAAAAGTGTGCCTTCTATGGGGTACGTTTCTGCGTTGTTATCCCTGCTGTTTTATATCTATGGGGTAACCGCAACCTTTTTGTTCTCAGGCAATGATCCGATTCACTTTCGCTCTTTGCCCATCTCAGTTTTGTCCCTCTTTCAGATCATCACCATGGAAGGCTGGTCTGACATTATGTACACCCAGATGTATGGCTGCGATCGCTACGGTTACGATGGCATTGAAGAGCTCTGCACAAATCCTGCAGCCACCCCAATTATTGCCGCCCTGTTCTTCATCAGCTTCGTGATGTTGGGGGCCATGATTGTGATCAATCTATTTACGGGGGTGATTGTCAGCAGCGTTGAAGAAGCCCACCAAGAGCAGCAAGCCTACGGAAAAACAGAATATGCTCCCCATGCAGATTCGTCTTTAGATACCCACCGTTTAATGGCGCAATTGGCTGAAATGCAAGCTCAGCTACAAACCCTGCAAGCCACGTTAGAACAGCAAGGAAAATCACCTAACTCACCCAACGCCTGAGGATAGCTAGAGGGCGTCCTCGTCGTCATCCGCTTCGTCATCGAGGACAGCTTCAATGGTGACCGGTGCTTGATAGAGCAATATAGTAAAGGTGTCGGTCGTGCCTAAGCCGTCGCCCATGCTG
>JBHJIP010000167.1:0-6091 GCA_050043365.1 Leptolyngbyaceae cyanobacterium
GGTCCGACTGTCCTGCCATCAGCGCCCATCATTTAGAGCAGGCCTTTCATCAGCTCAAAAGCCATGACCTGGTTTTGGGACCAGCTCAAGATGGGGGCTATTACCTGGTGGGGCTGAGTCGGGGTTGTGCGGAGCTCTATCAAAATATTGCCTGGGGGACAGAGCGGGTATTTGACCAGACGGCAAAAATCGCCACCCAGCTCAACCTCTCTTGGACCACCCTAGAAACCCTCTGTGACGTTGATCGCCCCGAAGATCTAGCTACTTTTGCCCCCCTGAAAAGCGCTTGAACCAGAAAATGGGGCAGAATATCAAGGTGATACATTTGATCGCTGTTGCTGTGTTGGGGCTTGGCCCTGCATCACCCCAGGCAAACTGGCTTGGGTGCCCAAACTTTGATTGCCCAAAGCGTACACACTAATGCCCTGACGCATAAACCCTTCCCGCTCTAGTTCATTCAGCGGAGCCGAGAGCAAAATCCCGTGATCGGTTTTGAGACTGGCCTGAGCACGACGCAAAGTCATCAGCAGCTGGCCAAAGCCCTGCTCTGGGCTGGCAATCACCACTGGCACTTGATGCCAGGTGCCTCGAAAACAAGGGGGCGCGACCTGGGCGTAGTGATCGCGATATTGCAGGATATAGGTGCCGTCGCCATAAGAGCGACACCGAAACCAGCGCTGGAAGGGGTGTCCCAAATTGCCCTGGCGGTCAAATGTGGACCACCAAGAGCGGTGCCAGCCCTGGGAAGGCAGGTGCAGAATGCGTTGGATGTGATGCTCTTGAAAGCCCCCGTGACTGAGCAGGGCGATCGCCTCAGCAATATTCACCCGCCATCCCAGGGTCTGCAGACCCGACTGACAGCGGACTTGGGCTGTATGTTCTGGAGGCGGGGACTCATCCAGTAGGGCGCACTTTAGGGACTCATAGGCCACCACCGCATCAATCATGGTGGTGTCATCGGCCAAAGGCACCCCAACGGTGACCTGAGTTTGGCCCAACTGCTGGGAGCGTGAAATGGCTGGGGTACTTTCGGTGAGGAGCGATCGCAAAATGCCGTCATCGGCGATCGCCAATGCCAGTTGAATCTGGTCCGGATCGATTGAGGAAAGAGGCTGAGAAAACCGCCCCCAATTGGCGTGAACCATAGCGCCCCGCATATGACTGTGGTCAGAGAGCCTTCGGCATGCTCAAGGTGCAAAACCTCCACAGGTTTCTGGCACCACCCATACTGCAGCAGCATAAGCTAACTCAGGGTTAGGAGCATGCAAACCTTTACTTGCTAACCGTTGTAGATCCTGGGTGAGGCATTGCCATCAGGAAAGGTTAATAACTTTGGGCTTGTTTGGGAAACGCAATATTGAGTGGCTTTTATCCATACCTTGGGGTTAAACCCAGAAAGGAGCCTACGTAGCTGATTCCAGGCGGGCGATCGCTTGCCCCAATAACGCCACGGCCTTTTGCACCTCTGCCGCCGACACAATCAGAGGCGGCACTAAGCGCACCACCTGAGGCCCAGCCGGGACCACCAAGAGCCCTTCAGCCATGGCCGCTTTGACCACATCAATAGAGGTGATACTCGCCTCGGGCTGCAGCACCAAGCCATTAATTAAGCCCCACCCCCTAACATGGTCAAACCACTGGGGATATTGGCTCACGAACTGTTCCAAGCCCTGACGTAGCTCCTGGCCTCTGGCCTGTACGTTGGTGGCCAGATCGAGTTTTTCTACCGCTTCACAAACTGCCAAGGCCACGCCGCATACAAAGGGGTTACCGCCAAAGGTGCTGGCGTGATCACCAGGGGCAAACACATTGCAGTGCTCCTTACAGAGCACCGCCCCAATCGGAATGCCGCCCCCCAATCCCTTGGCCAGGGTGAAAATATCCGGCTCAACATCTAGATTTTCGTAGCCCCAAAGCTGGCCGGTGCGGCCCATGCCCACCTGGACCTCATCCAAAATCAGCAAAATGCCCTTATCATCGCAAAGCTGTCGCACTGCCTGGAAATAAGCCCGATCGCCCGGTCTCACCCCCCCTTCCCCTTGCAAAGGCTCCAACAGGATGGCAGCAACTTGGGGGGCGTCTTGATCGAGGGTGGCGATCGCGGATTCTAAAGCGGTCAAATCGTTATAAGGCACATAGTGAAAGCCCGGTACCAACGGCGCAAAATTCTTCTGGTATTTCGCCTGCCCAGTGGCGGTCACCGTTGCTAGGGTACGGCCATGGAAGCTGGCGTTGGCGGTAATAATCACCGGCTGGTCAATACCCCGTTGAGTGCGGGCGTACTTGCGGGCTAGCTTAATTGCCCCCTCATTGGCCTCCGCCCCGGAGTTGCAGAAAAAGGCTTTGTCCGCACAGGAGTGCTGGGTTAGCCATTGGGCTAATGCCCCTTGATTGGGAATGTAATAAAGGTTGGAAACATGCTGCAGAGTCTGGGCCTGCTGAGTGATGGCTGTCACTACCCGAGGATGGCTATGGCCCAGGGTGCAGGTGGCGATCCCAGCGACAAAATCTAAATACTCGCGCCCTTCTACATCCCAAACATGGCAGCCATCGCCCTTGGCTAAGGCCAGGGGAAAACGACCATAGGTGGCCATGACGGCACCATCAAAAGCAGCCGCATCGAAATCGGCTGATGATGAGGCCAAATTATTTAGGGGAGGACGAGCGAGAGAAGACGTCACGGAGATCTCCTACTTGGCGAGCAATCCGACCATTCTATACCTTGCATCCGGTTGATTATCCCTGCCAAGGTATGCCCTGAACGAACAGTGCAACATTTGCCTGATTCACATCGTCAAACAAGGGGACTTGCCCAAGTTGGAATGCCGCCCAGGAAAACAGCGAGTCTACTAAGGGCTGTGGACAATCAGAATCAGACAACTGATCACAAGGTAGTTTCAGCCCCTAGTTTGGTTTAGCAAGGCGGGCGTGACAATGCCTGCCCTGCAAGGGAAATGCTGCTGATTGTCCACACGCCCTAGCCTTTGCGCCGGGAATCAGAACGATTTGGGGTGGCTGAAGCAACATGACCAATGCCATCGTTTCGCACCTGACAAATTTCAAAAGTTCTAAGCCTCTGGCGTCCTTGAAAACAGACAAAGACGCTCACCAGAAAAACCAGACAAAAAAAAGGAGAGCCGCAAGCAGCTCTCCTTACCATCAGGGTGCATCTACATAACATAGTATGCCATAGATGCAATGGGGGGTCAAACCCCCTATTTAATATTTCTTGACATTATGATTCTGCGTTGAGTTTGCCTATCAAGAGTTGATTGGTAAGCTTCGGGTCAACCCGACCATTGGTGCGTTTCATCACCTGTCCGACAAAGAAGCCTTGGAGTTTTTTCTTGCCGGCTCGATACTTGGCTAACTCGTCAGGGTTGGCTGCTAGTACTTCGTCAATAATAGAAGCAATTTGCTCCGGATCAGAAATTTGACTTAGCCCCTTGGCTTCAACAATGGCCGCAGGAGAGCCGCCTTGGGTCAGCAGTTCGGGCAGCATTTCTTTGCCTACTTTATTGTTGATCGTACCTTTGCTAATCAGTTGCACCATCTCAGCCAGCATGTCAGGCTTCAAGCTGATTTGGTCAATGGTGAGTTTTTCGTTGTTGAGGTAAGCGGCAATGTCTTGGGTAATCCAGTTAGCCGCCAACTTAGCCTCTGCACCGGCTGTAATCGTGGCGTCAAAATACTCGGCAATGGCGCGATCGTCTGCTATTACCCGCGCATCGTAGGCCGATAAGCCGAGGTCTTGCTCGTATCGCGCCCGCTTTTGGGCGGGTAACTCCGGCAATTCCCCCCGCCAGCCTTCCCGCTGCTCTACGGAGACCTCAATGGGAGGCAGATCGGGTTCGGGGAAATAGCGGTAGGCGCTGGAGCCCTCCTTGAGGCGCATGCTGATGGTGCGCTGGTTGCCTTCTTCCCAAAGACGGGTCTCTTGATAAATCGGCTCCCCGGCTTCTACTGCAGCAATCTGGCGTTCAATCTCGTAGTCGATCGCCTTTTGAATGGCACTAAAGGAGTTCATGTTTTTGATCTCCACCTTGGTGCCAAATTTCTCCTGGCCCACGGGACGGACTGAGATGTTTACATCACAGCGCAGGGAACCCTCCTGCATATTGCCGTCACTCACCCCCAGGTACCGCATGATCCGCCGCAATTCCTGGGCGTATTCGGCGGCTTCTTGTCCTGAGCGCAAGTCCGGTTCAGAGACAATCTCTACCAGTGCCACCCCAGCCCGATTGAAATCTACCAGGGAATAGGTGGAGCCGGATAGGCGATCGCTACCGGCGTGAACCAGCTTGCCCGCATCTTCTTCCATATGTAGGCGGGTGATGCCAATGCGCTTGCGGGTGACGGCTTTAGTCTTTTTGTTGACCAGTTCAATCTCAAGCCAGCCGTGCTCGGCAATGGGCAAGTCAAATTGCGAGATTTGATAATTTTTGGGCAGATCGGGGTAGAAGTACTGCTTGCGATCGAACTTACTGTAGGGGGCGATCTCGCAATTTAGGGCCAGTCCTGCTTTCACCGCATATTCCAGCACCCGCTGGTTAAGTACGGGCAGTACCCCCGGCAAGCCCATCACTACCGGATCAATATGGGTGTTTGGGTCTGCCCCAAACACGGTTGAGCTGGGAGAGAAGATCTTGGTTTCAGTGCTCAACTGGCAGTGGGTTTCGAGACCGATGATGGCTTCGTACTCAGTTTTGGCAGGGGCAGCAACAGTCATAAAATTCGACCACTTAAGCGAGCTGTCATATTTTAGCGCTCAGGGTTGAGCTGGCGCAGGTGTAGTCATTAGGAACGCCGATTAAAGAATTAAGTATCACAGCACAGAACAAATCTGTACAGCACTACGGACTTTTGCAGGATTTCATCCCGAATCCGTGTTTTCAAGGCACCTATGGTCACGACATCCACGGGGCCTCCCAAGGCCGACTCTAAATCCCGAATCAACCGCACTGGAAACCAAGGGGAGATTTTTTCGAGGTCGTAGTCGATCAAAAAATCGATATCACTATCGGGGGTTTCTTCGCGGCGCGCGACTGAGCCAAACACGCGCATGTTAAACGCACCGTGGTTGGCGGCGATTTGCAACATTTGTTCTCGCTGTTCTCGCAGGGTATCGAGGCGTGCCATGGGGACAAGCTTTGCGGCAGTACATGAATAAAAGGTAGCAAGTAACCCAGTCGATCTCGTTTTGTCTGGGTTATGGCAGCAGGTCTCGGTGTGGCTTTTCAGGTAACTGGTAGCCCTAAAAGGTAGGGGCACCTCTTGTGGGTGCCCTCAACCTGCCGGATCACCTGTTTATTTTCGGAACCAACCTGACGGAGTGAATGGGGGGTCGCGTGGGTGTTTCCCGGAGGGTAGGCACAAGACCTAACCCTACCGAGATCGCCTTTCCTCAAAATCTTTTGGCGACATAGGGCCGAATTGGCATCCGCAATGTCTCGCTGGGGAGGTGTGGCTGCAGGCCGGGGTGGGTAGGTGCGCTTAATTTGACTTGGAGTGAGCAACCGAAGCGGACGATTAAGCGGGTGGGGGAGCCGAAGGGGATGCTGACGAAGTCGGGGATGGAGAACCATGAAGGTGATCATCGCCGGTTTTATAAGGGAGTGTTGGAGGTGGTGCGGAGTTGATTGAGGAAGGTGTGGGCGACTCCAGCTCCCTGGAGTTGGCTTAACGGGGAAACTCCGGATTCTCTGGGACAGAGGACTTTGTGTTCTGTTGGAGTAGCGGGATCGGCCATATAGCCTCGTAACCAAGCACAACTCTTGTTGAGCAGGTCATCCAGGTTAAAGCTCCAGAGCTTGACAGTACCATCGTCACTGGCGCTGGCAAGAGTCTGACCGTCAGGGGAAAAACTCACACTCCAAACCCCATCCGTATGTCCTTCGAGAGTCTGCAGTTCGCGGCCTTGTCTGTCCCACAACTTTACCGTGCCATCGTTACTGGCACTGGCAATTGTCTGACCATCCGGAGAAAATCTCATACTCCAGACAGTCGCTGTATGACCTGCAAGGGTTTGAAGTTCTCGGCCCTGGCGATCCCACAGCTTAACGGTCCCGTCTCCACTGGTACTGGCGATGGT
>JBHJIP010000168.1:0-41934 GCA_050043365.1 Leptolyngbyaceae cyanobacterium
GGAGAGGAGGATGCTCCATGAGCTTAGTTCTAAGTTGGGGAACTTGAGCTTCTCATGGAGTGCCTCTTTCAAAAACCTCTGTCTCAAATGAGACTCACCTATTCAAAGGGGTTGCAGGACTTTTCTGCACCACTAAGGGTGTTGCCCATGAAATCAACAATCCCGTCAGCTTTATCTATGGCAACTTAGCCGTTGCCCAAGGCTATATCAGCGATCTAAAAGCTGTTTTGAAGCGCTATCAAAATGCTTACCCGACCCCGAACCCTGAACTTCAAGAAGCTTTGGATAAAGCTGAAGTTGACTATGTTCTACAAGACTTTCCTAAGCTCTTAAAATCCATGGAAAATGGCGCAGTTCGCATCCGCGACATTGTGGCCTCTTTGCGCACCTTTTCGCGGCTTGACCAAGCCGATTGTAAGTCGATTGATATCCACGAAAACATCGACAGCGCCTTAGTCATTCTACAAAATCGGCTGAATGGTCGCGCCGGCAAACCAGAGATTCAAGTAGTTAAGAACTATGGTGAAATCTCCCCTGTGGAATGCTACGGCGGTGCCCTAAATCAAGTGTTTATGAATCTTCTGGTGAACGCCATCGACGCAATTGAAGCCTGCCAAGCAGCCCCCGATCATGTCGGCTGCATCACCATCGAAACCCAGCCAACAGCAGATAAGATCCGCATCGTGGTGAGAGACAACGGCACCGGGATGAGCGCAGAGACCCAGGCCCATATTTTTGATCCCTTTTTCACCACGAAACCCGTGGGGTTGGGGACCGGCATGGGGTTATCAATAAGTTATCAAATTGTGACGGGTAACCATCAAGGGCAATTGTCATGCCATTCAACCTTAGGGAAAGGGACGGAGTTCCGGGTAGAACTCTGGCAAGTACTTCCTGGTTGAGCCGGTTGTCTTTTGCAGGGTCTGCCTCGATAAGTCATCCATCACAGTGATAGCGTGGTGTGCATTGTTGTATTAACGTGCATTATTGCAATGGTCAAGCCGCTGCCCTGTGGCGGTTTACAGCAGGCTGTAATTGGGGAACAAGACTATGGCAAAAATGGTGGCAATCCGGGTGCAGTTGCCGGATACATTGCGGGCTAAATTCAAGGCCCAGTGCGCCTTAGAGGAAAAAACGATCAGTGAGAAGGTGATTGAGCTAATTGAGAAATGCTTAGACCAGCCATAAAAAGCCCCCAGCCAAAGCCGGGGGTGAACTGTGTGCTGTGTTGTTAGGAGGAGGAAGTCTACTGAGCTTTCGCCCGATGACTCTATTTTCGGCCAGACAAAAGATTCTAGGTGTGATGATTGCCGTAATGGTTTGGTGATGGTTCCAGGCTGTTGCGGTGCTGCCAAGGTTAAATTCAGGTGACGGTACAGGGGGTGAGGCGATGACATCTATCACAGCTTATTGCCAATGCTGCAAGACTGGCGGCATTGACGACGCCAGAAAGCCTATGGGTAAAGGCTTTCGGCCTTGGATCGTGCCGGAGGTCTTCTGGCCTCAGCTATATTCGCTACCGTTGTTTGGTGAGCGTTCTCTAAGACCGGGACATCAATGATGGTTGCAATCAAGCAAAAACACCCCATGCTCCAGCAGGTTGCTAAGCGGATTGTGGCTGGGGGCGCGATCGCCCTCTTAGGCGTAGTCGGATGCACGGCTCAGTCTGGATTTTCCCCTGAGGGCCAGACCGGAGAGCCCATCACTATCGCCGATGACAATAATGAAGACTTTCAGACCGTCACCGTGGTAGACAGCCTAGCTCATCCCTGGGGACTGGCCTGGTTGCCCAATGGTGACCTGTTGATTACGGAGCGATCGGGGCAATTGCGTATCGTTCGCGAGGGCGTCCTTGACCCAGCCCCCATTTCCGGGGTGCCTGAGATTTTTGCCCAGGGTCAGGGAGGCTTGCTAGATATTGCCGTGCATCCCGGCTTTGAAGGCAATTCCTGGGTCTACTTCGCCTATTCCCAAGGCACGACTGCAGCCAACCGCACTCAGATTGCCCGCGCCGCGTTTGATGGCAATACTCTCAGCGATTGGCAAGTAATTTTCGAAGTCTCCCAAACCAAATCTAGGGGACAGCACTTTGGGTCTCGCCTGGTTTGGTTGCCCGACGGGACGCTGCTGGCCTCCATTGGCGATGGCGGCAACCCGCCGATTGAGCTTGACGGGGAATTCATCCGCCAGCAAGCTCAAAACACCGGCAGTCATTTCGGCAAGGTAATTCGCATCAACGATGACGGTTCGATTCCGTCCGACAACCCGTTTGCCGATGATGCCGAGGCCGCACCCGAGGTGTGGAGCTATGGGCACCGCAACATCCAAGGACTGGCGCTGGACCCAGATACCCAGCAGGTTTGGGCCACCGAGCATGGCTCTCGCGGCGGTGACGAAGTCAACCAAATTGAGGCTGGTGAAAACTATGGCTGGCCGGTAGCAACCCATAGCCGCGAATATTCGGGGGGGCTGATTTCTCCAGAAACCTCTCTGCCGGGAATGGTAGACCCAAAGCTAGTCTGGACCCCCTCGATCGCCCCCTCTGGTTTAGCGGTCTATCGAGGCGATGCCTTTCCCGCATGGCGAGGCCATCTGTTTGCTGGGGGCTTGGTGTCCCAAGACATTCGCCGTATTGAATTGGATGACTCGGGCAATGTGGTGAATGAGGTGTCGATTCCCATTGGTCAACGGGTGCGGGCAATCCGGCAGGGGCCAGATGATTTGCTGTACGTGCTGACGGATGAGTCTAATGGTCAGCTAATCCGGCTTGAACCCACTGGAGGCTAATTAAGCTACAACGAAGTTCAAGCTCAAGCTGGCGACGCCAGAAAGCCTGTAGATAGGGACTTTCAGCCTTGGAGCGTGCCGAAGGCTTTCTGGCCCCAAATATATATGCGGAATAGATTGCGGAATAGATGTCCTATCAGCCTCCCTTTGAGATCACCCCCCAAATCATCAACCAAATCAGCGACATTGCTGAGCAGGTAGGCCGATTGGGGCGTCATGGGCTGAATGCATCCCCTCAATTGCGAAAGCAAAATCGTATTCGCACCATTCAAGGCACTCTGGCAATAGAAGGCAATACCTTGTCCTTGGCACAAGTGACTGCAATCCTGGAGGGTAAGCGGGTTCTGGGACAACCCAGAGAAATCAGTGAAGTGCGGGGAGCCATTCGAGCCTACGAGACATTAGAGACGTGGGAGCCTAGCTCCACCAAAGATTTCCTGACGGCCCACCAATATTTGATGGGTGACATTCTTGCCGATGCGGGTAAGTTTCGACGTGCGGGTGTCGGTATCCACAAAGAGGGCAGGGTCGTCCATGTGGCTCCACCGGCGAAACGAGTTCCCCTGCTGATGTCGGATCTACTGAGTTGGTTCCACCATGCAGAAGATCACCCTTTGATTAAGGGCAGCGTATTTCACTATGAACTAGAGTTCATTCATCCATTTATGGATGGCAATGGCCGCATGGGGAGACTCTGGCAGACCTTAATTCTGGGCCGGTGGAACCCATTGTTTTTTCTATTGCCCATTGAAAGCTTGATTAAAGATGAGCAAACCCGGTATTACCAAGTCTTAGAAGCAGCTGATCAGGCCGCGAATAGCACGGTTTTTATTGAATTTATGCTGGACATGATTGGCAATGCCCTAACGCAGGCCGCTTCAAAAACCGACCAAGTTACCGACCTAGTTACCGACCAAGTGACCGACCCAGTTGAAAATCTATTGGCGGTTATGGATGAGCGCTATTTCACGACCCGATCCTTGATGGAACGTTTAGGGTTATCCCATCGGGCCACGTTTCGAAAAAACTATTTGATGCCTGCATTGATGGCGGGACGATTGGAAATGAAGTACCCAGCCAGCCCTCGGCATCCGCAGCAGCAGTATCGCAGAACTCACCCAATTCAGGCGGGTTTCAGCTCACACTCAGGTTGATGTTGTTATCTGGTAGCTGTACTGCAAAGGGGGTTTGATCATGAGGATTCGCTATTTGGGCCAACTGGCGATCGCGGGCTTAATGTTTGCTATGGGCTGCACCTCTGGCGTTGCCAGCAACGCCGACAGTAAAACCGAGGCTGCTACGACGGAAGTTGTCACCCCATCCGTTACTGAAGCTGACCCCTGCGCCAGCAGCAATCCTGAATTAGCAACAGACCCCTGTGCTGGCGCGAATCCTTGTGCAGCGGCAAACTCTGCTGTTGAAGTTGAGGCCGAAGTCGTTCAGGCTACCCCGGCAGACCACGACTACTTTGTGGGCAACAATGGCCTCGCCATCCACGGCACGGACCCCGTCGCTTACTTCACCGAAGGCGCAGCGGTCACCGGTAGCCCCGAATATACCTACGACTGGGGCAACGCCACCTGGCAGTTTGCCAGCGCCGAAAATCGCGATTTGTTTGCCGCTAATCCTCGGCAATATGCCCCCGAGTACGGTGGATTCTGCGCCTGGGCCGTAAGCCAGGGGTATACCGCTTCTATTGCCCCCAATGCTTGGCGCATTGTCGAGGGTCGCCTGTACTTGAACTACAGCCCAGGGGTGCAGCGACAGTGGGAGCAGGATATTCCTGGCAATATCAGCAAAGCAGACGCTAACTGGCCAGGTTTATCGACGGGGTCTTAAGGCTTGGCGCGGATCGTGCCCTAAAAGACCTGATATAGGTCCACGGCTTTAGCGACTAACCCCAGGTAGGTGGCATCATCGCGTCTGGCGGCTTCAAGCTGTTGCGAGTCGCAATCGCATTGGTGGCAAATTACCCGTCGCCTAACTTCTGGAACAGCCGGATCTAAGGATGTTTCAGGATGTCGCCCCACCGCTTGGGCTATGGTTTCGCAGGCCCGCTGCCACGCGATCGCCAACTCGTCCTCCCCTTGCCCCAAGGGGTGTAAATATCCACCCCGAAGTTCTACCGTTGCTGCGCCTCTATTACCTGTGCCCATAATTCACCAATAATGCTTGTTGCTTAAATGCTTGTTGCTTAAAGCGCGCCAAATGTCCTAGCCGAAGAAAAGGGCAAATTCGCGCATCGGACGGGGCTTAGTTTTACGATGCCCGATGCATCAGCGAAGGTAACAACTTGGACTCTGGTACTGAGGGCGCTTGAAGTTGCCATAGTCCTGCCTGAAAGGCTGACGACAAGCCCATCAGAAACGATTTGGCATCACCTTCCTGCAGGAATAGGGTGATGCCGACGTTGTCAACTTTGGCACAGGCAGTGGGTTGGAATACGCTTAAAGCAACTTATCCAGTCCGTAGATCAACGACTTCAGAGGCAAAATCTTACGGATGGCTAACAGTACCCCCGGCATGTAGCAGGCGCGAGCGCTCGTATCATGACGCAGGGTGTAGAGCTGCCCCGGTGCCCCAAACAGCACCTCCTGATGGGCAATCAACCCAGGCAACCGTACGCTATGGATGTTGATGTTATCCGCCGTGGTGCAGCCCCTTGCACCATTCATCTTCTCGGTTTCTGTCACCTGGGCGGGATTGTAAGCCTTGTCCGGGGCACTCAGCATCTGAGCCGTTTGGATGGCGGTACCGCTGGGAGCATCAGCCTTTTGGTTGTGATGTAACTCAATGATTTCCACATGGTCGAAATACTGCGCCGCCTGGATTGCCGCCTGCTGGAGCAGCACTACTCCAATCGAGAAGTTGGGAATCACCAAGCAGCCAATGCTGGCCTTATCGGCAAACTCTGCCAAATCCTGAAGCTGTTCCACGCTGAGCCCAGTTGTGCCCACTACGGGGCGTACCCCGTAGGCGATCGCCGCCCGCGTCGTCTCGTACACCGTATCGGGGTGGGTAAAGTCCACCATCACGGCGGAGCCTTCGCCCTGGGCAGCCACTAAAGTGGCTTCTAAGTCAGACAAAACCGGAATTTCCAGCGGGCCGCACCCGACAATCTCGCCAATGTCTTCGCCTTGGACTTCGGGGGTGCGATCGATGGCCCCCACTAAGGTCATGTCTTCCGCCTGAGCAACAGCCTTAATCACCTCGCGGCCCATTTTGCCGCAAGCCCCGTTCACCACCACCGGAATTGTTGTTTGCTCTGCCATAGTGCTGACGCGATTTGTACTAGGACTAATTTGCCATCAAAATCAGAACGGATTTTAAAACAATTCGGCAGATCGCCAAAATTCTCCCCTTGGGAGAGGCTGGAGGTGGATTCAATCCGGGCTGCTCACCGACCCCGCCCTGCGGGCACCTCTCCCAAGCTATTCTTTACGCAAAAGTCGTTCTATCGCTTTTCAGAAAAGGGGTTTGCAAGTTGCTTGTCCCCCAGAAAAGCCAATATCGGAATTGGGGGCTGGCCCCCAAACCCCCTGATATGGGGGCCTAACTCCCCCAAACCCCCCGAAAGGGAGATTTGGGTTGGGTCGTGAATGCGCACGGTAAGACGACAGGGGTGAGGCTGGCAACAATCTGTTCCTCTAGGGACCGATTTAGAGGTTTCACCCCTTGAAATTGAGGTCAGAGCCATTTCTGTACAAGTCTTGTGTAGCGTTCTGCCTAACGGATAGCTCCCAAGAGGGGACAAAACCGTGGAATTTCTGCCCCCGATCTGACTCTAGGGCGTGTGGACAATCAACGGCGAAACCCTGACTGGGTGGGCATGACCACGCCCGCTTTACTGAATCAGGCTAGGGGTTGTAACGCTCTCATCTCAGGAAGTCTGACCTTGATTGTCCACAACCCCTAGTAATAGGTGCCTACCTTGCGATGATGGACCGCCGTGAGTCCATCAGGGTCAGAAACCTTACCATCTTGGACGGTGCTGTACACCAGCCAGTGGTCGCTCATTTCCATGCGGCTGGCGACGGTGCATTCTATGTAGGCTAGGGCATCCCCCAAAAGCGGTGACCCATTGATAGCAGGACGGGTGCGGACCCCAGCAAAGCGATCGGCCCCAGGGGGAAATCGCTTCAGAAAGTGCTTCATCAAGTGGTTGTAATTGCTTTCTTCCAAGACATTCAGCACAAACTGATCACCCACCTGCATGAAAGACTCGATCGCCCGGTCCTTAGCCACGGCAACGGTAAATCCAAGCGGCTGGAAGCTGGCTTGGGACACCCAAGAAGCCAGCATCGCACTGGTCAGGTCTCCCTTGCGGGCGGTGATGATGTAAAGACCACTGCTGATCCGCCCCAGGGCCTTTTCCATCTCAGCATCCAGAGACTTCAGCTTTTTCAGCTTTTTGGCCTGACCCAAGAACTGGCCGAGGTCCGTGCCGGTTTCTTCGCAAAACTGATAGATGGCTTCGTCGGGGGTGTCTTTGATGCGGATTGGGGCAAAGGCGGTCCGCAGCTCCAAATCCCGGAAGCGATTCACTAGGGTATCGATGGGCTCATCGTCGCCCCCATAGGACTCAAACAGGCCCACCGTTTGCTTATCGTGGACCGCCGCGAAGATGGTGCCGATCGCCGCCTGAATATCCGAAGACCCACTGGAGGGGGGCATACCAATGACGAGTCCTGTCGCCCGCCCCACTAGCTCATTCACATCATGGGTGTCGGCAGAGCGCAGATCCATCATTTCTACCGCAATGCTGGTTTTGGTGATGCCCCGAGCAATGGCTTGGGAGAGGCGATCGCTATAGCCGTAATCTGAGGTGTAAAACACCGCCACTAGGGTTTCAGACTTGCTCTTTTCCTGACTCCAGCGACGGTAGCGACCGGTGAGTTCCTGTAGGTTATGGTGCAGCAGCGGTCCATGGCCCGTGGCGATGGTGCTGATCTCCGGCAGGGTATCCATACGCTTCATGGCTGAGAGCACGGAGCGGGCATTGGGGGCCATCAGGCACTCGTAATAAAACCGAAAATCGGGGGATAGGGCCGCCAAGTCAGCATCGTAGAGGTCGTCGCTGCAGTAGTGCATGCCAAAGGCATCACAGGTGAAGAGAATTTGGCTCTTGTGGTCGTAGGTAAAGATGGTGTCGGGCCAGTGCAGGTTGGGGGCACTCACAAATTGCAGGGTGTGGCCCTGGCCCAGGTCAAGGGTGTCGCCATTTTTAACCTGAATGCGCTCAAAGGGCCGATGTACCAGATTTTCTAGGAAGGCGATCGCCACCTTCGCGCCGACCACGATAGCGTTAGGGGCCAGATCCAGCAGGTCTGCCATCAAGCCGCTATGGTCGGGCTCCGTGTGGCTAATAACGATGTAGTCAATGCTGGCGGGATCAATTTGGCCACGGAGGGTGTCTAGATAAAGCGCCCGAAACTTGGCGTGGGAGCTATCGATGAGGGCAAGTTTATCGCCGCGAATGATGAAAGAGTTGTAAGTGGTACCGTTCTGCAGGCCAAATTCAATATCGAAGCGATCGCGATCCCAATCAAGGGAGCGGATCGTGGTGATATCTGGGGCAATATCCTCCACTTGAACAGAGAGACGCTTTTGAAGTTGAGGCGCAGCAGCGACCATTTAAACCCTCCTAATCAGGACTTTGGCAACTGTAATGTTTCTTAACTACTATTGTGCCCTATTCCCATAGAGTTCGGGATTAGGATTTTTTTTGGATGCCATTACCCCATAAAAACAATGGGCTGAGGCGGACTCGATTGCAGCCTTGAGTCCGCCTCAGCCCGTGGCACCACAGCAATGATTCCTGGTTTCAGAAATCTAGCTGGCCAGGTATTCGTGAATGTCTCCCCGCCGCTTCCGCAGCTTCGTCAGAGCCTCCCGCTCAATCTGCCGGACCCGCTCCCGGCTAATGCTCAAGATTTCACCAATCTTGGCTAGGGTCAGCGTTTGACCATCTCCGATGCCAAAACGTAGCCTTAACACTTGCTGCTGCTGAGCCGTGAGGCCATTTAAGAGCTGCTCTAGATCCCGACGTAGCGCCGCCTGGGTGGCAAAATCCTCAGGAGAGGGACCGTCGTCTTCTAGCAGTTCACCCAGTTGGGTGTCGTGGTTGTCGCCTACATTTAAATCCAGAGAGAGCGGATGGCGTGACTTCTCTAAATAGTCACGCACCTGCTTAGTCGAGAGGTCTAACTCCTGAGCTAATTCAGTGACGGTAGCGGCCCGACCGAATTTCTGAGAGAGCTGACGCTGCGCCTTTTTAATCTTGTTGAGCTTCTCAGTGATGTGGATGGGGAGGCGAATCGTGCGACTCTTTTCGGCGATCGCCCGGGTAATGGCCTGCCGAATCCACCAGTAAGCATAGGTGGAGAAGCGATAACCCTTGGTGGGGTCAAACTTTTCGACCCCGCGCTGCATGCCGATCGTGCCCTCTTGAATCAGATCCAGCAGATCCACATTGCGCTTGATGTATTTTTTGGCGACAGAAACAACCAGCCGCAAGTTTGCCTCAACCATCTGACGCTTAGCAGCTCGCCCCACATGCACCGCATCCGTCAATTCGGCAAGGGAAAGCCCCACCGCATCGGCCCATTCTTGACGGGTGGGAGAACGCTCTAATGAGTCTTCCAGAGTCTGGCGCTGCTTTTCTAATGTGACGAATTGCTGCACCCGTTTACCCAAAACGATCTCCTCCTCATGGGTTAACAGGGGTACACGACCAATTTCTTTGAGGTAGGTACGGACCAGATCAGGGTTGTAAGTGGTTTTCATGATTCAGGGGCACCAGTAACGCTGAGTACGGGTCAGATAAAAGCTATTGCAAGACCTCTGAGTGCCAGAAGCTTTGAGGCAGAGGGACAACGCCTACTTGTAAACAAGAGTAACATTTATGAGAAGTGGACTGGAGCCTATCAAAACATTCCATCCCTTCGGAAGGACTCCAATCTTTCCCATAATGATGGGAATAGTAGCGGATCTCGATGCATGTTAATGCAGCGTTGGCGACAAAAACATGAGGAGTCGCCCTCATAAAAAAGCTATTTTTTGTAAAAAAGTGTTAAAAATTCTCTTTTCCATATTTATTAAGCATTTTGCCTTCCATCCGCGTTTGAATTTAGCTTTGATTTTAGTACAAATGAACCCATTCGATCGTCAATGTTCTCAACATCCCCGAGGGGGATGCCAAATCAGAACCTGCTCACTGCGCCAGCGCATCCAACCTTCTTGGCTGCGGTATCCCGGCAAGAAAGTACAGCCATCGGTGGGTTGAGTGATGCGGACCCGCATCCAATCCCCCTCAAACGCCAAGGGCTCGATAAAACTGTCTGGTCCCACCAAGGTCAAAATGCCGGCGCTGGGGTTAGTGCGTAGGGGCTGAGAAATGCCGTGACGCCAGAATTCAACCCAGCCTGTCGCTAGGAAATGCTCTGGCCAGGTTTCTAGGGTTAACGCCATTTCCCCAAGTTCCAGGTGATCTTGATGGGCCCAGGCGGTGCCAGCGGGCGTGTACTGAAAGCGAAACCAGCCGTCGTCTCGCACCTCTAGCACCGGAAAAGACAGCAGCGCATAGTGGGTTTGCAGCATCAAGAAGCTGGCATCTTGCCCGACCAAAATGGGATCGTAGCCTTCGACCAGCAGCCAGCCATTGATCAGCCAACCCCAGGGTGTATCCCCAGGTTCGGCATAGATGGGCAGGGCGATCGCCTGTAGCCAGTTGGCCCCCAGGTGAGGGCTATTGGGCCAATCGGGCTGATTGAGAAAGTCTAGATTTTCAGGGCGCAAATAGCCGATGCCAATATTGATTTCGGCACTGGGCGATCGCCCCACAATGCCCTGGGGATCAGGGGGCTGCGGGGCGGGAACATCGTTAGGCAATGGCGGGATTGTCGGGTCGGCGGCTTGAGCCAAAACCGGCTGCCATTGCAGGCTTGGGGGGAGGGGCAAAGGCACCGCACCAAGCGTCCCCAGAGCCAGAATCAAGGGCCAACTGTGAACATGAGTCATGGTCTGGCTGTACAAAGTTAGTTTGAATCGAGAAGGCGATGAATTGATCTTGCCATAGGGACTCAGAGGGTAGCCTCTATCAGAGTGGAGCGTTCAAGGACCTGATCGCGCCCAGTTAAACCCCGATCTAATTTGAAAACTGTCGTTTTGCGGGGTCAGGAAAACCTCACCTAACTTTGGCAAGGAACCAGAGTCACCCGCCCCATAGGCCAGCAGCTTGCCGATGGCTCACCGTTCTAAAAAACACTTAATGGTTCTTCATGGGGCAACCGCATAGAGTCTAAATTGGTGAGACGATGAACGGACGTTTACGCCTTTGCCGCCTATGTCTGAGGGGCTTTCCAGTGATTTATCCTATTGACTAGGAGCTGCAATCGATTGGAATCAGACTCTTTTCTGTAGAGTGGTTACAGTCCGTGGCCAGATTTAATGGCGGCCATGACTAACGCTGTAAGCTTTTCATCTTGAGTGAATGACACCTGTTGGGCTTTGCGTGACCTCAGTGCGATTTACGCCTTATTTTCCTGGACGTTTTTTGAACTTTAAAAGCGGTTGTTGCCAATTTCCATGACAGTTGCGCCCTCCCCGTTTTTGATTTGCCCTACACCTGCAACTGTTTTGCAATGGTTGAAAACTAGCCAACAGGCCGCATACCGGTCGGACCAAGCTACCATTGCCAGTCTATGTTTTCCGATTCCAACGGTTGACCCCTTAGCAGTGTTGTCTGAAGCGCCATCGGGGCAGCAGTGCTATCTAGATGCCCCAACTCAGGCGATCGCCGCCTGGGGTGCTGTTTTGGAATGTCGCTTCAGCGGTGGCGATCGCTTTCGCAAAGCGCGCCAATGTTTAGCAATCTGGAAACGGCAAATTTGTCGTCCCTGCCCGAATCCAGGTTTGGGGCCTTTTTTCTTCTTTAGCTTTAGCTTTTTTGAAACGGCCCCCAATGGCGTATTTGCCCCTGCCACGGTCCTGTTACCCAGCTGGCAAGTCGTGAAACAATCCCAGCAGAGTTGGGTAATTGCCAATGTGAAACTTGGCCCAGAAACAGCCCTTAAACCCCTCAGCGCCGCCTTGTGCCGACAGGTTCAGCACATTGCTAGGGTCCGGAAACCCCAGCTCGGCTTTCGCACCCGCAGTAAAGCAGCGAATCCGCCCCCTTTGCAGCTCACTGCAGAGGCAGCCCTGGGCCTGAAACAGAGTGTGGACCAAGCCCTAGCCGTGATGGCTCAGACAAATTTAAAAAAGCAGGTGGTGGCCCACGCGTTGGATCTGGTCAGCCCTTGGCCCTGGCAGCGGGATATTTCTTTACGACGATTGCGATCGCGCCACCCCGATTGCTACACCTTTGCCTTTAGCCAGGGACCGCAGACCCATTTCATCGGGGCCAGCCCAGAGCGGCTACTAAGTTTGCGTCAGGGAAAATTGGTGGCTGATGCGCTGGCAGGATCAGCCCCGCGAGGAAGCACACCGCTCTTAGATCGCTGTTTGGGGCAACGCCTTCTAAATAATCCTAAGGAGCAAGCAGAACATCGGTTTGTGGTGGATTTTATTGTCACCCAACTCAAGGCTTTGGGGCTCCGACCCCACTATGACGCTTTTCCAACCCTCCTTAAGCTGTCCCACATTCAGCATCTGCATACGCCTATTTATGCCGATCTGCCTGAGCATTTATCGCCTTTGCAACTCGTCGAGACGCTGCACCCCACCCCTGCCGTCGCTGGGGTCCCCACAGCAGCAGCCTGTAATCAAATTCAGCGTACTGAGCGGAGCGATCGCGGCCTTTATGCCGCCCCTTTTGGCTGGGTCGATTACCAAGGCAATAGCGAATTCATCGTGGGCATCCGCTCTGCCCTACTACAGGGACGTCGGGCTCGCCTCTACGCCGGTGCTGGAATTGTCAAAGGGTCTGACCCCGACCAAGAATTAGCCGAAATTCAACTGAAGCTTCAGACCTTAGCAGAAGTTTTGGGCAACGGTCAAAGGCCATAGGCAATCGTCAAGCAACGGTTGTCATTTAGGTATCGGTTAGGGTGAGCGTTCCCTTTGCCTTGCCATCCATTAAAATTGGAGTCCTTGTGGTGCAACGGTCACAGCCCCTATAAATATTGCTGGGGTCAGAAAGCCTCCGACACGCTTTAAGGCTAAAAGCTTTTAGCCATAGGCTTTCTGACGTCGCCAATGCCGCAAGCTTTGCGGCATTGGCTATATTATGCGAACGGGCGCAGTCAACTTGCCCAGCAAGGCTTTCACCAGTAATTAATAACGCGCCCTATCAACACCCAGTTAGTCTGTGGACGAAGAAAAAACGCCTGAAAAACCACCTTCAAAGCCTCGAAAACGCCGCACCAAGGCCAAGGCTCAACCTGCATTGCCGCCAGCTTCAGCGCCAACGGTGGGAGGGTATAAAGTTCAGGTTTTTTACCTAGCTGCCCGGAGTAACAACCCTAAAGCGCCGGTCAAAGATGCCCTTTGGTTTGCCACCTACCCGATTATTCCTCGGGTGGGTGATTCCCTGTTCCATGACAGTATCTACTACCAAGTTGAACGGGTATTCCTTTATGAAAACCTGGCCTTAGGGTGGTACGCCGATATCGAAGTGTCTTACTACGGTCGCCGCTGAAAAGGTCGCCGCTGCAAAATACTACGTTTCTGAAGATGACGGATCGCTAAACGCAGGCGTTAGAAAAGCCACCAAGGCACCAATCACAAAGCCAGAAATGTTGCGGACCAATGGTAACCAGTCACTCGTGCGCGTCACCACAGGGCCAACTCCAAAGGCGAAAAACAAAATGCCCCACAGAGGCGAGAAAATCAGCATCCATTGCCAAGCAATCACTTGACCTGGTTGACGGGGATGTCCAGCAAACCCGCAAACCAAGCCGCCCACAATCGATGTCACCAAAGTCAAAACCCATTGTTCTTGGGGCAGACCCGGTACGACGACACAGCCTCCCTGACGCAGGCAGGTTTCTAGGGCATCAACAGTTTCAATAATGGCGCGATCCTCACCGTTATCCCGCACAAAAAACTGATTCCCAAAGCGGGTCTGTAACTCGATCCAAAAGGTACGGGGCAGCAGCTCATAAAAGTCATCCCCCACGCTGAAATTGAGGATATTACCGCCCCGGGGATCAGCCACAATCATCAGACTATGATCATCTAAACCCCAAAAGTTTTTAACCGCACGACCCGGGGTGCGATCGTATTGGGTCAGTACCCTTAGCTTCCAACCGGTCTCTGCTTCCAAGGTCTCTAGCTTTTGGCTCAAACTCTCTTCCTGAACCGCGGCTAAGGAGTTGGCTAAGTCAATGATTAGCGTAGGCTCTTCGGGCAACAGGGAGGGATCTTCATAGGCATAGGCAACTGCCGGGTTATTTCCCCAAAGCACTGCGGCTACCGCAAAGGTGATTACCCACTGCATCACTCGAAAAAATGGCCCAGATTGACCCGGAACTTTAGACCGAAGGAAGTTCATCGTTTTGGTATTGCCTTATTGAGATCCCAAACTGGGAGCAATATTTGTTTACAGATGTTTACTTTATTCTAAGAATGACTGTAAGCGATCGCGCCCCACTGGGGCAATGCGCCTGCCGAAGCGATCACGTCAGAGCCTCTCCGATTATTACCTTTGCAGTAAGCAGCCCATCGGTACCGGAACAGGGCGCTTGACTAGATGACCAGGGGTCTCGTCTCATTTGAAAGCTATAGCCAATGTCGCAAAGCTTGCGGCTTTGGCGACGCCAGAAAGCCCATGGATAAAGACTTTTAGCTTTGGAGCGTGCCGAAGGCTTTCTGGTCCCAGCTATATTAGTTGTTTCGCAGAACCGTTGCCAGATGAGCCTTGCAACCGTCATAAAATGCTTAGGTTAACGAAATCCTCCCCATTTCTTAACCTAGGCATCTTCTCACCTTAAGGCTTGACCTCGACGATATGAGAGGCGATTTAAAGGCCTTATGGGGCTGCCTGTCATTAGCCAGCAATAGCCTGCGGGGTATGACTGTGCCGTCTACCTGCTATGGCATTGGCGACGTCAGAAAGCCTATGGATAAAGACTTTCAGTCTTGAAGCGTACCGAAGGCTTGCTGACCCCAGCTATATTAGGCCGCGTAGCCATTGGGTCGGGCTCCTAGTTCTAATGGGTGACAGCGCTTAAAGGCACAGAAAACAGGGTTTGGGGAGTGGGGGATGTCAAGGGTGACAGAGCAACAGGGGCATCACCATCCATCCATGGTTGCAACCGATCAAGGGCATATCTTGGTTGTGGATGATGAAGATTTGATCCGCGAGACGGTTGCGATTGCACTTCAGGATGAAGGCTACGCCGTTTCTGTGGCTGAGAGCGGTACTATGGCACTCTCGATGTTGACTTCGACCGTAATTCCCCCTGAGGACACGTTTAATTTGGCGATTTTAGATTTGATGTTGCCAGGGGTGAATGGGCTGGATCTATGTCGCATGATTCGCCATCAAAATTTGGATATTCCTATCTTGATCTTGAGTGCCCGTAGTAGCGAGACAGATCGGGTGGTCGGGCTAGAGGTGGGTGCAGATGACTATCTTGCCAAACCCTTTGGGATGCGGGAGCTGATTGCCCGTTGTCGTGCCCTGATGCGGCGCTATCGGCGATCGCGCGCCTTAACCACCGAAACGATTTTGAGCCACCGAGACATTACCCTTTATTTGGACGAACTCAGGGTGTTAATCGGGGGCAGAGAAGTCGCCTTATCGCCCAAGGAATTTCGGATCCTAGAGCTATTCATGGCTCATCCCAATCAAGTTTGGTCCCGAGAAGCCCTGATTGACAAAATCTGGGGCGGAGATTTTGTCGGCGATCGCAAAACCGTAGATGTCCATATTCGCTGGTTGCGAGAGAAGATTGAATGCGACCCCAGCAACCCCGAATACATTGTCACCTTGCGCGGCTTTGGCTATCGATTTAGCTAGGGGCTGTCATCAATTAAGCTGAGAAGCTTTGTGGTGCGACTGTTCACACGCCCGGAGTCGCGTCCAGAGTCGAGCTAAGGTACCCTAAAGACTGTCTCAGTCAGCCCTGGAATGCTCTACCCGGTCAGTTTTCTCAGTCGATGGATCAGTCGATGGGGATGTTCCAGCGTTCTCCGTAAAGCTTGTTTTTTCCATGTCTGATTTCAACATCAGTGATGCCACCGCCCATCCCCTGGCACGATATCGCAATCACCTGGAGTTTTTGGGATATCGCGTTGAAGAAGGGGAAACTGATCTGGTGGGTCGCCATACCCGTAAGCCCAACCTGATGGTGCGCCCGATCTCCGACCGGGGTGTTTTAGTCAGCACAATTTATAGCTTTACAACTGGCCTCAATCGCTTAGAAATCCTTGAATATGTTAATGACCTAAATGGCTCATTAGTCTTCATGAAAGCCTATGTTGATGATGAGCTAGATCTGGTTATGGAGACGTTTTTTGAAGGGGAATATGATCGCAATAATTTCTCGATTTTGTTAGACAACGTTGAGTATGACATGCGTATCTTCTTTAACATTGACCTAACACGCCAATATTTTGGTTAGTGGAGGTTGCCTAAATCTTCCGCCCGCTGGTCTTGGATGGCTTGGATGGCCAGCAATAATGCTTCTTCTTCTTCCTCAAAGGCCTCCTCTTCGACCTCGCCCATGTCAAAGGCTAGCTGCAGGGTCAACAGCCGTTTTTGCAGCGTCTCCAGCTCATCGGTTTCCCCTTCGGCCTGCTCTAAAATCTTTTCGGCAATCCAAGTCACTCCGGTAAACGGACCAGTAATGGGGGCGAGCAGTAGGCGCAAAACCATGGATGAAACCTCTACGCTTATTCCAGCTAACAGCCCATCCTAAATGAGCCATTGAATTGTTACGATCGCTGAGCCACGGACGGACGCTGCCATACGAGGTGCTCTAGCTGCTTAAAGTCACGATCGACTTCTTGCCATAGGGCTTTATTGTGGGGGTCGATGCGAAGGGCTTTTTTGAGCGATCGCCTAGCTTTATCATATTGCCCATGGCGAATCAAATACCGGCCACAGCGCTGATAGGTGGTTGCCCGCCACTGCTGCACTTCGAGATCTTGGGGCAACCGCTGAGCGAGGCCATCTACCAGGGCCATAGCCCGAGGAAAGCGCTGGGCTTTGAGCAGGGTCTGGAGCTGTTGATAGGCCCGCTGCTTTAAGGCTTGATCGGTAGTAGATAGATTTGGGTTGACCGCAACCTGGGTCACCGTCACCTTAGGCTTGGGCGCGGTGGGCGGCGGCTGTTGGGGCTGGGTGGGTAAGGCTTCTACGAGGCGATGGTAAGCCTGGGTAATGCGAATAAACTTGTCTTCAGCTTGGCGATCTCCGGGATTCACATCGGGATGATATCGCCGCGCCAAACGCCGATAGGCCGTCTTCACCTCCTTGAAGGCGGCATTCTCCCGGAGTCCCAGGGCTCGGTAATCCTCTGCCAATTGTCGATGCACGAACGGATATTCCTCCGAATTTCTGGCGTCGCGGCCTCGTCCCCCGCTTCTCCAAATCAGTCGCAGCTTGCTCTGGAATGATGGAGAAAGCAGTTGAGATTCACTTGGGGCAGACAATCAGCGACAAAATCTCTGCAGGACGGGCATAGCCAATCGAGCTAGGGGCCAGAGCCAATATCCAGAAGTCTAGTTTTGATTGTCCACAACCCCTTTGATCTGGCCTCAAAAATTCACAGCTAAGTCTAGCTGATTTGCTCAGGATAAGCATGATGCCCGTAGACAAAACTTCTGGTGCCCTCAAACACCATGGCTTTTGAAGATGTGCTTGCGGCCCTAGCGCACCTAAAAGTCGGGAGCTGAGTCAAATTTAATTGCCAGAGCAGATTCGGCCTATTTCTGGTGCTGTGACCTAGAAGCAGCAACCGTCTTAAGCCAACTGTCGATGTCGGTTAGGACTTGGTCAGGAATTTCCCAAGGGAAGAGGTGAGCCACCTGGGGGTAGGTTTTGAGGGTGCTGTTGGGCAGGTGGGCAGCAGTTTCTTGGCTGCTGGCAGCGGTGATGTGGCGATCGCATTCTCCACAGAGCACCAAAGCCGGTTGGGTGACCTGTGCCAGATCAGGTAAACGGTTGTAGCCCTGGCGTAAGGCTTGGTTTAGGGCTTGGGTCGCAAATTTTGAGGTTTGGAAATAGGCAGGCCACCCTTCTGCGGCCAACCGTCGATAGGCATCAGCGCTGTGCTGCTGAATCAAGTGGCGGTAGAGCGATCGTCGCCCCAACACATCGATATTCCATCCCCAGCCAGGGACCAACCGATTGATAACCGAGGCCAGTACGGTGTACAGATTGTCTTGCCAGCTAATCGGCGGATGATTGCCCCGAGGCCGCGCCGCTGTAGCAACCAAAATTAATCCGGCCACCTGATTGGGCTGTCGTAGCGCCAGCTCTAGGGCCAAGATGCCACCCAGGGACCAGCCCAATATCCAGTAGGGGGAATCCGTTTCTGCAGCGATGAGCGCTTCTAAATCTTTAAGATGATCGCTCATCTCAAAGGGGTGGTGGGTCCGACTCTGGCCATAGCCCCTCAGGTCCGGGGTAAGGGTGCGAAATCGTTGGGAGAGGCGATCGGTAAAAACAGACAAAGCTTGGCTATTGCCGGGATGACCGTGAAGGCAGAGCAACCTGAGGCCCTCGCCTTGGCAGCGAACCTGGAGACGCATAGGAACATCCATGGCTCAATATCCGTAGCGCGATAGCTGTAAATTTGATTTCACATGAGTTGATGACATGAGTCTAAAACAGTAAAATAGAATACAGAAAAACCAAAATCGTTCATCTCGATAGGGTGGAGCTCAAAATCTCCATTTATCTATGTCGAGACGGAAGTAAGGGAGTCCCTGAAGGAACGCGCCTCTTCATCGTGAACACAAACGGATTAAGATTCGGAGGCGAGATATGAAAATGTGTTATCGGGGCGTTGAGTACGACTACACACCACCCGCATTAGAAGTGACCGAAAGTGAAATCTTAGGGCAGTATCGGGGGCGCACCTTGCGCTTTTCCTACGCTAAGCATATTCCTTTTCCTCAACCCGTAGCAGAGCTGAAGTTTCGGGGGTCTGTCTACCGCACGAATTCAAAAGGTTCAGTGCTACCTACTGAGCCCCTATCGAGAAACCACAAGGTTTCCGATGCCCAGGGGTCCATGGCCCAAGCCCGTCGGCAACTGCTGCAGGAGTCAGCGCGCATTCATCAAGACAACATTCGCCGTACCCTAGAGCAGCGAATCCAAGCAGCGCGTAGCAATGGTAACGATAGCTTGTTGAGTCAGCTTGAGGAAGAACTTCACCAATTTGCATAGAGGTCGAGGGGTGTCCTCCGAACTTCTTGAGGATGTAGAGATTTGAATGTTGTGCTGTAGCTGGAGCAGAGGGCGTGCAATTTATGCACGCCCTTTTTTTGTTGAGACTAGCAGGGTCGTTTTACTGTCTCCAGAGGAAGTCGGTAACCATTGAGGTTACCTAGGGGCGCACAGTGTGCCCCTAGGCACTTATTCGATCACCGCCTCTAGCTCGGCTGCAGCCATGGGGGCACCGACCAAGTAGCCCTGCACAAGATCACAGCGATAGCTGCGTAAAAGTTCAAGCTCTGCATGGGTCTCAACGCCTTCCGCTACCACCAGTAGGTTGAGATCGTGAGCTAGACCAATGATGCGTTGTAAGATCGCTTGGTTTTTAGGGTCACGGTCTGCACCTCGGACAAAGCAGGTATCAATCTTGAGAATATCGATGGGCAGCTCTCGCAAATAGCCTAAGGATGCATAGCCCGTGCCAAAATCATCGATCGCCAGCCCTACCCCTAAATCTTTGAGCTGATGTAAGAGGCCTAGGGCTTGGGTGATATCCTGCATCAAGGCTGTTTCAGTGACCTCCAGCTCCAGGTATTGGGTCGGAAGGCCCGTATCCGACAAGATTTGCTTGAGCACATCACAGAGCTGAGACTGATTGAGCTGAACGCTAGATAAGTTGACGGCGATTTTGACCGGCGGCAGTCCCTGGGCCAACCATTGGGCGACCTGGGTACAGACGGTTCGCAACATCCATTCCCCAATCGGCGTGATCAGACCCGTTTCTTCTGCTAAGGGAATAAATCGGGCTGGGGACACATAACCGTGATCGGCATGGTGCCAGCGAATTAGGGCTTCAGCGCCTTCAATGCGCCCGGTTTTGAGGCTCTGCTTAGGCTGATAGCGCACCTCAAATTCCTGGCGCTCAACGGCATACCTTAACCAGGTTTCGAGTTGCAGCTCATCCCCTGAAACCACAGGCATGTCGGAGTGGTAGAACCGGTAGGAGTTACTTTTTTGGCCTTTGGCCCAATCCAGGGCGGCGTCGGCCTGACGTAGCAGCGTGCTGATATCTTGGGTGTCGTCCGGAAATAGGGCAATGCCAACGCTGGTGGTCATAAACACCGCATGTCCCGGCAAAGAAAACGATCGCGACAGGCTATCAATTACCTCTTCGGTAATGGCGGCAACGTCTTCCCGGTGTTTGGGCGCAGGTAAGACAATGGCAAATTGATTACCGGTCAATCGCGCCACCGCAGTGGAGGGGGGCAAGATCCCGGTCAATCGTCGCGCAGCGGCCCGCAAGAGTGTATCCCCAGCCGGAAAGCCTAGGGTGTTATTGATCTGTCGCAGCCGATCTAGGCTCAGCAGCAGCAGGGCGACACGCTGGTTGCCGACAGAAGCTCGGTTAATGGCCAACATCAACCGCTGCTGGAGCAAATGGTGGTTGGGTAAATCGGTGAGGCTGTCGTAATGGGAGAGGCGATTGAGCCGCTCAGCGGTGTGGCGCATCAGGGTGTTGTAGCGCTGGGTGAGGGCGTCTTGTTTGCGCAATCGAATGGCGATCGCCCCCATCAAAGCGTCATCGCTAAAGGGCATCACGAGGCAATCGTCGGCTCCGAGGGTAATACATTGCCGCTGATAGTCGCGAGCGCGGTTCTGGGTAATCACAATTACCGGAATCGCGGTCAGCTCGGCCTTGGTCAACACTGCTTGCAGAAGCTGGTAGTTACTTGAACCCGTGAGATCGAGGGCCGCCAAAATTAAGTCTGGAGACTTTTGCTGGGCAAGAGCAAGACCATCGGCGATCGTCGCAGCCACAATCACCTCAAAGCTGTTCTTTTTCAACAGAGAAACACGGTGATTGCGAATCTCCCCATCGCTTTCAATGACCAAAAGTTTATACATGGGGTGGCAATGGCCTAGGGAATAAGGACCCGATCATCACCCCATCGCGCATCGGTCGCGGTGGCAAGGGGGGACTTAAGGGCAGACTTGAAAAACTGTGGCCCAAGTGGGTTGGGTTGGGGATGAATCCAACTGATACGTTCAATCCCCTGGTGAAACCCCTGCCGACTCATAACCGTACTGATTTCCCGTTGCAAGGAAAAATGCATACTTTCAGATCTCTCTGTATCATCCCTGGGAAACTCAGCCATCGCAACCTTTCAGTGTTGATAGTTTTAAGGTCTGGTTCGGGCTGATTTAAAGGGTCTGGCACAGGTGGGTAAGGCTGTCCCAAAACTGTGGGTAAGAGACAGCGGCAGCCTCGGCTCGATGTAGGGTGGTTGGCCCTTTTGCCCCAATGGCAGCGATCGCCAAGCTCATGGCAATGCGGTGATCGGTATAGCTATCAACCGTTGCCCCCCTGAGGGATGCCCCTCCCTGAATATCCAACCCATCAGGATGCTCAACGATGGTAGCGCCCATGGCAGTGAGCTGACTGGCTACGACGGCGAGGCGATCGCTCTCCTTGACCCGCAGTTCTGCAGCATCCCGAATTTGGGTCGTGCCCTGGGCATAGAGGGCCGCTACCGCCAAAATGGGAATCTCGTCAATCATGCGGGGAATTAGGGGGCCACTAAAGGTTGCCGCTTTGAGGTGGCTATGGCGCACTCTTAAATCAGCAACGGGCTCACCGGTCACCACCCGCTCGTTTTCCAGGGTAATGTCCGCCTCCATGGCTTGGAGTGCCTCTAAAACACCGGTGCGGGTGGGGTTAATGCCAACATTTTCGATCACGAGATCAGAACCAGGGGTGATCGCCGCTGCCACCAGCCAGAAGGCGGCAGAGCTAATATCTCCGGGTACCACCACAGTTTGTCCCACCAACTCGGTAGGACCATGGAGAGTGACGCTGCAGGTGTCTGCATCTACGGTTAAGTTGGCACCGAAGGCTTTTAACATCCGTTCGCTATGATCCCGTGAAAGACTCGGCTCTGTGACCGTGGTGTCTCCTGCCGTTAGGAGT
The DNA here is from genome assembly GCA_050043365.1 of Leptolyngbyaceae cyanobacterium. Lineage (GTDB taxonomy): Bacteria > Cyanobacteriota > Cyanobacteriia > Phormidesmidales > Phormidesmidaceae > PCC-6406. The sequence goes on from JBHJIP010000168.1 coordinate 22,086, forward strand.
CCCGCTAGTAATACGCAGGACTTGACCTGGGCGGATGCCATGGGGGAATGGTAATGGGTGGGGTTCAGGGACTGCCCCTGAATGGCTAAGGGGGCCAGGGTATTTTGACGACGGCCCCAAATGGTTGCTCCCATTTGCGTGAGGGGGTTGATCACTCGGCCCATGGGGCGCGATCGCAATGAGGCGTCACCGGTCACCGTAAAAAAGCGATCCGGGTGAGACGCCAATAGCCCTAGCATCAGTCGCAGGGTCGTACCCGAGTTGCCCGCATCCAAAACCCCATCAGGCTCTTGCAAATTGCCAAAACCGCACCCCTGCACGGTTACCCATTCCTGATCTAAGTCCGAAATTGTGGCTCCCATGGCTTGAAAACAAGCAGCGGTGCGGCGGGGGTCTTCCCCGAGCAGCAGCCCCTGAATGCGGGTTTCACCGCTGGCGATCGCCCCCAACATCAGGGCGCGATGGGAAATTGATTTGTCCCCTGGAATTTCTAATCGCCCCGTTAGGGGCAAACCGTCAGGGGGAGGGGTAACCGTTAGGGTTTGGTGAGGGGGGCTATCCGTCAGTTGTAGAAGGGAAAGAGGCATCGTAAAGGCATGACAGGGAGCGGCTGCATTTTAGGCGGTGACAGGTGTAAGGGACAAGGGGCAAAGCCCAGGAATTCTGCCCCCTAGTGCCTTGTAAATGCGACATCCAGGATTGACACCTTACCAAAACCTCATTCTTATATGTAGATTCTGTGAACTAGCCTCAGTTGTGAGCCAAAATCTTGAGGGCCAGGTAATACTAAAAAAAGCTCAGTTTAGGGGCTGTCATCAACCAAAACCAGAATCCTTGTGGTGCAACGGTTTCAGCCCCTAGCGCATTATAGAAACGGGCGCGGTCAACTTGCCCAGAAAGGCTTTCAACCGTAATTTATGACGCGCCCTAGATTGAGGCAAGCATCTACGCCGTCGGTCCTGCTCTTTTTGCACAACTTTGATTTGCCCAGCACCGACATCATCTACTGATATCAAGTCTTCTTTAACCCATGGCTAATCTGAATATTGCGCCCTTATCATCGGTTCGGATTTTTAGATTTCTTTATGACCATGAGCTATGCGAAGCGGCTTTTTACGAAGACCAAGTGCTGAAGCTGGCCGGTCGGTTTGTGTCTGATGAGCGCCAGGAAGCCATTGCCTTGGCCCATCGCCTCAGTCAGACCCATTACACCCTGCTAACGGCAAACGCCAATCTTTACAAGATTTGGGTGGATCGCCACTGTCAGGTTCCCCTCCACGACAATACCCTCAGATTTCGTTCTGCCTCTTAAAGGGCTTGGGCTCACCCCTTTTTAACCTGGCTCCAGCTTAGAAATACCCTAGACCGGCAATTCGACCTTTGGGGAATGGACGCTGTCGGGGGCAATCATTAAGGTGAGCGCACATCTCTAGTGAGGCTTACTTGTGGTAGATGCCGGACGGGATCGCCCGCTTGACCACTTGGGGCAAGGCATAGCGTTTCCCCTTGGCGTTACCGTTCAAGGGGGGCTGAAGCTCAGCGCCACCGAACGTAATTTAGAAGACAGTATTCGCATTATTTTAGGGACCAACTTGGGGGAGCGAATCTATCGCCCTGATTTTGGGTGTCGTTTGTCCGAATTGGTCTTTGCCCCCCTCAACACGCAGACCCTGCTGCTGATCCGTCTTTACGTGGAAGAGGCACTGGTCAAGTGGGAGCCCCGCATTACGCTGCTAGAGGTGCGCACCGATCCTGATCCGGTGCGAGGACGGGTTGATATCGAAATTCACTATCAGCCCAAAGCCAGCCATGATAGCCGTAGTCTGGTATATCCTTTCTACTTGCTACCCCCTAGTGAGGCGTCATAGGGATGGATGTCTCGTTTCTGCCAAATCTACCCAAGTCAGACTTAGACGATCGCACCTTCCAAGAGCTGGTAGAGGAATGCATTCTGCGCATTCCCCGCTATTGCCCCGAATGGACCAACTACAACCCTTCTGATCCAGGCATCACCTTAGTTGAGCTGTTTGCCTGGTTGACCGACCAGATGCTGCTGCGGTTTAACCAGGTGCCCCGGCGCAACTACGTCACCTTTTTAGAGATGCTGGGCATTCGGCTGCAGGCCCCCGTACCGGCGCAGACCGAAGCCACCTTTTACCTATCGGCCTCTCTGGCGAGTCCTTACACCATTCTGGCTGACACCGAAATCGCCACGGAGCGGACCGAAGTGGATGATGCCGTGGTCTTTAGCACCGATCAGGCGCTCACCCTGGGCATTCCCGTAATTCGCAATTTTTTGACGGCTAATACGGTGAGTCACCAGCCGCGAGATTTGCGAGATCGCTTTGCCAACCTCTGGACCCAGGAGGCCAATGGGACCTGGACTGGCCGTGAGCAGCCGGTCTTTCAAGAGCGACCTGAAGCGGGAAACTGCTTTTATCTAGTGTTTGAGCCCGATGCGGCCCTAGATGGCATCGTTATGGCCCTGAATCTGCAGGGGGAACCGGCGGGCTCAACGGGGATCAACCCTGACCATCCGCCCCGACGCTGGGAAGCCTGGGACGGAAAGACTTGGCATCCGGTGCTGCGGCAAGAGGATGACGACGGCACTCGGGGCTTTAGCTTTGAGGATCCGGACCAGCCAGAGGAGGGACCCGGCATTCGGGATGCCGATGTGATTTTGCATATGCCCTTACACTGGCCAGCCGCTTACTTTAGTACGTATCAGGGCCGCTGGTTGCGGTGTATCTACATTGAGCCCGAAGGGGAACAGGAAGGCTATCGGCGCTCACCATTTTTATCCGGTTTAGCCGCCCGCACCATTGGGGGCACAACCACCGCCAGCCAGTGCACCGTCATTCGAGATGAACTCTTGGGTGAAAGTAACGGCACCCCAGGGCAAACCTTTCAACTTCAAGCCAGCGGCATTTTGCCTCGCCGGGAGGACGAACAGCTGATGGTAATTCCCCCGGTGGGGTTGCCCCAGGTCTGGGAAGAGGTGACTGACTTTGCTGACTCTGACCCTGAGGACCTGCACTATGTGCTCGATTCCATGACTGGGCAGATCCAGTTTGGTCCCCTAATTCGGGAAGCGGCTCAACAGCGGGAGGCCACCCGTCTACGGCAGCGCCAGCAGATGGGGGGACGCATGGAAGCTTCGGAAACGGCAGCTTTAGAGTCTCAGCAGCGGCAATATGGCAAAATCCCGGCGCGGGGTTCGGTTTTGCGAATGCAAGCCTATCGCACCGGTGGCGGGCAGCGGGGAAATGTCCAAACTGGGTCAATTTCGGTGCTGAAATCGGCGGTACCTTATGTCACCTCTGTGACAAACCATATTGCGGCGGTTTCGGGAGCCGACGGCGAAACCCTGGAAGAGGCGGTGGTGCGAGTACCGCGCATGCTGCGGACCCGAGATCGCGCCGTCACCCCCGAAGACTTTGAAACCCTCACCCTGCAAGCCAGTCGCGGCGTGGCCCGAGCCCATTGCCCCACCGATGTGATTTACCAGCCCGAGGCGGGCACCGTCGTTGTGCGGGTCGTACCTTCGGTGAATACCCGCCCCCTAGAAACCGGAGAGGGCTTGCACCCCCGCCAATTCGAGCTGGGTGATGGGCTACGGCAAGAGGTTCTAGGCTTTTTGAATGAACGGAAGCTGCTGGGGATCCAGGTGAAATTGCAGGAGCCCGACTATGTTGGGGTGGCGGTACAAGCAGAAGTGGGGGTCGAGCCCGCTTACGCCAATCCTCAGGCCCAGCAGGCTCTTATTGAGACCCTGCAGCTCCAGCTTTACCAGTTTTTGAATCCGATCACGGGCGGTTTAGAGGGTAAAGGCTGGCCCTTTGGGGTGCCGGTCTATAAATCAGACCTGATTGCGCTGTTTCAGCAGACCCCAGGGGTTCGCTATCTGGGGGCCGTATTGGTGTTTGAGCTGCGTCGCCAAGACCGCAGTTGGGTACGGACTTTAGCCCCCAACGATACGGTGTATCCAGGACCAGTGGGGCTGGTTTGCTCTTGGCGCGATCGCTTTTTGCGATCGGGGCACACCATCAGCATCATCAGTTGAGGGATTTCATGCTATCCATGACCCTAACCCCGATGCAACTGCCGATTGCATCCCCTAAGCCCCCCACCTTTCAAGGCAAAACGATTGATTTTCCCCTAGAGGGCTTACCCCAGGGATGCTGTCTCAATCTTTCGCCCGGGGAACCCAGTGAGCTGATTGTGCAGGTGCGCAATGATCGAGATCGGCCCCTGGCCATCCGCTTGCACATCGGTGGCAATATTCCCCAGCACTGGTGCCGGGTGGGGCTCGAGGGCAATGCCCTACCGCCCAAGCGCCAAATGGATGCGGTCGTCTATTTCGAGATTCCGCCCGATCACTTTGAGCAGCGCCCCCTCAAGCCAGGAGAATCCCTCAAGCTCGACTATGAAGGCAAGGTGATGCTGGAGGGCTTTGATCCGGAATCGGGCCAGAGCCTGTGGCAGTCCTCGGCTCCCTTTACCTTGATGGTGCGTCCCCACAGCCTTTACCCCAACTTTTTGCCTGATATTTATAAAGAGGTCGATTTTATTGGGCGGCTATTGGTTATCTTTGAGCAGACTTTTGAGCCTGCCGTCCAGGCAATGGATGCCCTCTGGGCTCATTTAGATCCGCTGACGGCACCGGTTACCCTGCTGCCCTTTTTAGCCCATTGGGGGGGCTGGGAGGGGGTACCACAATGGCCCCTAGCCCAGCAACGTCGCCTGATTCGTCAGGCCATGGAGATCTACCGATTTCGGGGGACGCGGCAAGGGCTGCGCCTGTATCTGCACCTCTATACGGGGTTGCCTTTGGATGCTGTTGATACGCCTGGGAGCGATCGCCACATTGCCATTGAGGAAATGTTCACCAGGGGATTTGTCTTGGGAGGTGCAGCCTTAGGAATCGATTCGGTGGTTGGCGGCGGGCGTCCGTATCATTTTCAGGTGCGGCTGCGCCCCCCGGCCCATCACCCCATTGATGAAGCTTTAGTGCGAACCATCATCGAACAGGAAAAACCGGCGTTTTGCACCTATACCCTAGTGATTGAGCCGCGCTAAATCTTGACCGAATGCCATGCTTGGGATCCTTTTGAGTGTTTGCTGCCATGCCTGACATCCAGCCTTTTCCTTCCCCTGTACCCTTCACCCGTCTGCAGATTAGTGATGGGTTGTTAATGACAGCGGATCTCTGGACCCAGGCCCATGATTACCATCGTCAACGACAAAACTTCTATTACCAGGCGCTGTTTCAGCCGGGTATTGTCTGGGGGCTAGGGGTAGCTGTTTGTGCGGCTCCAACTACAGTCGATGCCCGCTACCGCGATCAACGTTGGGTGCAGGTGCAGCCAGGGGTAGCGATTGATCGCGACGGCAACCCAATTGTGGTTCCCAAGGCTGAGTCTTTTCGCCTTCAATCTGAGCCGACCGTCGGCAGCGTAGCAACCGTTATCTTAGTGCTGCGATACTCTGATCCGACGGAACGGATCGGGGGCGGCGTTGCCGCTGGCGGGCAGCCGGAAACCTTTTCCCTGGTAGAAACCACCCATCCTGAGCCGGAGGACATTGAACTCTGCCGTCTCCAAATTCAGGGGGGTAAGGGGGCAATCACCACCCCAGAAGATGTGCTAGCACCGGGTCTGAACCAGGTTGATCTGCGGTATCGCTCCCAGGCCCAGGCTACGGCCCAAGCCCGGGTGCAGATGGCCTATGTGCCCTTAGGCTCTGAGCAAGCCACTGATGCCCTTAGGCAGAATTTGGCGGGTTTAGGCGATAGCTTATCGGGTCTCTATTCCAAAATGGCGGCAGCTCCCCCCCTGTCTTTGATCGACAGCGCTGAACCCTCGACTTGGGACTGGGTTTACTTGCCGGCGGCTCGGGCGACGCAGTTGGCTTCAGATACCCTAGGTCTGCTCAGTCAGCACCTTCACCAGGGGGGGACTTTGATGGTGGCTTTTGACTTGGAGAAGACGTCGCTCCCTAATCTGTACCCGCTGGCGCAGGAATTGCAGGCGGCGATCTCCAGTGCTCGGCAAGAGGACTTGCCGGATGCCCTCCAGGCGTCCTTGGCTCAGGAGTACCAAGCGGTCCAGGGCAATATCGCCCAGCAAGTCGCCCTGGCCTTTCAACCCTTGACGGCCCTAGCCAACCAGATGGGCTACCCGATTCAGGGCCTGGGTACGGTTGAACGCGACCATCCTTTACGTCGCCAGCCCTTTTTGTTTTCAAGTTGGCCCGTGATTGATGACTATCCTTTACAGGTGAGGAGCTGGGGAGGCTTAATCGGGGTGCTGGGGCCTCTAGCCACGGCCTGGACGGTGGATGCCAGCCTGCAGCGATCGCGCGAAACCCTGCGATCTTCCCAGGAACTGGGCATCAACATGCTGCACTACGCCCAGCATCGTCGCCATTTGAGTGCGCTGCAGGTGGCCGCTCCCAGCGTCAGCCCCACAGTTGGAACCGACAGCCTCCAAACGCGTATCTCGGGGGAATAACCGATGCTCACTGAATCCCTCACGACGACCCTTTCCACGGAGGTCCTCACTTATCATCCCGAAGGCCCCCCAGTCAGCTTTGAGGTGACCGTTCACAATACCAGCAGCACCTTTGCCAGCTTTCAGCTTGAGCTGACGGCAGCGGGGGCCGAGACCCAGGCGGCCCCTGACTGGTATCGGGTGGCTCCAGAGGTGTCTTCCAAAATTCCGGCGGGGGCGCGCACCCGTTTCCAGGTAGATTTGCTGGCGATTCCGCCGGTGCCCAGCGGCTTTAGCGGCACCATGAACCTAAATGTGCGGGTCTTTTCCCTAGAGCTGCGCAACGAAGATCGACGGGTGTTGCGCCTGGCGATTCAGGGCAGCAGTCGATTGCCGCCGCGACTGGTCATGCCCAATCGCAGTTTTCAGACCTACCCCAGCAGCAGCCTCGAAATTCCGCTGCAGGTTCAAAACTTAAATCGTCAGGCGGTGGATGTGACGCTGAACCTGCAGGGCTTGCCGCTGGCTTGGTTCCCAGATGGGGTCGAGAAACATCTCCACTTGCCAGCGGGGAAAGAAACAGACGTTCAGTTTGTCTGCCAGTTGCCCCAGCCCGCCAAGGCACCCAAGGGCAGCTATGACATTCTGATTGAGGCCAAGCAGCCCCAAACCATGGCGGTGCAAACGGAGGCCACCCTCACGGTCTTACCCCAGGGCCATGTGGTCCTAGATTGCCCTCAGCCCAAGGCCACCCTGCCCCCTGAACCGAAGCGATGGCGTAATCCAGCGGTGGCGATCGCCAGCTTTGACTTGCAGGCCAGCAACCAAAGTAATGGCGACCAGCAGCTTCAAACTGCTGCAACCTACGAAAGCCGCCGCGAACAGCAGCAGTTAGATGCCTTAACCGCCCCTGACCCCGAAGCGTTGGGGATCGCTGTTGAGCTAGAACCGCAGCCTGTAGTGCCCGAGAATCCCGAGGAAATAGCCGAACCCTCGCCCAACTGGCAACCCCGCTTAGCAGTGGACCCAGCCGAATGTACCCTTGCGCCGGGTGAAGCCAGGTCCCTCACCCTAACGGTCTGTCGGCGTTTGCCCTGGTTGGGGTGGCCTCGGCGGCAACGCATTCAGGTGCAAGGTGCGTTAAGCGACCCAACAGTCGATTTTCGCCAGACTCAATCCACCCTGGACCTTGAGATCTTCCCGGTGATTCCGTTCTGGCTGCAAATCTTTAGTGGTGTTGCCAGTCTAGTCCTGGTGCTGCTGCTGTGGTGGTTCTATGCCAATCAAGGGCATCGGAACACCATTAATAGCCTCAGCTTTAGTGGTCAGGGGGAAGAATTACTCAGCGCCTCCGATGATCAGAGCCTGCGGCGATGGCGGATTGATCACCGGGAAATCGTCGGTCGTCGGCAATTGATTCGCACCGACAAGGCCGTGCGGGTGGCGCAATATCGCCCCGTTGATAACAACCAGCTTTGGGTCGGGTTTGAAAACGGAGATATCAAGGGATGGGATCTGCTGCTCGATCGCGAATACAGCCTCTCTTTTAACCGGGACGATCGCATCTTTGATTTGGCCCTACCCAACCAAGGGCAAATCCTATTGAGTGGGCACGGCAGCGGTCAAGTACTGGCGTGGGATGTCTCTTCCCTAGCGCCGCTGACCCAATCCGAGCCCCTAGACAGCATCGATCTGGGTTTTGCGATTCAGTCGATGACCCTATTGGGGCCTGCCCAGAGTCATTTAGCGGTCGCGGGTCGGTTCAATCGACTCACCCTGGTCAACCTCAGCGGTGGCGCTGCTCTGAATTTCAGCAACTATCCGAGTGGAGACGGCAATCAATATATTCTGGATGTGGCCACGGCGAGTCAAAAGCCCAACCTCCTGGCGGTGGCTGATAACCAAGGCCGCATGAGTCTTTGGAATGTCAGTAATTGCTTGCCCACCGGCAGCAATCTTGAGGCAGAGGCGGAGAGCCCAATTCTAAACAACAGCAACAACCGTCCCTGTGAACTAATTGACGATTGGTTGACGGGCCATGGGGGAGAGCCGGTGCGCACGGTAGCCCTGAGTGCCGATGGCTGTTACCTGGTGAGTGGGGGCGATGATGGACGGGTGATGCTTTGGCCCCTCAATAGCCAAGGTCGTCGCCGTTCAGATGCCCAAGAGGGTCAGCGGCTCAAGACCTTTCGCCAGCCGGTAACGGCAGTCGATGTCTTGCAAACCCCACGCCGGGTTTTGGTGGCCTATGGCCTCGACAACGGCACCGTGAAGGTGCAATCTCGTCGAATTCGAGCAAGCAATTTACCCCCAGGAGAATGCAGTACTAGCTCTCCCTAATAGTGTTTTTATTAACGACCCACATCGATTTCCCTTGGTTTTTTAATCAACTGCTTTAAATCCCCTCTATGACCGAAACGCCCTTGCCCCGCCGGGATGCCCGTAATGCCGCCAGCTCAGAGAGCATGACGGCGTTGTTGGGGTTGCCCGAGCGACAGCGGCAACTGGTGATCTGGATGATGCGCCAGGGCACGGTTAACTTTCAGGCGATCGCAGCCGAAGTTGGGGAACCGGATATTCAGGTGCGATCGCTCCTGGCCGAGCTGATTCAAAAGGGACTCGTGGCTTCCGTGGGCAAAGATGCCTACCAAGCCTATTCCCCTAGTCGCCGTCAGCAGCCCCTGGCGGATTCACTCCTACAAACCCTGACCCCGGCTAAGCCCCTGGCCGTGATCTTGAGTTCTGCTGGCAGTGACCTCGTGGTGGCGGGGCAGGTGTTTGAGCTGGGCATTACCGTCAGCAATCAAGGCACCCAAAGCGCCATTATTCATGTCTATATCAATGACATGTCTCCCTATCTGCGGCCTTGGTGCCCCGAGAGTCAGGGGTCTTTGGCCTTGGCTCCTGGCCAAAGTGGTGAGGTGGTGCTGGCCTTTAATGTGCCGGAGACGGCATTGCCCGGCACCTTTGACTATCTGATCGTGGTCGAAGCGCCTGATCACTATCCAGAGCTGCCGCCGATTCAATATGCTCAGCAACTGCAAGTTTTACCGCAGTTGCAAGATCGCACCCAAACCGCCGATCCCACCTTTGCCATTACCCCAGTCAGTCAGGCCCAGGAGCCGTTAGAAATTCCGCCTGGGGGAACGCTGGAGTTTCAGGTCAGAGTATTCAACCGCTCAGAGCGGGTGGATCGCTTCCGCCTCACTTGTTTAGATCTGCCCGTCAGTTGGTATCGCCTGACCTACCCCCAAGACACCGAAGGTCTGGGCATGTTGGCGGTGGGGGATAGTCTGGCCCTGAACCCAGGGGATCAGGGGCTAATCAGTCTGACCCTGATGCCACCGTTGGAGGCATTAGCCGACACCTATACCCCGACCCTACAGCTGCTGTCGGAAAACAACCCCGACCTAGCCCTGCTGGACCTGATTTATCTCAGAGTCCTACCGATTTACCAGCTCCAGGCAGAGTTGATCACGGTTAGCCGGCAGGTCAGCACCCAACCCGCTCAGTTTCAACTATTGCTCAACAACCAGGGGAATAGCGCCCGGACCGTGGCGATCGCGGGTCGAGATCTAGAGGAGCCTGATTTCTGCACCTACAGTTTGGATACAGGGGTGATTGAGCTGGCTCACCGCCAAACCCGCCAGGTGGGGTTCACCGAAATCCCGGCTCCTGACCGCCGTCGGCCCCTAATTGGAGGCGGGCGGCTGCTCACCTTTCAGGTCGATCTCACCGACGTTGAGACCCTGCCCCTGCCCAACAATCGATTTCAGGGCTATTTCACTTGGTTACCCCGCCCCTGGTGGCATTTGCTCTTGGCCCTCATCGGCATCCTCGGCGTTCTTGGGGTTTTGGTGTGGTTAATCTGGCTGGTCTTTTTTAAGCCGCCCGCCGTGCCCCAGACCCTAGAGTTTTTCGTCGAGGACGATCGCTATGCTGCTGCGAAGGGCGATCGCGCCCATGTGGGTTGGCAAATTCGCCATCCCCAGCAAATTCAACCCCTGCGCCTGGTCGGCGTCTCCCCTGACGGGGCGGTGCTCAGCGGCCCCCTCACCTATGACCTCTCTGGGGAAGAGCTGCCCCCTAACCTGGCCCCCTTTTGCACCCTAGAGGCGCGACTGCTCAACTGCCGTAACGTCTACACCGATGCCCGCGAACCCGGTGAATATATTTTTCAATTGACCGTCATTCCCAAGGGGCAATCGGCAGCGGCCCTGCCCCCGGTTCAAACAGACACCATTGTCATTGAGCCGATTCCCCTACCTGAAGTGGTCGAGCTGGTGCCCGGTCAAACCCAGTACGCCGAGTTTGGCACCCCCTTTGATGCGGAAAATCCCCAGGGAATTCCTCCCTTAACCGAAGAGGGGATTCGCCTGAATTGGGTTCTGAACGCGCCGGAGAACCTGCAGGACTTGCTCTTAGTGGTGCAGCAGCAAGATGGCACCGTTCTGGGGGGTCGTCGGTTTAGTTTCCGCGATCCAGAAACCGGCGAATTTGCGATTCCTGAAGAACTGAATGCCCGCTGTGCCGTTGCTGCTCAGCTTATTTGTCGAAATGTCGCCACGGGCATTGGGGATGTGGGGGAATATACCTTTGAGCTACGCCCCTTAGTCCTGAGCGAACCCGGACTGGAGCTAGAGGCCAAGGCAACCGACATCATCAAAGTGATTCCGCGTCCGATTCAGTTAGTCTCCTTCCAAATCAACGGTCAAGATGCCCAACCGAAATATCTGGTGCCTGTGGACCAGGGGCAACCCTTACCGATCATGGTGATCAGTTGGCAGATTGAGGGGGGGGCAACGGCCCAGGCCGAATTGCAGCCCGCGCCTGGAACTGTCGGTTTAGCGGGGAGCGCTCCGTTCCCCCTCAGTCAAGAGCCGGGAACTGTGACAGTCACCCTCTCTGTGACCAATGGCGTGGGTGAACCGTTGGTGCGATCGGTGACAGTGGAAACCTTTGATCCGACCCCGACCGATCCGGCAACGGCGGCAGCAGAAGCGGCGGCGGCAGCGGCGGCAGCGGCTGGGCAAGACGGTGGCGGTGGCGGGGAAGATGGCGGCGGTGGGGAAGCCCCCTTTGGTAGCCCCACCCCCAGCGATCCGGGTCGTTTGTCTCCTTCAGAATCTCCGCCCCAGTTTGATTAAAGTTCGATCACGCCTTGATAAGGACATTTCTTGAAAAGACAATACCTGGCTGTGGTGCTGACGCTTCGCGATAATCGATGTAGGGGCACCTCTTGTGGGTGCTCTCAATAACAGATCGGAAGGCACGAATCGAGCAATCGGTATATTCAGGGCGGTCGGCGGAGGGTAGGCACAAGACCTACCCCTAACAAGGTAAATTCTTGTCTAGAAATCTCCCAAGGAGACCGGTCTGCACAAAACTGGATTGGGGCGCTGCTCCGCGTGTCAACAAAACGTTTGGCTTTACCATAGGGACTGACATAAGCCCCGTTCGTCCCAGCTACAACCCAACCCGTTTCAACCCATGATTGATATTGAACAGGTCCGTAAAGTGGCTAACTTAGCCCGCCTAGACCTGAATTCTGAAGAAGAAACTCAGTTCACCACTCAGCTCAACAGTATTTTGGACTATGTGGAACAGCTGAGTGAACTGGATACAGCAGATGTGCCCCCCACTACCCGCGCCATAGAGGTGAGTAATATCACCCGCAGCGATCGCCTCGAAACCTTTTCTGATCGGGAAGGGATTTTCAAAAATGCCCCGGAACAAGAGGGCGACTATTTCAAAGTGCCGAAGATTTTAGAAGACAATGGTTAGAGGAACCAGGGAGACAGCCCTTAAAGGGGTGATGAGACCCACGGTCTTGGTTCCTTCGTAGGTCCCTACAGTCGCCGTGGTTTGGCGAATCGGTGTAGATAGAAGTACCGTAACCGGAAGTCAGAATTGGGGGCTGGCCCCCAAACCCCCTGATATGGGGGCCTAACTCCCCCAAACCCCCCGAAAGGGAATGCGGGTTGGGTCGTGAGTGCGCACGGTAAGACGCCAGGGATGAGGATAGACGAGGGCAATTTTGTCCGATTGCTGGCAACCATCAGTTCCTTTAGGGACTGAATTTAATTAAGGTTCTGAAGAGGAAGTGGGGGGAGCCCGAATCGCAAGTTAATGGAGATACTTGGCCCATTGCGTCACGATCTCAGCGGATCCATACCAGGCCGCTCCAGGTTTAGGGGAATGATAGACATCCCCTAGGGTGAGATTTTCGGCCCCCTCTAAGTGGGCGGCTTCTACCGGGGTAATGCCGTCGCCCCAGGTGGCCCCTTCACCGCTGGTGAGCTGATAGCTGTTGTAGGTAAACCAAGTGCGCCAGCGTTGGCCGTAAACCGCCTTGCTGGCCACGCATACATAACGGAGCGACTCGTAAAAGGCCCCTGGGTAGGTCTGATTGACAAAATCGAGATTGCGTCGAGTCCAGCGTTCTTGACTGGTGTGGGGGGTGCCTAGGGTCAGCAAGGTGTGGACTTGCTGGCGACCCGCCCAGCAGTTTTGGCGATTCTGATCAACAGCGTGAGTGTCGTAGGGGTGCTCTCCCAGGTAGATGCGGGCAATCCACCCCCCCGCCGAATGGCCCACCAAGTTGACGCGATCGCATCCCGTATCAGCCTTAAGGCGACTGACGGTATTGGCGATCGCCGCCAAAATCGGCTGCACCGATCGCCCCCCCAACGTCGGAAACCAACTGCCTCGGGTAAGCGGCACCGTGACCGCAGTAATCCCATGCTGTTTTAAGTGACCCACCATCGGTGCGTATGGGGCGGCCCCAGCTAAATAACCGGGTATGATCACCGTCGGTAATGCCATCAGCGTCTGTAAATCCATTGAAACCAGTCTTTATTATCGGAGGGCTGCTCCCTTTTGGGGACCACCCGCGAAGGAGTGTCCATGGTTGACCGGCTCGGACAGCTCTGGGGCATTGGCGTCGGACCTGGGGATCCAGAACTAATCACCGTCAAAGCCCTGAACTGCTTGCGGCGCTGTCCTGTGGTCGCTTTTCCTGCCGGTCGAGCGGATCGACCCGGTATGGCCCAAACCATCATTGCCCCCTGGCTCAATTCGGATCAGGTGCAGCTCCCCCTCTGGTTCCCCTATGTGCAGGAGGCCACAACCCTTGAAACCGCTTGGCAACAGGCCGCCTCCCAGGTCAACCTACATTTGACCCAGGGACAAGATGTGGTCTTTGCCACTGAGGGAGACGCCAGCTTTTACAGCACCTTTACCTACCTAGCCCAGGCAGTGCAGCAACAACAGCCTGACGTGCAGGTCATTACCATTCCAGGGGTGTGCTCGCCTCTCGCTGCCGCCGCTGCCCTAGGTAAACCTCTGACTGTGCAACATCAGCGGCTGACGATTTTGCCCGCGATGCACGCCCTAGACACCCTAGAAACGGCCCTAGATCAAGCGGAAGTTTTGGTTTTAATGAAGGTCGCGGCAGTCTATCCCCAAGTTTGGGAAATCTTACAAAAGCGGGAACTGCTCAGCCGAAGTCGAGTCGTGGTCCATATCAGTGGCCCCAGCCAACTTATCTATGACGATTTGAGTAATCACCCTCGGTTATCACTGCCCTACTTTTCCCTGCTAATCGTCCACTGTTGAGCCATTCATCGGCTAGGCTATAAGCCAGCTTCTCTGATTGGGGCTGCTAAGTGAGCTACAACGTTTGTCTCTACAGGGTTTCCTGCCCCTGCTTCGTTGAAGGATCCTACCGCTATGGCTTCTGACCGATCTTCTAAACTTGCCCGCTGGCGCGCCCTTGTGCTGCAGCCCACTTGGATTGCCGGAGCCATCTCGGTCGGGTTTCATGGGGTTTTGTTTGCGGCTGGCCCCACGTTTTCAAACCTCAATTTAGATACCCTTGCGGATCCAGATGCATTGGCAACGAACCGCCGCGTTCCTCTTGTGGAACTCACCCCAGAAGAGCAGCAGCGCCATTTACCCGATTTCTCAAACTCTTTTTACAGCCTCTCGTCTTTAGACGACTTCGAAACGACTGCGCCGCCGACTCAGTCAGTCCCTTTTTCACCTAGAGACAACACCGCAACGACGACGACCCGGAGAGGGCCTCATCCCCGCACTACGTTTACCCAGCAAATTCCCTTTAGGACAACCATTGGTCCTGGTACTCCCTTACCAACAGGGGGCACCACAGAGCGCAATACCCCTGCAACTGCAACCACGCCGGACGAGACGGCCTCTACCCCCGCCGAAGATGCCACCGCAGATGCAAGCACCCCGTCCGACGCTGCGGCCTCTACCCCAACCGAATCCTCTGCCCAGGATTTAGCCCTTGATCCCAACAGTCCTGCCGAGGGTAACGCCTCTGGCCAGCGCCCTGCGGCCGAGCAGGGCTTTGCCTACAACAGCGACACCTTAGAAGAGGCTTGGGGACGTTGGTTTGAGCAACTTGACCAAGGTGAAATCTCTCCCCAAGCCCAGCCCTTGCCAGCGGAGCGGCTGCCCTTAGCCTATGTTCCTAGCCAGGAAGCCTGTCCTAGCATCGATCAAGATGGCCTAGTCGCAGCATTGGTCAATGCAGAAGGCAATCTGATCGAGGGATCGGTAAAGCTCTTAAAAAGTACAGGCAACGACGCCTTGGATGCCTGGGCTCAAACCGATGGCGTGAATACCTGGGCGAATGCATTTAAGTTCCCGGAAGAGAGCCAACCGCAAACAGCCTATCTGTTAGAAGTATTTGTGGAGCGCGCCGAAATTTGTGATTAGGGCGGTAACTAACGACGAAACGCTTGTTGATTAGGCATGACCACGCCTGGGCAAGGTTCTTGCCGGTCGTTGATGATGCGCTCTAGGATTCTGCAACCTGCTCCAGAGGCTGCACCGATCGCTGCATCCAAACTGGGTCTGCCGTCACAATCAGATCCATGGTCGGGCAATTTGTATGGCAAGCAATGTCTGTTGATCTTCCTCAAGGAATAGAATGAGGCTGTCATTTCAAGAATTGCTATGGCGACCCTCACCGCTGAAACATCGGAGCACCTGATCCAGGGGTTTCGAGCGATCGCCGATCCGCTACGCTTCCAAGTGCTCGATCTGCTGCGAGCTCAGGAACTTTGTGTCTGTGACCTTTGCAATCAGTTGAATGTCTCGCCATCGAAGTTGTCGTTTCACCTCAAGACCCTCAAGGTAGCTCAGTTGGTGAGATCGCGCCAGTCTGGTAAATGGATTTACTACAGTCTCAACCTGCCGCAGTTGGCCCTGCTAGAGCAGCATTTGGCGGATTTTCGTCGGTTTAGTCCCATGGTGCCTGCGACTCCTTGTGGGGAGTGATGGGGTGGGGGCGGGGAAATGTGATTTAGAAGACTTGTCCATTTCAACTGAATTTGAAATGATGATTTTGATACTTGTCTTGGCAGGGGAGTTGGGACGCTGAACCGCCCTGCCCTGCGGGCACTCCTCCCAGGAGCTGTTCTTTACGCAAAAGTCGTTCTATCGCTTTTTAGAAGAGGAGTTTGCAAGTTGCTTTTCCCCCAGAAGAGCCAATATCGGAATTGGGGGCTGGCCCCCAAACCCCCTGCTATGGGGGCCTAACTCCCCCAAACCCCCCGAAAGGGAGATGCGGGTTGGTCGCGAATGCGCACGGTAAGACGACAGGGGCGAAGCTGGCAAAAATCAATTCCTTTAGGGACCGATTTAGAAGTGTTACCCCTTGCGATTGAGGCCAGAACCCTTTCTATACAAGTCTTGTGTAGAGTTCTGCCTAACGGATAGCTCCCAGGAGGGGAGGTCGAAGTGCTGAATTAGGAGTGTGCGATGGTCCGCGTTGGCATTAACGGATTTGGTCGGATGGGTCGCCTGGTTTTGCGGGTGGCCTGGGACTGGCCCGAGCTGGAGTTTATTCATATCAATGAAATCAAAGGGGGCAGTGCCGTTGCGGCTCACCTGCTCACCTTTGACTCAGTCCATGGTCGCTGGGATCGAGAGGTCGAAGCCATTGCCCCGGACCAAATTCGCATGGGCGATCGCGTTCTCAGCTTTAGCGACCATGGCACCCCTGGGGAGGTACCTTGGGCAGACCTGGGGGTCGACCTGGTGTTGGAATGCTCGGGGCAATTTCGCACTCCCAAGCTGTTAAATTCCTATTTCCAATGTGGGGTAAGCAAGGTAATTGTGGCCGCGCCGGTGAAAGAAGAGGCCCTGAATATTGTCATGGGCATTAACGATCACCTCTATGACCCCGAGCAGCATCACTTGTTGACGGCGGCTTCCTGCACCACCAACTGTTTGGCCCCAGTGGTGAAGGTGATCCAGGACGGGCTGGGCATTCGCCATGGGGTGATCACCACCATCCACGACATCACCAACACCCAGACCATCGTCGATGCCCCCCACAAAGATTTGCGGCGGGCCAGGGCCAACAGCTTGTCCCTCGTGCCGACCACGACCGGATCGGCGACGGCGATCGCCATGATCTACCCCGAACTCAAGGGCAAGCTCAACGGATTAGCGGTGCGGGTGCCTTTGCTCAACGCCTCTTTGACCGACTGCGTGTTTGAGGTGGAACGCCCCACCACAGTTGAGGAAGTCAATCAACTGTTTGAAGCAGCGGCGAATGGCCCATTACAAAACATCCTTGGTTACGAAACCCGCCCCCTGGTGTCCATCGACTATAAGGACGACCCCCACTCTTCCACCATTGATGCGCTCTCGACGATGGTGGTGGATGGCACCCAGGTGAAGGTGTTGGCCTGGTATGACAACGAGTGGGGCTATGTAAACCGCATGGCGGAACTGGCCCGCAAGGTGGCGTTATGACCTCGACCACGCAAAATCTAATCGGCATTCGCAACTATGCCCTGATCACCGCCGCCTATTGGGGCTTTACCGTCACGGACGGGGCGCTGCGGATGCTGGTGTTGCTCTATTTCCACACTTTGGGCTATACGCCGCTGGAAGTGGCGATGCTGTTTTTGTTCTACGAAATCTTTGGCATCGTCACCAACTTGTTTGGCGGCTGGCTGGGGGCACGATTTGGCATCAAGCTCACCCTTTATGGGGGCATTGCCCTGCAAGTTGTCGCCCTGGTGATGATGACGCCCGTGAACGAATCTTGGGCGATCGCCCTCGCTGTCCCCTATGTGATGGTGGCCCAGGCCTTCTCTGGCATTGCCAAGGATCTCGCCAAGATGAGTTCCAAAAGTGCGGTGCGGCTGGTAATTCCCCAAGATGCCCAGTCGGCCCTGTTCAAGTGGGTGGCCATCCTGACTGGGTCTAAAAATGCCTTGAAAGGGGTGGGTTTTTTCCTCGGCAGCGTGTTGCTGGGGGTGTTTGGCTATGTGTCGGCCTTGCTGATTATGGCGGCGGGGCTAATGGTGATCCTGCTCTCTAGCCCCTTCTTGCCGTCGGGCTTGGGCAAGGTCAAAGCCTAGGTGCCGTTCTAGCAGCTCCTATCTAAAAGTCCTGAAATCAACATCCTCTCGGGGGCCAGGTTCTTTTTGTTTGGGGCGCGGGATGTCTGGTTTGTGGTGGGCTTACCGGTCTTTCTCTACGGCGTCTTGAATTGGCAGTTTGAGCAGGTGGGGGGCTTTATGGCCACCTGGGTGATTGGCTACGGCATGATCCAGTCCCTGGCTCCGGCACTGCTGAAGCAGTTTGGCTCGGGCAAACCGCCCCAGGCTGGGACGATTCGGTTTTGGACGGGGCTATTGACGGCGATTCCTGGGGCGATCGCGATCGCCCTCCAAACCCAACTCCCGGCGGGTCCCACCATTGTGGTGGGGCTAATGGTGTTTGGCTTGGTGTTTGCCTTTAACTCGGCGGTGCATTCTTACTTGGTGTTGGCCTACACCGAGGACGAAAAGGTGTCGCTGAATGTGGGCTTTTACTACATGGCCAATTCTGGGGGACGGCTGTTGGGGACGGTCTGTTCAGGGTTGATTTTTCAGTTTTATGGACTGGTGGGGTGTCTGTGGGCTTCGGCGGTATTTGTGCTGTTGGCGGAGCTGATTACCCTGAAGCTACCGAATCCCAAGTCAGCTCATTCCGCCTGAGACCGGTAGGGTGGGCACTGCCCACCGTTGGATTCTTTGGGTGGGTTGGAAACCGCCTTTGTCTATTCCCCAACGGATTCAGTAATACGGGAGAAGTTCAACCTGGCTTCTTCGCCACCACACTGGCACGCCCAATCATGTGGGTAGTGTCCCTGTCGAACCCATTTATGAAAACTTGAATGGGGCCACAAATGTAGGCAACTTACCAAACCATGCTTGACCGGATTGTAGTGAATGTAGTCTAGATAACCTGCCAAAGCCTCATCATCGCAAATCGTCTGCTCCCAAAATCGCCGTTGCCATACATTACTTTCTCGATGCTTACGACGTGAGGGAGAAAGATTCGTCTCCTGGAGGCTCTGTCCTTTCAACGATCGCGTAAACAAGACTTTTATCCGTCCGATTCGCTTGGAATAGTTGCTGTCATTTGGGGGCAAAGTCCAGATGAAGTGCAAATGATCCGGCAATATAGCGGCAGCAACGATTTCAAATGGAGCTTCGTTTTTGGCTTGTTCAAATGCTTGACGTAACCGCTTTACGTTCAGCGCCTCTGCAAAGAGTGGAAGCCGGTTGTAGGTGACACAGGTTAAGAAAACGGTACTACCAGAACTGTAGGTGCGGCGGTAGTTGGGCATTCAGACCTGGGTAGTGATATGGATGTGGTGGGCATTGCCCACTGGCTTTTGCAGATACGGGAAGCGGATCGTTGGCGGCACAAGTTAAGAAAACAGTAACATTAGGAACATAGGCGCAGTAGAAATTGAGCGTCCTAATTTTAGCGGCGAAAACCATAACTCATGACATACATTCTGCTTTTATCAATAATTTTTATTTTGGCATACCATCTAAATAAAACCAGCAAACAAAGAGACAAGTTCAAGAAAAAATTAAATAGGTATGATAGCTTGTCCTCTCAGGAGGAATATCAAAAAAGCATATCAGAAGACATTCATTTAAAAGAAATAAAAATCTCTGCTCTGGACAAAGAATATGAAGCTTTATCAGAAAAATACTCAGGCCTTTACTCTCAAGATGAATTGAGTGCTTGCTTGACCAAAGATATAAACTCGAAAAAGGCAAAAATCTCTGATCTATCCAGC
The DNA here is from genome assembly GCA_050043365.1 of Leptolyngbyaceae cyanobacterium. Classification (GTDB taxonomy): domain Bacteria; phylum Cyanobacteriota; class Cyanobacteriia; order Phormidesmidales; family Phormidesmidaceae; genus PCC-6406. The sequence goes on from JBHJIP010000168.1 coordinate 41,703, forward strand.
GAGAAAGATAAAATTACCAACGAAATAAAGTCACTTAAAGAGAAGGTGAATACTTTACAGGAGGAAGATTACGTTCAGTCATTTGGTTTCTATCCTTAGTGGTGCAGAAAAGTCCTGCAACCCCTTTGAATAGGTGAGTCTCATTTGAGACAGAGGTTTTTGAAAGAGGCACTCCATGAGAAGCTCAAGTTCCCCAACTTAGAACTAAGCTCATGGAGCATCCTCCTCTCCA